>JBOHKB010000001.1:0-15273 GCA_050728815.1 Propylenella sp.
GCTGGGGATCATCGGCGGTTCGGGACTCTACGATCTTCCCGGGCTGGAGAAGGCCGAGTGGCGCGCGATCAAGGGCCCGTGGGGCGAACCGTCGGACGACATCCTTTTCGCCGAGCTTGACGGCCACAAGCTCCGCTTCCTGCCGCGTCACGGGCGCGGGCACCGCTTCTCGCCCACCCGCATCAACTACCGCGCCAACATCGACGCGATGAAGCGCGCCGGCGTCACCGACATCGTGTCGGTCTCCGCCGTCGGCTCGCTCAAGGAGGAGCTTGCGCCCGGCCGCTTCGTCGTCGTCGACCAGTTCATCGACCGCACGTTCGCGCGCGAGAAGAGCTTTTTCGGCGAGGGCGTGACGGCGCACGTCTCCATGGCTCAGCCGATCAGCCCGCTCCTTGCCGAGCGCATCGTCCGCGCCGGCAAGGCGGAGGGGATCGACTGCAGGCGGGGCGGCACCTACATCGTCATGGAGGGCCCGCAATTCTCCACGCTTGCCGAGAGCCGGCTCTACCGCATGTGGGGCTGCGACGTGATCGGCATGACCAACATGCCGGAGGCGAAGCTCGCGCGCGAGGCGGAGATTTCCTACGCCACCATCGCCATGGTCACCGACTACGACAGCTGGCACCACGAGCACGAGCCGGTCGACGTGCAGTCGGTGCTGCGCGTCATGCACGACAACCGCGAGCACGTGCAGCGCCTGCTCCTCCGCATCATCCGCGATTTCCCGGCAGAGCACGAGCCGTGCCCGATCGGCTCGGACAAGGCGCTCGAGTTCGCTATCATGACCGCGCCGGAGAAGCGCGACGCCGCGCTACTCAAGAAACTCGACGCGGTGGCGGCGCGTGTCCTGGCGCGCACAGATCAGAGTTGAAACATCGCCACGGCGTGCACTGCTTCATAGCGATCAGTTCGGCGGACGTTCACGCTCGCATTTTGTTGGAAAGTTGAGTACCCGATTGGCTTGCCAGGAGAGCACTCACAAAATGGCCAATCGTCCTCCCCCCCACACGATTGGAGATCAAGGTGTAGCCGAAGTCGCCCGCATCCTGACGAATGCAGGCTGGACCTGCGAAACGGTGAAAGCAGACTATGGCGAAGACCTGATCTGCCAAACTTCCTATGAGGGGACTGTCGATCCGCACAGAATCCTCGTGCAAGTGAAGTCGACACAGCGCACCCTCGGAAAATCGGGATTCAAGGTGCGCGTGAAGAAGAATACTCTCTTGAAGTGGTTATCTGACGCAAATATCGTAATTCTAAGTGTTTGGTCTATTGCTGATAGGCGAGCTCTATATACGTATCCAGCAGAATATTTTGATCCATTCGCAATCGACCTCTCCGCTGAGAGATGTTTTAGTATTACTGTTCCATCCGAGTGCGTTCTTGATCAGCAGTCGGCTGACAAGATCGCGTGGATCACTCGTTTCCGTAATATTAATCGCCACTTCTTGGAGACCGTTCGGATATTAGAATCGATGGACATAGATCATTTTGATAAAGTAGACGAATATAAGTGGCACTTTGAACGATATAGGGGAGTGCTTTCGTCAATTGTGACTAGGTTTCTTGTTTATGTTGGCCTGCTTCGACGAGAGGGCCGCAGCTTCGTAGTTGATACTCAAGCTCTGGTTTTTGAAGCCCTCTATCTGGGCGCAGGAGCACAAAACAAGGAAAATATCTCGAAACTTCGTATGAAGTTTGATGAAGTGGTCCTCACCATAATGCTACTGCGGGCAAGAAGGAGTATGCCGGACGTAGGGCTCCCTGAGGCATTATTGGAGAGGGCGCTCGGATTGTACTCGGATCTGCTTGTTCGGACAGTGAGAGAAGGGCTATGCCGAATAGGGGGAGTATCAAGGCGCAGATTGCAGCGCTCGCAAGACGGCTCTGGATAGTCGGTGCGCAGTTCGCGCCGGAAGAGATCGACCGGGTCATCGCAGGCGAAGGTGAGTCGCGCCTAATCGTCAAGGAGAGACCGAGCGCCAACCGCCTTCGCGTGCTTAGCTCAACGGATTGAACGTGAACGGTGGCCGCGGAGCATTTGCTTGGAACATCTCGTTCTGGCGAAGGCCGGTAGTGTTGATTCTGCACCGGTCGAGACCGCTCTAAGATCAACGTCAGGTATGGGCGAGCGCCGGTGCAGTCTGCCACGCCAGTGCCTGGATGACGGCGTCGGACGTGGTGACCCAACCGAAGACGTTCTCAAAATTCCAAAGGGTCGCCTGTCGGCTGAAGTCGGGGCCGGCATGGTTCATGGCGTCCTCGACCAGGATCGGCCAGAACTCCTCGAAATAGGCGTCGCGGGCGGTACTCTCGACGCAGACATTCGTCGCCACTCCCGTGAAGAGCAGGTTGCGAATCCTGTCCCGCCGAAGCAGTTCCGCCAATGGCGTGCGGCAGAAGCCGCTGTAGCGGGTCTTGGCCACCACGCGATCGCCAGGTTGCGGGGCCAGCGCCTCGACGATCTTCCAGTCCCACGTGCCGTCGACCAGGAGCGTGCCGCCAAGCTCCGGCCGCTCGCGCATCAGCACCATCGCCAGTTCCTTGTGATAGTTCGGCGAGGCGGGGTTCCCGGCGTCGCTCAGGTCCGGCTTGTACGTCATCTGCAGGTAGATCACCTTGAGGCCGGCCTTGCGGCAGGCGTCGAGCAATCGCCGATTCACCTGGATGACATTCGGCGCATCTGAAATGTCGACGCCGGCGAGATCGAACATGCCGCCTTGCGACACGAAGGCATTCTGCATGTCCACGACGACCACCGCGGTTTCGCGAAAGTCGATCTCCAGCGAATGCGGCTTTGCCGCGAGCCTCGTCATTTCAACCTCGGATGCTGAGAAGGCGCGTTCTTGGAACACTCGTCTCTTCGGTGGACCAATACGGTCCAATCTACGGCCCGTCCCTCGTTGTGACAATTATCGCTGTACTCGCGTGCTGGGGTGGCCGATATGTCTTCTCGATGTGTGATAGTATGAGTTGCCGATGCCCCTGGAAAACGTTGGCAGCCGGAACGGAAGTTGCTGATGGAACGCCGCCTCGCTGCGCTCCTGAACGCCGACGTGGTCGGCTATTCACGCCTCATGAGCAAGGATGAGGCGGGAACGCTGCGGACGCTCATGGCGTACGAAGCTCGCGTCATCGAGCCGACCGTCGCGACGCATCGTGGTCGCATCGTCAAGCGAATGGGAGATGGCTATCTCGCCGAGTTCGGCAGCATCGTCGATGCGGTCGAGTGTGCGCTTTCCTGGCAGCAGCAGCCGACGGCGGCAGATGAGCTGCCGCTGAGATTCCGCATTGGCGTTCATCTTGGAGACATCATCGTCGAGGGGGACGACATTTATGGCGACGGCGTCAACATCGCCGCAAGGATCGAGGCATTGGCGCAACCTGGCTGCATCATGCTTTCGGACGACGCCTTCCGTCAGGTGCGCGACCGCGTCGAGGCCGAGTTCCATGACCTCGGCGAGCATGAAGTGAAGAACATCCCGCGCCCGCTGCGGGTGTGGGAGTGGCGCTGCCCGATGGCGGTTCCGCGGAGGCTTCAGAACGTCAGCCTGCCGCCGCTCGAAACGCCGTCGATCGTCATCCTGCCATTCCGCAATCTGACAGGCGATCCGGCCAACGACTATCTCACTGACGGTTTGCGCATGGATATCCAGAACGCGTTGGTAAAGGTGTCGGGCCTGTTCATCATCGCATCGGGCAGTGCCTATGCCTTCCGCGGCGCTGGAGGTGAGGAGACGGCCTGCACGCTCAACGTTCGCTACGCCCTGCAGGGCAGCATCATGGCGGCTGGGCAGCGCATGCGGGTGACGGCCGAACTGACGGAGGCGGCTTCCGGCCGGATCGTCTGGGGCGAACGGTTCGACCGCCCCCTCGACGATTCCTTCGATCTGCAAGACGAAATCACCGGCCGGGTGCTGGCCGCTATGAATGTCAAGCTCGTCCAAGGGGAGCAGGCGAAGGTCTGGCACAAGACGCTGAAGGACTTGAGAGCGCTTGAGGCGTTCTACAAGGGCGTCCATGCGTTCTATCAGATGGACCGCGACGGGATGCAGCGCGCCCGCCAATACTTCGAGCGGGTAGCGGAAATCCGTCCGGACGCTTCGGTCGGCGCCACCTGGGCCGCGATGACACATTGGTTCGACCTGCAGCGGGGATGGAGCGAATCGCCGGAAAAGTCCAAAGAGCTCGCGCGCCGCTGGGCGGAGATCGCCGCATCGATGCCGGACGCTGATGGGCAGGCTCATTCGGCGCTGAGCTACCTCTATTTGATGGAGCGGCGTTTCGACGAGGCGCTGGCCGCCGGGCGGTATGCCGTAGCCAATCGTCCGACCTGCGCCTACGCCAATTGCTTCCACGGAAACGTCCTTCACTACTGCGACGACCAGGACGGAGCCATCCACCACATCAGGCTCGCCATCCGCACGCAGCCGCTTCATCCACCGTTCTATTTGCACATGCTGGCCGGTGCCCACCGCGCCAAGGGTGACCTCGAAGCAGCCATCGTCGCCTGTCGGCAGGCGTTGGAGCTGAGCCGCGACGACATCGCGAGCCGCATCATCCTCGCAAGCGCCTATGTTCGGCAGGGCCAGAGAGATCTGGCTGCGGAGACAGCCGCTGAGATACGAAGCCTCGATCCATCGTTCTTGGTGACGAGATTTGCCGACGCGCAGCCTTACCGGGACGGACGCTTCGCAGTAGAATTCGCCGCCGACCTCCGCGCCGCAGGACTGCCGGCGTAAGGGGCGCCAGCGCCGTCGGCGGTCCTGCAGGCACATGGCGATGTCGGTCCTGGGGCGCCTCTCAGACGTTCTTGCCGGCCCATCCAGTTTGAGCGAAGCGCCTGAGGACGGACCGCGCTCAGGCCTGGGCAAGCGCGGCGTGTGCGCTTTTCACCTCATTCGACACGCGATAGGAATAACGGTTGCGACCGGAGAGGCGTGAAGGAAGGGCGGGGCATGGCGTCGTTGGCGTTGGACCTGGAAGCGGCGATCCGCACCATCCCGAACTATCCGAAGGAGGGCATCCTCTTTCGCGACATCACCACGCTGCTCGGCAACCCGCGCGCCTTCCGCCGCGCCATCGACGAGCTGGTGCATCCCTGGGCCGGGTCGAAGATCGACAAGGTCGCCGGCATCGAGGCGCGCGGCTTCATCCTGGGCGGCGCGGTCGCGCATCAGCTCTCCGCCGGCTTCGTGCCGATCCGCAAGCGCGGAAAGCTCCCGCACGAGACGGTGCGCGTCGCCTATTCGCTCGAATACGGGCTCGACGAGATGGAGATGCACAAGGACGGCATCCTCCCGGGCGAGAAGACCATCCTCGTCGACGACCTGATCGCCACCGGCGGCACGGCCGAGGCGGCGGTGAAGCTCCTGAAGGAGATCGGCGCCGACGTGGTTGCGGCGATCTTCGTGGTCGACCTCCCGGACCTCGGCGGCAAGAAGAAGATCGAGGGGCTCGGCGTGCCAGTCCGGACGCTTGTTGAGTTTCCCGGGCACTGAGGAGCCCGGCGCGCCATTCGACGGCCGCGGAAGAAGCGGCTGCGTGACGCGCCCCCACCTGCGTGACAGGAGCAGGTCCGCGGGTCTAGCTTCACAAATCCGTCACATATGGGAGGTGGCCATGAAGCCTCAAAGATTACTGCTCGCCGCAGCGTTCGCGGTTGGTTTCTCGTTTCAGGCGGCGGCGCAGACGCCGGTGCCGCAGAACGATCTTCTGAACGCCACGCTCTGGATGGAGAACTCGGTCGAATACCGGGCGAACACGCTCGCCTTGTTCCAGCTCGCAAAGATCCGGCTCGACGAAGCGCTCGCCGACAAGAGCTGGACGGCCGCGACCGAGCAGACCGGCGACTTCCAGAACCTGCCGCCGGCGGTGATTCTAGACGCCGACGAGACGGCGATCGACAACGGCGCCTACGAATCCTGGCTGGTCGAGACCGACGGCAGCTACAGCTCCAAGACATGGGGGCCGTGGGTCGAAGCCGCCGAGGCGCTGGAGGTGCCGGGCGCAGTCGAGTTCACCAAATACGCCGACTCCAAGGGCGTGAAGGTGTTTTATGTCACCAACCGCAATGCCGACCAGGAGGAGGCGACGCGCAAGAACATGGAGGCGCTCGGCTTCCCGATGGGCGGCAACGTCGACACCTTCCTGATGAACAAGGAGAAGGAAGACTGGACGTCGAAGAAGGGGACGCGCCGCGCCTTCGTCGCCAAGGACTATCGCGTCCTGCTTCTGATCGGCGACAATTACGGCGACTTCAGCGACGACTACGGCGGTACCGAAGCGGAGCGCATGGCCTCGCTCGAAGCCAACATCGCGCATGTCGGCCGCGACTGGATTTTCATCGCCAACCCCGAATACGGCTCGTTCGAATCGGCCCCGTTCGGCCACGACTTCAAGATATCGCCCGACGAGCGGCGCAAGATGAAGATCGACACGCTGCCGGCCTGGAGCGGCCCGCCGCAGTAATCGCGCGATTGCCTGGATGGAGCCGGACGGCTCCGGCGCTATCCCCCCGCCGGGGCGGCTTTGTCGCTCCGCTCCACGAGGACGTGCGCGGTAAACGCGACCGCCTCCTCGCCAGCTTGGTTGCGCCCCACGGTGTGCACGGAGACGAGCCCCCACTCCGGCCGCGAGCGGCTCGGCTTCGTGGCCACCACCTCGCTTTCGTAGCTGATCGTATCGCCCGCATAGACGGGCCTCAGCCATTTCAGGTCGTCGAAACCGGGCGATGGCCCGAGCCTGGCGAGTGGCCGGCCGGCCATTTGCAGCTCGCGCACCTCTAGCTGCATCGCGCGCACGTTGAGGCGCATCCAGACGGCGAGGGTGTGCCAGCCCGACGCGCAAAGCCTCCCGAAATGGCTCTTCGCCGCCGCTTCCTCGTCGACATGGAAAGCCTGCGGGTCAAAGGCGCTGGCGAAGCGCTTGATCTCCTCGGCGGTGAAGGTGTGCGAGCCGATCGCGCGGCGCTCGCCGACGACGAACTCCTCGAAGAATTTCATGGGCGGCGGGCGAACATCAATGGGTTCTCGGTGACCATCACCGGCTCGCCGCGCGCGTTCGTGATCACGTGGCGGAAGTGCACGAAACCGCGGTCGGGCCTGCTCTTGGAGGCGCGCGTCTCCATCACGATCGAGCGGCCAGCGAGCACGTCGCCGGGCCTGACCGGCTGCATCCACTTCAGGCTGTCGACGCCGGGCGAGCCCATGCTCGCGGTTTCATGGAGCCACCCGTCGTACATCATGCGCGTGAAGAGCGCGCAAATGTGCCAGCCCGACGCGGCGAGCCCGCCGAGCAGCGTGTCCGCGGCAGCCGCTTCGTCGAGATGGAACGGCTGCGGATCGAACTCGGCCGCGAAGGCGACGATCTCCGCCCGCGTCACCGTGTGCGGGCCGAACGAAAGCTCAAGGCCGGGCGAAAAGTCCTCGAAATAGCGCATGGAAACCCCGCGGCGATCAGGGTCACTTAGGCGCGCCGCGAGCGGCTTTGCAAGACGCGGACGCGGCGGGCGAGCTGTTCCCTTAGCAATCGCGCCCGGCGCCTTTCAGTGATGGACGGAGAATTTGAGCTGCTGAGGTCCGAGAAGCCGCCCTCGCCGCCTGAGGAGCAAAATGCGAAATCAGCCCGCGACGAATTGCGGGCAATCAGAAGTTGCGATACACTTCTCGCATCGGCGGGAGGGGTCGATGAGCCATTGGATCGACAGCGTTGCCGAAAGGCGAGCCGGCGCGCGCAGCAAGCAATTCCTGGAGGACGTCCTTCCGAAGGAAATCAAGACGATCAACGATCGGATCGACGCGACCAACAAAAGCCGCGAAGGGCGACCGAAGCAGCACATCGACGCTCAGCATGACGTTATCGAGGCGGTCGGGCTTGCGCTGTCGGGCGGCGGCGTCCGCTCGGCGGCCTTCTCACTCGGCGTGCTCCAAGCCCTGAACCAGCACGATGTCATAAAGAACATCGACTACCTGTCGACCGTGTCGGGAGGGGGCTACATGGGTTCGTCGCTCTCGGCGACTCTGACCAAAACCGGGGGTAAGTTCGTGTTCGGCGGCAGACCCAAACGGGGGGAGCCGACTGCATCCGACATCGCCGACACCGAATCGGTCGAGCATATCCGCAATTATTCAAACTATCTCATTCCGCGCGGCTTTCGCGACATCATGACGAGCCTCGCGATCGTAGTCCGCGGGCTCACCGCGAATCTCGGCGTGGTCTTGCCGGTGATCCTTATCGCAGCGGCGCTGACAGTCTATTCCAATCCAAAGAGGAGTTCGTTGCTCACGCCCGACCTGTTCGGCGCCGGCGAAAATTCGTTCCTTCCCGCGCAGCAATTCGGCGTCACCCTCGCGCTGTCTCTCGTTGCGATTCCGCTCTTCTTCCTGTGGGCGCTTGTTCGTTCGTTTCTGAAAGTGAATTGGTTGCCGGAACTCCGAAGCGTGCTTCCGACGATTGGCGCTTGGGTTCTCGCGCTACTGGCCATCTCGCTCTTCTTCGAGTTCCAGCCTTACATGATCGCGGCGATGTTCGGGGCCGCCGACGCGAAGGCGATTGGCGGCTCGACTTCCGGCGGATTGATCGCCGATATCGTTGCGTCCTTGGTCCAGTGGCTCGCTGCCGTCACCGCTCCCATTGCTGCCATCGTCACGCTCGCCAGGAAACAGCTCGCCGAAATGATCAAGCAGGGCTCGGCGGGCTCGCGCTGGTCTTCGCTCTTGGCGGGCCTGGTGGCGCAGGCAGCCATGTGGGTGGCCGCGGCGGCTCTGCCGCTCGTCATCTGGGTCGGCTACCTTTATCTCTGCTACTGGGCGATCCCGAACGACCTCCCGCCGACAGCGGAATGCGTCGAACAGACCGTGTCGGGAGACCTCTCGCTCAATCTCGAAGTGGGGGATTCATCACGGGCATTCAGCGGCGTGGTCAGTATCCCGTCCGAGAACCCATGCCCGGAAAACGTCGGCGACAATGCCGGGCAAGACCGGGGAGCTTTCGGCCATCAGCCCGGCTGGTTGAGCATGATCGATAGCACGGTGGGGGAATGGGCGCTTCGCCGGCCACCGTGGACACCGCCGCCGGCATCGGAAGCAGCAACCCGGCCGGTGCCATTCCCTTGGCCTCTCATCGTCACCTATTTGATTGGCGGATTGCTGATCTTCGCTGTTTCGTTGCTGCTCAAGCCCAACGCGAACTCGCTTCACCGGCTTTACCGGGACCGGCTCAGCAAAGCCTTTCTCTTCCACCCGAAAACCAAGGCCGATCTCCAGCGCGGCATGATCATCGGCAAGGAGTTCGAGCCGCTCGACCTATTCGTCAGCGAATTGGCCAACCTGCATACGCCTTATCACCTGATCAACGCGGCGCTGAATGTGCAGGGGTCGGACTTTTCCAACAGACGGGGGCGGAATGCCGACTTCTTCGTCTTCTCCCCCCACTTCGTCGGCAGCGAGGCGACCGGTTACGTCAGGACCAAGCTCTACGAAACCGATCCGCCCGACCTCGATCTCGGGGCCGCGCTCGCGATCTCCGGAGCCGCCTTCTCTTCGAACATGGGCGCCAAGTCGATCCGGGCGCTGACGCCGACCCTTGCCCTCCTCAATGTCCGGCTTGGCTACTGGCTGAAGAACCCGAGCTACCTGCGCCACCTTCGCAACGTTCAGCGCAAGGCAAGGCAGGCGAAGGTCATCGGTGGTGGGGTTCCGCTGGAGAACTCCGAAGGCAGCCGGGATCTTCGTCTCAGCAGCGGCGTGTTCCCGGAGAGGAAGCCCAGAATCGGCCGGGACCCCCGACTTGCTCCGCTGTACCTATGGGCGGAGATCACCGGGAGGCTGCACGAGAATAGCAAGGTGATCTACGTCACCGACGGCGGTCACATCGAGAATCTCGGCGTCTACGAGCTGCTGCGGCGCCGCTGCCGTCTGATCGTCGTGGTCGACGCCGATGCCGACCCGGACATGAGATATCCCTCCTTTGTCACGATGCAGCGCTACGCGCGCATCGATCTTGGCGTTCGCTTCGACATGCCTTTCGAGGCGGTCCAGAAGACGACCGTGGGCTGGATGGGGGTGGGCTCTGCGGCCAAGCCCAATGCGCCGGACGGCCTGAATGCGGCCAACGGTCCGCACATTGCGGTAGGCAGGATCGACTATGGCAACGGCAGCAAGGGGAGTGGGTATATCGTCTACGTGAAAGCATCTCTGACGGGCGATGAGAACGACTATGTCCGCGACTATGCTCGCCGCCACCCGACGTTCCCGCACGAAACCACCGGCGATCAGTTCTTCAGCGAGGAGCAATTCGAAGTCTATCGAGCGCTCGGCTTCCACGCGATGTTCGGCTTTCTCTCGGGAGAGGCCAAAGTCGCGGTGGCGGAAGCCTTGCGAGCGCCGAAGCGGACTGAGCAGAGTAAGCCGAAGGCAGCGACGGAAGGCGATGCTCCGCTTGACGCCGCGCATGACGTTAGTGGCGATCCGAGCCTGATACGGGCGGACGATCTTACACTTGCCGCTATCCGCGAGATGTTGGGACTGAGCGCAAGTTCATCTCAGCCACCCGCGAACAAAGCGCCCGCCTGACCCGGGGGAGTCGCCGAAAGGGCGCGGCGTCGCCTCCCGGAGTCGGCCCACAAGCTGGAGGCGGTTCGGAGCGATAAGGCGCCTGCCGCCGCGCGCGACAGTCAACGCGCTGGCGCGGTTGCGTCGGCTTAGGCGTTGAACTTGAGTGACCGGCGGTATCTGCGGAACATCTGAAAAACGCGAAAGCCGAAATAGGCGAGCGCCGCCGCCATTACCAGGTAGGCGGCGATGTAGAAGGGTAGGGAAAGCCGCACCTCATCCATGGCGGGCCCCCAGAGAAGTCGATTTTGAACCAGCAATATGATCGAGTACGGAAAGACCACGGCGGGGAGAGCTAGGATGGCGAGCCCGAGAATTTGCCGGTGAATCGGGCGCAGCGGATCGATCCAGAGCGGAGCGACCAGCGCAATGTGCGCGTCGTTGAGCACTTCCCTAGCCGGGTCCACGCCGTGAGAAAGGTTGTGATATACCCGACGTATCTCCATCGTCTCGCTTTGCAGATGCGCCAGCCGTAGCACTCCGGCCGCAAGCAGGATGGGGAAGATCAGCATCAAATCGTTGAGGCCAACCGGCAGCTTTCCGAAGGGCGTTTCGATATCTTGCAGGGCGGCGATTTCGTCCAGCTTCCCGGTAATCAGGTGCAGTCTCTGGTCCGTACTCTCGTGTTCGTCCTCGAGACCCGACAGCTGGGTTTTGACTCTGGTTCTCTGTTGGACGATGGAGTGATGGTTCTCATCGATCTTTTGGAGATATGCCGCAATGAACGCATCGTAGTGCTCCGCAAATGTCGCATTGGGCCTGACCCCTTCCGGCGCCCAGGTGGATCCTTGGCCCGTGAGCCACGCGCTGAAGTCTGCGTGCAGCTTTGACAGCGCCTCGCTAAGCGGTGCGTAGACCGCGTTTCGAAGATGGGAGATCCGTGAAAATGCGTAATGGCTGCTTGCTTCCTGCTGCAGCGGCTCCAGTTGTGAGGCGAGGGCGCAACCCGTCCAGACATCGGCATCGAACCGAAAGCATGGATCGCCGGCTGCTTCCTGCAGGTGCGGGCTTTCCTTGAGCGAACGTGGCAATTCCTCGAAGCCGATATCTCCTTTCAACCAGCGCTGCACGTCCTCATTCCCGCCGTGCGCCGATTTGACCGCGGCCAGCTTGCCCGAATGCTCCGTGCTTCGATCCTGCAGGCCGCCGACATCGAGACTCGCTAGCGATCGGCTTGCCGAGCGCTGGAGCTCAGGCGAGCCCCTCAGCAGTTCAGTCAACTCTGTCTCATCGCCTTGCAGGCTCGAGATCTGGCTGGAGAGCTCAGTCAGCCGCGCGTCGAGCAAGTAGCGCTCGCCTCTGAATTTTGCGTAGGGATAGAAGGTGAGAGGGAACAAAACGATTGCAAGTCCCATCACGCCGATCAAAGCCAAGCGCAGGCTCTTGGAGCTTTGCTCGTATAAACTATAGGCTCTCTCTCGCTGTTCTTTTATAAGCTCTTGATTTCCGGCTGCCATATCCTCGATCCTGCTTCTGGTGCGAGCTACCTTAAGTAGCACGGTTCCCCGACACGAAGGAAACCCGCCGTGCGCCGACCGATTGGGCCCCTGCCATCGGCGGCCGCACCGACCTTGCCGCGCGGGAAACCGTATCCGAGTTGCTTTCTTCGACGATCCCCTCCAGTTAGCCGCGGATGTCACCCACCTCCGACGACGAGGCGAACAGGCTGTCGGGCCGGCTCGCGCGCTACGCGCGGGTGGGCGGCGGCGTCGGCGGTCTCGCTGCGCGCATGCTCGGTGCGCGGGCGCTTGGCCGCGACGTCGACCGCGGCATCCGCGCCCAGGACCTCGCGCGCCTGCTCGGCGGCCTCAAAGGGCCGCTGATGAAGGTGGCGCAGCTTGCCGCCACTATTCCGGACGTGCTGCCGCCGGAATACGCCCAAGAACTGCAGAAGCTTCAGGCCGATGCGCCGCCGATGGGCTGGGCGTTCGTCCGCCGCCGCATGCGCGCCGAGCTGGGCGATGCGTGGGAGAAGCGCTTCAAGTCCTTCGAGCACCAGCCGGCCGCCGCCGCCTCGCTTGGACAGGTGCACCGGGCGGTCGCGCCCGACGGCCGGACCGTCGCCTGCAAGCTGCAATATCCGGACATGGACTCTGCGGTCGAGGCCGATCTCTCGCAGCTCGGCGTGATTCTCGCCATGCAGCGCCGCTTCAGCCCGGAGATCGACACGCGCGAGGTGCTGAAGGAGCTGAGCGCGCGCCTCCGCGAGGAGCTCGACTACGAGCGCGAGGCGCGGCACATCCTCCTCTACCGCGCAATCCTTGCCGGCTCGCCGCAGGTGCGCGTTCCGGAGGTGGTGGCGGAGCTGTCGACCCGGCGCCTCCTCACCATGACCTGGCTCGACGGGGCGCGGCTCCTTGCCTATGTCAGCCACTCCCAGGAGCACCGCAACCGCATCGCCAAGGCGCTTTTCCGTGCCTGGTGGCATCCCTTCGCGCATTTCGGCGTCATCCACGGCGACCCGCATCTCGGCAATTACACCGTGTTCGACGAAGACGGCGCGCCGCAGGGCCTGAACCTTCTCGACTATGGCTGCATCCGCATCTTCCCGCCCGGCTTCGTGGAGGGCGTGATCGAGCTCTATCGTGGCTTCCAGACGAACGACCGCGCCCGCGTCGCTGCCGCCTATCGCATCTGGGGCTTCAGGATCCTGACGAACGAAATGATCGACACACTGAGCGTTTGGGCGCGCTTCATCTACGCGCCGCTCCTCGACGATCGCGTGCGCACCATCGCCGACGGCGTGGAGCCGCACAAATACGGGCGGCGCGAGGTCTGGCGGGTGAAGCAGGCGCTCCGGCCGCAGGGCTCCGTCACCATCCCGCGCGAGTTCGTGCTGATGAACCGCGCCGCGGTCGGGCTTGGCGCGGTGTTCCTGCATCTTCGCGCCGAGCTCAACTTCCACCTTATGTTCGAGGCCGAGATCGAAGGTTTTGAGCGCGAGGCCCTGACGAGCCGACAGGCCGCCCAGCTCGGCGCGGCCGGCCTTCCAGGGGCCGGCTGACGCGCAGCGGGCGGTCACGCTCGCCGAGGGTGCTCCGGCCCGAAGCGTTCCTGCCGGTGCGGCGGGCGGGCACGTTGCCCTGATTTCCGGCCTTGTGTTAAAGCCCGTCGCACCAACTCGTCCGACCATTTTTCGGGGATTCCATGGCCGAACACACCCATTCCGGACCCGTCGAACTCGGCGCGTCGATGGACTACACCGAGCATGATCGAACCTATTCCGGTTTCCTCGGGCTCACGAAAATCACGATTCTGGCGTCCGTGGCGACCCTGCAGTCGCTGGCGCTCTTCGGGCTCGCCAACAACGGCTTCTGGCTCGGCGCGCTGATGATCCTGCTGATGGGCGCCGGAAGCGTCGTCGGCGTCATCGCCAAGGGCTCCGGCAAGGCGCTCGTCGGCGTCGTCATCATCGGGTTCGTGCTGATGGCGTTGGCGCTCGGCTAGCGGATGCGCATTGCCGTCCTGAAGGAGGACCCGGCGGTCGAGCCGCGCGTCGCCGCCACCGCGGAATCGGTGCGCAAGTTCATCAAGGCGGGCGCCGCGGTCAGCGTCGAATCCGGCGCCGGCGCTGCCGCCGGCATGCCCGACCCCTACTACCGCGACGCAGGCGCCGAGATCGCCGCGACCGCCGAGGCGGCGCTCAACGACGCCGACCTCGTCGTCAAGGTCCGCCGGCCGGACGGCGTCGCCGGCTATAAGCGCGGTGCGGCGGTGGTCGCGCTGATGGACCCCTACGGCAACGAGGCGGCGCTGAGGCGGCTCGCCGATGCGGGGCTCTATGCCTTTGCGCTCGAGCTGATGCCGCGCATCACCCGCGCGCAGTCGATGGACGTGCTCTCCAGCCAGGCCAATCTCGCCGGCTACCGCGCCGTCATCGAGGCGGCTGCTGCGTTCGGCCGCGCTCTGCCGATGATGATGACGGCGGCGGGGACCGTGCCCGCCGCGCGGGTCTTCGTCATGGGCGCGGGCGTCGCGGGATTGCAGGCGATCGCGACTGCGCGCCGGCTCGGCGCCGTCGTGTCGGCGACCGACGTCAGGCCCGCCGCGAAGGAACAGGTCGCCTCGCTCGGCGCTAAATTCGTCGCGGTCGAGGACGAGGAGTTCAAGGCCGCGGAAACGGCCGGCGGCTACGCCAAAGAAATGTCGAAGGCCTACCAGGCGAAGCAGGCGGCGCTGGTGAAGGAGCACATCGCCAAGCAGGACATCGTCATCACCACGGCGCTCATTCCGGGACGGCCGGCGCCGCGATTGGTGAGCAGGGAGATGGCGGCCGCGATGCCCGAAGGCTCGGTGATCGTCGATCTCGCGGTCGAGCGCGGCGGCAATGTCGAGGGCGCGGTGCCGGGCGGGACGGTGAAGGTCGGCGGCGCGACGATCATCGGGCATCTCAACATGCCGGGCCGCATCGCCGCCTCGTCCTCGGCGCTGCTCGCCCGCAACATCTATGCCTTCGTCGAGCCGATGATCGACAAGGAGACGAAAGCGCTGAAGCTTGACCGTGGCGACCAGATCGTGGCCGCCACACTGCTGACGGCGGAGGGCGCGATCGTGCATCCGTTGTTCGGAGGCGAAGGCTGATGGAGAACGAGGCGCTGAACGAGGCCGTCCGCCGCGCCGAGGAGGCCGCCGACGCGGCCGCCGCTGCGGCCGAGGC
>JBOHKB010000002.1:0-2082 GCA_050728815.1 Propylenella sp.
GTCGAAGATGTGCCCAACGCCCTGATCGCGCAGTTGAAGCCCGGCGGAATGCTGGCGACGATCCTGAGGCTTGAGCGAATCAGCCGCGCCATGCTCTACGAGCGGGTAGGCGACAGCGCGACGAAGTGGCCGCAGTTCGAGACCTGGGCGACACTCCTTCCCGGCTTCGAGCGGAAGCGCGAGTTCGTTTTCTGACGGCGGTTGGCGTTCGGCCGAGAATCTGTTGCATTTGCGCCGCGTTCGCCCGTCATTGCCTGTTGATGACAGAGGCATGCGGGGCGCGGCGGCGCTTACGCGTGTTAGAAGTCTTGTGCGGCCGGCTGACTTCACGGTCAGGCGTAATCGGGGAGGCTCGTGCCCTTTCGTAGGTCCGTCTTCATTGCCGCCTGCGGCAGCCTGTGGCTCTTTTCCTTGGCGGCCTCGGCGTCCGCCGAGTCGATCGCGCAGGCGCTCGCCTCCGCTTACAGCTCCAATCCGGAGATCAACTCGGCGCGGGCGCAGACGCGGGCGGACGACGAGAACGTGCCGATCGCGCGGTCGGGCTACCTGCCGGTGATCTCGCTCTTCAGCACCTTCACCGGCCGCCACACGGACTCGCCGCTCGCCGCCGACAGGACGACGCTCGACAGCACCGTAGGGCTCCGGGTCACCCAAAACATTTTCACCGGCTTCCGCGTGCGGAACGCCCTTCGCCAGTCCGAGGCGGGCGTGCTCGCCAGCCGCGAGCTTCTCCGCAACACGGTGCAGAACGTGCTCTTCGACGCGGCGCAGGCCTACATGAACGTGCTGCGCGACATCGCTCTTCTCGACATCCGCGGCAGGAACGTCCTCTTCCTCGACGAGCAGGTGCGCGCCGCGAACGAACGCTTCAACGTCGGCGAGAACACCCGCACGGACGTCGCGCAGGCGCGCGCGCGGCTCGCCTCGGCCCGCGCCGCCGTCAGCCTCGCCGAAGCGAACCTCGCTATCAGCCGCGCGACCTACCGGCAGGTGGTCGGCCACGAGCCGACCGGGCTCTCCGACGGCTTTCCCTATGGGCGGCTCGTGCCCGCCGCGCTCGGACAGGCGATCTCGCTCGGCCAGGATGGCCATCCCGTGATCTTGGCGGCGATCAACCAGGCCGATGCGCAGGCGTTTGCCGTCAAGCAGGTCGAGGGTGACCTGCTGCCGACGGTCAGCATCGAGGGCTCGTTCCAGCACGACGAAAGCTTCGACAACGGCGTCGATCCGAACTCCGCCGCCATCGTCGGACGCGTTAGCGTTCCGCTCTACCAGGGAGGACTTGTCGCCGCCCGCATCCGCCAGGCCAAGGAGCAGTACGGGCTCCGGAAGATCGAAATCGACGTCGCCCGCGACCAGGTGCGCGCCGCCGTCGTCTCGGCATGGGCGCAGGTCGAAGCGGCGGAGGGTGCCATCGCAGCCGCCCAGGAAGGCGTCGAAGCGGCCGAGATCGCGCTTTCAGGCGTGCAGGAGGAGCAACGCGTCGGACAGCGCACGACGCTCGACGTGCTCGACGCACAGCAGGAGCTTCTGAGCGCCCGCGAAACGCTGATCGTGGCGCGCCGCGATCGGGTGGTAGCGTCGTTCGCGCTGCTTTCGGCGATGGGACGGCTGACGGCGGAGGACCTCGCTTTGCCGGCTCCGGTCTACGATCCGACCGAGCACTATCGCGCCATTCGCAATCCCGTCTTTGGAATACGCACGCCGGACGGCCGTTAGACCGTCAGCCGCCGAATCCTGTTGTGATCGCGCTCCGGCGCCTTTCTGAAGCTTTTCTTAACAATCATGTGCGCGTCTAGTCCTCTGGTGATTCGACTCTGAATCGGCGGACGGCTGTACCGGAGAAGGGCAAATGGCGAATCCGAGCGCTGCGCACGAACCCTCCATGGAGGAGATCCTCGCGTCGATCCGGCAGATCATTTCGGAGGACGGAGAAGGATCGCAGGCTTCCGAGAACAAGGGGCCGCAGGCGAACATCTCCTCCGCCGCGGAAGCGCCGGCCAAGGCGGATGAGCACGAGGATGACGCCGAGCCCGAACCCATCCAGCCGATCGCCGCTCAGTCGATCGAGGAGCCTGAACC
>JBOHKB010000003.1:0-27396 GCA_050728815.1 Propylenella sp.
TTCTTCGCCTGATCGCCGAGATGCAGCGCCGCCATGGCACAGCGCTCCTCTTCGTCACCCATAATCTCGGCGTCGTCGCCAAGATCTGCCAGAGGGTGACGGTGCTCTTCGGCGGCTCGGTGGTCGAAGACACCGACGCCAAAAGCCTGTTCGCAGCGCCCAAGCATCCCTATTCGGCGGCGCTGATGGCGGCGACGCCCCGCTACGACCGCCCGGAGGAGTCCCTTGTTCCAGTTCCTGCAGAAGTGATCGAGGCGACCTGGCGGGATATCTGGGCCGCCGATGCGGCATGGACGGAGGGACGCCGTGCGTAGCGCACTCTTTCTCGATCGTCATCCTCGGGCGCGCGCAGCGCGACCCGAGGACCCAGACAATCGACGCGTACGGCTTCCTGGGTTCTCGGGTCGTCGCTCCGCTCCGCCCGAGAATGACGGGATTGCGGTCGTTTTATTCGGCGTGCCGACATGACCGCCCCGCTCTTCCGCATCGAGGGCCTTTCCGTCTCCCTCCCCGACCCGAACAGAAAACCGCTCTTCCGGAGGCGGCCGATGGTCGCGATCCTGAACGGCGTCAGCTTCGAGATCGCCGAGGGCACCGTCGTCGGCGTCGTGGGCGAGTCTGGCTCCGGCAAGACTACGCTCGGGCGGACTCTCGTGCGGCTGCTCGAGCCCGCCGCCGGCTCGATTCATTTCGGGGGACGGGACATCTCGCATCTCGACGCGGCGACGCTCAGGCCGCTGCGGCGCGATCTGCAGGTGATCTTCCAGGACCCCTTCTCGTCGCTCAATCCGCGGCTGACGGTGGGGACCACGATCGCCCGTCCGCTCCTCTTCCACGGGCTCGCCAGATCGTTGCGCGAGGCGCGTGCGCTCGCGGCTGCAGCGCTGGAGACCGTCGGCCTGCCGCCCGCCTTCGCCGCGCGCTACCCGCATGAGCTTTCGGGCGGCCAGCGCCAGCGTGTCGGAATCGCCCGCGCCATCGCGACAAAGCCGCGCTTCGTGCTTGCCGACGAGATCGTCTCCGGCCTCGACGTCTCCAGCCAGGCGCAGATTCTGTCATTGCTGGAGCGGCTGAAGGCGGAGCTACGGCTGACGGTGCTGTTCATCAGCCACGATCTGTCGGTGGTGCGGCGGCTGTGCGACCGGGTGATCGTCATGCGCCGCGGCGCGATTCTGGAGAACCGCCCGACCGGCCCGCTCTTCGACGCGCCGGAGCATCCCTATACCGCCGAGTTGAAGGCGGCGATCCCGTTGCCACAGATCGACCCGGGCTGGCTCGGCGCGACTTGAGGTTGTTGAATGGCCGTCAGCCGCCTTGCGGATTCGCGCCGTTTGTTTAGATGTAAAACACTTGCGGCGCGCCGTATTCGGCCAATCGGCGGATGGCCGCCGCCTTAGACAGATGTGTCTCGTGAGCAAGCAGACCGCCGCACTATCCCTGGACCATCGGCGCCACATCGACGCCGAATCGAAGGTTTCCGAGCGCCCGCAGGACCATGCAACGGAGCTTCGGCTGTGGCTCAGGCTGCTCGCCAGCACGAACCTGATCGAGGTCGAAGTGCGCAAGCGCCTGCGCGAGCAGTTCAACACCACGCTGCCGCGGTTCGACCTGCTCGCGCAGCTCGAGCGCGTCGAGGGCGGACTGCTGCTCGGCGAGCTGTCGCGCCGCATGATGGTGTCGAACGGCAACGTGACCGGACTCGTCGAGCGCCTTGCGCAGGCGGGGCTGATCGAGCGTGTCGTGTCGGAGGCGGACCGCCGAGCCGTCCGGGTCCGCCTCACCGCGAAGGGCCGCGAAGTGTTCGCCGAGATGGCTGCCGCGCACGCTGAATGGATCGCCGAATTCTTCGCGGGCCTGAGCGAGGAGGAGCAGAAGGCGCTCTGGTCTAGACTCGGCGACTTGAAGACATCGGTGCTTGCCAACGCGAGCCCACGTGGAAAATCGGCGCCGCGATTGTCGCCCGAGGGACGCCCGCGCCTCTAGCGCTTTGTCTTGCCGCGTCTTGTTGCCGTGCGGCCGACGCCTTGCGTTGCTTCGCGGAACGATGCAGCGGCTGCCGCAAAATACTCGCCGACTGCCGAGATGTCATTGGCGACGATCGCCATGGCGTAGCCTTCCGCAATGCGCTCCGCCGCAGATTCTCCGCCGAATGTGAAGATACCGCATGGCGTCCCTGCCTTTCGGCAGGCGGCTAGGATCATGCGGCAGGCTTTCTCGTGCGTTTCCGAGCCCGGTGCAGTTCCGAGCGACAGCCCCAAGTCGCCCGTGCCGATGAAGACGAAGTCCACACCGTCCGCTCCGGCGATTGCGGCTGCGTTGTCCACGCCGACCCTCGTCTCGATCATGACGCCGACAGCAATCGCCTGGTCGGCGGCGCGCAAGTAGCCCGCGAAATCGCGGAGCGGCCGGACTCCGCCGCCGGAACGCCGGCCCTTGGGCGGGTAGCGGCACGCCGCGGCGGCATTGGTCGCCTGCTCCGCGGTCTCTACGAGCGGCACGATGATTCCCTCGGCGCCCGCATCGAGCGCGCGCCCGATCGCCGTCGGCGTGTCGTCTTCCACGCGGACGAGGCAGGGCACGGACGCAGGCACGATACCGACCGCGGCCTCAAGCGACGCCCGGTCGAACAGACCGTGCTGCATGTCGATGACGATCGCCTCGGCGCCGGCATGAAGCGCCGCCTCGATCACGGCGATGTTGCCGAGCGCGAACCAGAAAGCGCCGAGAGCCGGCCCGTCGGCAAGGCGCTTCCTCAGCGTCGGGTTTTTCAGATCGAACACGCCAAAAATCCTCCTGCGCTCATTGCCTCAGCCCTGCCTCGCTCAGACGCGGAAAAACCCGCTCGATGAAGAACGGCATCTCGTCGGTGTAGTTGAGAAACGACAATGCCACCCCCGACCAGCCCTCCGCAGCGATCGCGACGATTTCTTCGGCAATCCGATCCGGCGTCCCAATGAGCGGATAGGTGCCCGCGCCGCCGGCGAAGCGCTGGCGATAGTCGCGGTAGGCGCGCTCGTCGTGCGACTGAGAGAACTGCTTCTTCCCGGCAATGTGGTTGTCGACGGCTTCGTGGTCGGCCTCGTGTACGGCGTAGCGGTCGTAAGCGTCTTCGGCCTCGGCCTGCGTCGCGCGGCAGACGACATGGCAGACCGTGTAGGCGCCGACTTCGCGGCCGGCGGCTTTGGCGCGTGTCCGGATGTCGGCCAGGTGCCGCCGACCATCGGCAACGTCGGTGAAGGTGGAGAACAGGAAGTCGCAGTGTCGCGAGGCGAAGTCGCGGCCGGGCCCGCCGAACGCCGCGTTCATGACGACGGGGCGCGGGACCTGGATGCTCGCCGGCTTCGACACGACGCCCTTCAGCTTATAATAGGCGCCGTCGAAATCGAACGGCTCATCGGAGCGGTAGGCGCGCTCCACAATGCCGACCCACTCCGCCGCGCGGTCATACGCACGCTCGTCCGGGGCCGTGCCGAACATCGCGAACTCTGTCGGGTTCCAGCCGCAGACGATATTGAGCCCGGCGCGACCGCCCGAAATGTGATCGACGGTCGCGAGCGCCTTCGCCGCGTAGATCGGGTGGACGAGCGGCACGTGCACGGTCGCGAAGATCGCCATCCGCTTCGTGATCGCGGCGAGACCTGCCGCCCAGGTGAAGGTCTCGAACGACCATTCGCGCGCACGCGTCTTGCCGCCGAAGCCCGCCCAGCGTGCGATCGGAAGGAAGAATTCGAAGCCGCCTTCGTCGGCGATCCGAGCCGCCGCGACGTTGTCGGCCCAGGTCGCCTTCCAGCGTTCCGGCACGGTGGTCAGCGCCAGCCCGCCATCCGCATTGGTGGAGAAGACCCCGAGCTTGAATCGTCCCGGACCGAGAAGCGGGCGTACCATGCGTGTTACGTAGTGTTACGTAGCCCGCATGGAGCGCAGCGAAATGCGGGGAACGTCCGTGGGGGAAAGTCCCGGATTGCGCTTCGCTCCATCCGGGCTACGAGTGCGGCCGATCATGGCCGGCCGAGGATTCTTGCGAGTTCGCGCCCGAACCGCTCGACCTCGTCGAGCGTGTTGTAGTGAACGAGCGACACACGCAGGCAGCCTGTCTCCATCGAGAGGCCGAGCCGCTTCATCAGGCGCGGCGCGTACATATGCCCGTCGCGGATTCCGATCCCGGCTTTGTCCATCGCGTCCGCGATCTCCTGCGGCGTGCGTGAACGAATGTTGAAGCAGATGGTCGGCACGCGCTCTGAAAGCCGCTGCTCGTCACTGATCCCGTAGATGATCGCGCCGTTCGCCTTCAGCACCTTCAGCATCGCGGCGGCAAGAATCTGCTCGTAGTCGCGGATGGCGCTCATGCCCGCCACGAGATCCTGACGGCGCGAATTGCTCGTGCCGGGCGCGGTCATCTGTCCGAGCGACTCAAGATACTTCACCGCCGCGCTCATGCCGGCGACGTTCTCGTAGACGAACGTGCCCGCCTCGATCTTGTAGGGCGGCTCGTCGGGGATGAAGTCCTCGCGGAAGGTCGGCAGGCGCTTCAGCGCGTCGTACTTGCCCCACAGGAATCCCATGTGCGGAGCGAAATTCTTGTAGCCGGAACAGACCAGGTAGTCGCAATCCCAGGCCTGAACGTCGATCGCGCCGTGCGGCCCGTAGTGCACGCAGTCGATGAAGACCTCCGCGCCTACGGCATGCGCGAGCTTCGCGGCTGCGGCGACGTCGACGATCGAGCCGATCGAGTGCGCGGTTCTCGTAAAGGCGACGACGCGGGTCCTCTCCGAGAGAAGAGGTTCTAGGTCTTCGGCGTGCAGCGTCCCGTCATCGCGCATCCGCCACCATTTGAAGGTCGCGCCCGCCCTTTCGAGCTGCAGCCAGGTCGCGATGTTGGCGTCGTGGTCCATATCGGTGACGATGATTTCGTTCCGGCGCGACCCCAGCGTCTGCCCGATGGCAAGGCTCACCATGCGGATGAACGAGGTCGCGTTCATGCCGAAGCAGATTTCTCGCGGGTCCGCGGCGTCAAGCAGGATCGCGACGCTCTCCCGCGCCTCCGCGATTGCGTAATCGACCGCGCGGCTCTTCGGATAGCGGCCGCCGCGCTGGACGTTGTGATCGAGCAAATGGTGGTTGACCGCGTCGAGCACGCTTTGCGGAATCTGCGCGCCCCCCGCGTTGTCGAGAAAGATGAAGGAGCCGGCGCGGTCCGGCTGCAGCGAGGGAAACTGCGCGCGCACGGCGTCGATCGGAAAGGCGCTCGGTTCGCGTGCCTTCGCTGCGGCCTTCGCCGCTCCCGGTGGGCTCATCGTGCTATCCTGCAAGTTCGAAAATCTGCGGCGGGTGACGGAGTTTGTTGCGCCCGCCCGAAGAAATTTCAAGCTTGAAACGAAGCTTCGTTCGGTGGAAAGCTGCGAGGCAAGAGTTGCGGCTGCCGCCGCAAAGACAGGGAGATGGGGAATGAAGACTAGGCTCGTTACACTTGCGTTTGTCGCCGCCTCGGCGCTTGCCGGGCTCAGCATAGGCGCGCCCGCCTCTGCCGAAACGCTGGAAGTCGGCGCCTATCCGGCCAACCCGCCGTGGGAGAACAAGAAGGAGGACGGCTCGTTCGAGGGCTTCGAGGTCGACCTCGTGAACGAGATCGGAAAGCGCATCGGCGCTGAGATGCACATCCAGGACCTCGGCTTTCAGGCGCTCTTCGCGGCAACCAGCTCGGGCCGCATCGACATGGCGATCTCCTCCATCACCATCACCGACGAGCGGCTGAAGAGCCAGTCCTTCACGCAAGGCTATTATGACAGCGACATGGCGCTCGCCACCGCCAAGGATTCAGGCGTCGCCGGCCTCGCCGACATGAAGGGCAAGCCCGTGGGCGTGCTCTCGACCTCGACCGGCGAGACGTGGGCCAAGGAAAACATGGAGAAATACGGGTTCAGCGAGATCAAGGGCTACAACGCCCAGCAGGATCTTCTGCTCGACGTTCAGGCTGGCCGCGCGGCCGGCGCGATCAGCGACATCGCCGGCCTGCAGTTCGCCTTCATGCAGATGCCGGCGATGCATGTGGTCGAGCGCATCAAGACGAACGACAAGTACGGCATCATGATGAAGAAGGACTCGCCCAATCTGCAGCGCGTCAACGACGCGATCACGGCGATGAAAGAGGACGGAACGCTCGCGGCCCTGCACAAGAAGTGGCTCGGCGCGGATGCTGATCCCGGCACCTCGACCGTGACGGTGATGGAGCTGCCGAAGGCGCAATAGACGCCGGCCTGCTCGCGAACCTCAGCCTGAGACTGCATGCGCCAACCCTCTCCGCTTGTCGGAGAGGGCGCCCCTTCGCTTCGCGAAGGGGCGGGTGAGGGGTGCCCGACGCAATGCTAGACTGACCCCTCATCCACCCTCCGAAGAGCCGGAGGGCACCTTCTCCCGCAAGGGGAGAAGGTTGGGCGAAACGCGCCACGCCATCGCGCTCAATTCGGGGGGACCGCCGTGTCGGGGCTGATTGATACTTTCTTCAATGGCGAAGTCATGCTGCGGGCGCTGCCGATGCTCGGGCGCGGCCTCGTCAACACGATCTATCTCGCGATCACCGCCATCGTGATCGGGTCGGCCGCAGGCGTCCTGATCTGCATCGGCCGGCTCTACGGGCCGAAGGCGGTGCGCATCCTCGCCATCGGCTTCATCGACGTGTTCCGCGCGCTGCCGATTCTGGTCGTCCTCATCGTCATCTACTACGCGCTCCCCTTCGTCGGCATCCGGCTCGATTCCTTCACCTCCGCGACGCTGGCGCTTTCGATCGTGCTTGCGGCCTTCACGGCGGAGGTGTTCCGCGCCGGCATCATTAGCATCCCGGTCGGCCAGTTCGAGGCGGCGCGCGCACTTGGCCTCCCCTTCCCCGTCACGCTGATCAAGATCGTCATTCCGCAGGCGATCCGCATCGCGACGCCGCCGCAGACCTCGAACTGCATCTCCATCGTCAAGGACACGTCGCTCGCGTCGTTCGTCGCCATGCCCGACCTCCTGAAGCAGGCGACCGACGCGCAGGCGCTGATGGCGAACCCGAGCCCGCTGATCGCCGCCGCGGGCGTCTACCTCGTCATCCTCTGGCCGATGGTGCGGCTCGTCGCCTATCTAGAGAAGCGGAACGGCTGAGTGCTCAGCCGCGCTTCAGCGCCGTGACCTCGATCTCGACCTTGATCCCGGGATCCGCGAAGCCGCAGACGATGGTTGTGTTCGTCGGCCGCGGATCGGAGAAGGCTTCTCCGAGTATCTTCGAGACAGCCATGACGTCGCGGGCGTCAGCGAGATAGACCCGGACGCGGACGATATCGCGGAGCGAGGCATCGGCCTTCGCCAGCGCCTCGGCGATCGTTCGGAGCGCCAGGCGTGTCTGCTCGGCCGCATCCTCGGGAAAGCGGTCGTTGGCGATGTCATATCCGGCGGTGCCGGAGACGAAGATCCACTCGCCGTCGACGACCGCCCGCGAATAGCCAGCGAGTTTTTCGAATTTCGAGCCTGAGGAGATCGTCCAGCGTCCGGTCATCGCCCGCCACATCGGAATTGGAAGGAATCGCCGCTGCTGGATAGGATGAACGCTCTCCGCCGGCAAGAAACGCCTGTACACCGGCCCTGCCCCGCAAGAACGCGCCATGGAATCGGAAAGCCTGAGATCGCTCTGGTGGCAGACCGCGGCCCCGCCGCCGCCGACAACCCGCCTTGAGCGCGACATCACGGCGGAGGTCGCCATCGTCGGAGGCGGGTTCACGGGCCTCACAGCAGCGCTCCATCTCGCGCGGCGCGGCAGGAACGTAGTGGTGCTCGAAGCGGAGCAACTCGGGGCCGGCGCAAGCGGCGTGAACGCCGGCTTTGTCGTGCCGAACTTCGCCAAGGCCGACCCCGCGACCGTGATGCGCCGGCTAGGCGAGGCGCGCGGCCGGGCTCTCCTTGCACTGGTGGCGCAAGGCGGTGACCGCGTGTTTGAAACGGCCCGCGCGTTCGGCATCGAATGCGGCGCGGCGCAGACCGGCTGGCTGCAGCGAGCGCATTCGCAGGCTGCCGACGAAGCGGTTCGTGAGCGCGTTGATTTCTGGCGATCGCTGGGACGGCCGGTCGAGTATCTGTCGGGCGAGGCAGTAAGGGAGCTCTGCGGCGTCGCAGGGTATCGCGGCGCGCTCCTCGACCGCTCGGGCGGCACGATCCAGCCGCTGAGCTATCTGCGCGGTCTGGCGCGCGCCGCCATGGAGCGAGGCGCGGCGGTCTACGAACGAGCGCCCGTCAAGGCGGCGGAGCGCCGGAACGGCCGCTGGCAGCTCGATTGCGGTGGCTACGCGGTGGCCGCAGACCTTGTTCTCCTGTGCACCAATGCAGGCGCGAATGGGCTGGCGCGGCGGCTCGCGCGCACCATCGTGCCGCTGCCGGTCTATCAGATCGCGACCGAGCCGCTTCCGCCAAAAATCGTCGAGCGCATATCGCCCGAGCGCATGCCGATGTCGGACATGCGCGGCAACATTTTCACCTACCGGCTCGACCGCGACAATCGTCTGATCAGCGGCGGCATGGCGGTCGTT
Source organism: Propylenella sp. (assembly GCA_050728815.1). Taxonomy (GTDB): domain Bacteria; phylum Pseudomonadota; class Alphaproteobacteria; order Rhizobiales; family Afifellaceae; genus DASWJZ01. The sequence continues at coordinate 8,553 of JBOHKB010000003.1, forward strand.
CCGATCGGAGCGCACAAGCGGCTGGCGAAGGCGATCGTTGCGCGGCTGGCCCGCAAGTTGGAGCTGGACCCAACGCCGCGTGTGGAGTTCGTCTGGCGCGGCGTTGCGGCAATGACGACGGATTTCCTGCCGCACCTCTATGAATTCGCTCCCGGGTTCATCGGCGCGGTGGGCTGCAACGGCCGCGGCATCGCGATGACCGCGATGCTCGGCGAGGCGCTCGCCGATGCAGCAACCGGCACGCCGCTTGGCGAGCTGCCGGTGCCGACTGCACCACCGAAGGCCATTCCGCTCAGACCGCTCGCCGGCGCCGTCGCGTCGGCGGCGCTTGTGCATGCCCGATGGGAGGATTGGCGAAGCCGCGACGTTTGACGCCCGCTACGCAAGGCCCATCTGGCGAAGCGCCGCGCGGTTGAGCGCAGTGCCGGGAACCGCGAAGTGGTCGAGCACTATCGTGATGTGGTCCGCCTCAGGCAGCAAGTGTTCCACCGGCGTCCCGTTCTCGCGGCAGTGCTGCACCAGACGCTCGGTCTGATCGACGAACTCGGGCATCTCGGTCGCACCGACCGTCGCGATGACCGGCGAGGCGATTTCGGTCTTGCGCAGCAGGGGACTGAATTCGGCGACCTCTTCAGCCGTGAAGCCGAGCTGTTCGTTGCGGAACGACGCCATGATCGACCGCAGATCGTAGAGCCCCGAGATAGCCGTTCCGCCCTTCACCGCATCCGCGGGCAGGCCGGCGTCGTTGAGCCGCGGGCGGTCCATCAATTCGATGATAAGATGCGCGCCGGCAGAATTTCCCGAGAGGAAGATGCGCTCCGGATCGATGCTGTGATCGGAGCCATTGCTATAGAGATAGCCGACCGCGCGCATGCAGGATCGCACGATGTCGCCGAGCCGGACCTTTGGGATCAGCGGGTAGTCGATGACGGCGACCGCAGCGCCATGCGGAACGAACCCCGCCGCCACGAAGGCGAAGTCCGCCGCGGCAAGCGAGCTCCAGAATCCGCCGTGAATGAAGACTTGAACGGGCGGGGGGCCCTTGGCGCTTCGCGCCGGGAACAGGATCAGCGTCTCGCTCGGATCGGATCCATAGGCGATGCCGCGGACAACCTCGTACTCCGCGAGAGCCGCTTTCGCCGCACGAGCGCGCCGCGCGAAAAGCGCGTCGAGATCGGAAATCGAGTCGAGCGTGAAGTTGGCGTCGAGCGCCTTTTGATCCGGGTATTCCAACTGCTTTTCCTTGGCGTCGCCCGGCCTCCGCGAGGGAGGCCGAGCTTTGCTCCCGATGGTTCAGCCGTCGACCTGCTTCATCAGCGCGTTCATGTCCTCGATCGTGAGCGTGTCCTCGACGACGAGCTCGCCGTCCTTCACGTTCCAGATCAGCGCCGCGCCGTTCACGTCGCCGTTGGCGTCGAAGACCACTGGACCGGTCGCGCCGACGTACTGGATCGGCTTGCCTTCCTTGATCAGCGCCAGCGCCTTCTTGAACTCCTCCGGCCCGGTGCCGACCACTTCGCCGGCCGGGTCCTGGATCTTTCGGACGGAGTCGCGGATGGCCTCACCGGTCAGCTCCGGCGCGATGTTCATTGCGAGCCCAAGCACGATCGCAGCGTCGTACTGCGTGGCGATACCCGGCCCGTCGGCGGTCTCGCCGTACTTCGCCTGGAAGGAGTCGCGGAATGAATCGACGGTCGGGCCGCCGGCCGAAGCGTTGTCCATGCCGTAGGCGTTCTGCAGATACTGCGCACCGACAGCGTTGACGAATTCCGGGCTGCGGAGCGAGTTGTTGAGGATCAGGTTCTGCGTGCCGCCGAGCGAAATCCATTCGCGCACCATGGTCGCCCCGTCCTGCGGAAATGCCACGAAGAAGATCGCGTCGGGATTGGCCGCCAGCGCGACGTTCACTTCGGCGCGGTAGGACGGCTGGTTCTCGTTGTAGGCCGCCTCGGCGACGATCTCGCCGCCGAGCGCCTGGATGGCGGTCTTGAAGTAGCCAAGCATGCCGGTGCCGAAGTCGGTGTTGATGTAGACTACGGCGATCCGCTTGTAGCCGCGGTCGGCCGCGACCTTGGCGCTGGCATAGGCCTGTGTCTTCACCGTCGGCAGGGTACGGAAATAGAACCCGCCAGACTTTCCTTCCTGCGCGAGCGTCGTGAACGTCGCCGCCGTCGAGCAGCAGCTGATCTGCACCACCTTTGAAGGCGCCGTAACGGAGGTCAGGATCGGCAGGCTGACGCCGCTCGACACCGTCCCTGTCAGCGCCGGCACGCCCTCGACCTCGACGAGGTATTTTGCGGCGTCGACGCCGACGGTCGGCTGACCCTGGTCGTCGCGCAGGATGAAGTTGACCTCGCACCCTTTGATGCCACCCCCCTCGTTAATGTGCTCGAAGGCGAGTTGGGCGCTGTCGGCGATGCGCTTGCCGACGGCGCCCATCGAGCCGGTGAGCGGCAGGATACCCCCGACCTTCACCGGGCAGGCGACGTCCTGTGCGTACCCTGACGCCGACGAAAGGATCAGCGCGGCAAGCGCGCCGCCCAAAGTCAGACCAAGCATTCTTCTCATCACACCTCTCCCTCTTTTTCGACACCCAGAACCTCGTGTCGTTCTTCTAACCCAGATGACGCGAGACGACCGGTTCCTCGCCGATCAGTCCGCGCGGCTTGCGCACCAGCATCAGCACCAGGAGCAGGCCGATCAAGATCGATTGGGCCGCCGCGCCTTGCGTCTGGAAGGCGGCCGGCACGGTCTTCGAGATCAACACGCCGCTGCCGCTCCAAAGCCCCCACACGATCAGCGCGCCAAGCAGCGCGCCGCGATTGTTGCCGCTGCCGCCAACGATCAGCATGGTCCAGATCTGGAACGTCAGGATGGGCAGGAAATCGAACGGGCTGACGAAGCCGATGAAGCTCACGTAGAGCGCGCCGGCGAGCCCGATCACGACCGAGCCGAGCACGAAGGCCTGCAGCCGGAAGAGCCGCGCGTCCTTGCCGAGCGCCACCGCCGCCATCTCGTCCTCGCGGATCGCCTTCAGCACGCGCCCCCACGGCGAGCGGACAAGGCGCTCGAGCGCCCAATAGACGAGCGCAGTGACAGCCGCGACCAGGCCGAGGAAGAAGATGTTGTAAGTGAGCTGTCCGTCGAAGAGGTAGGCGTATGGCCGCGGTATGGAAGTCATGCCCAGACTGCCGCCGGTCAGCGCCTGCCAGTTCAAGGTGATGAGCTGGATCGTGACGGCGACGCCAAACGTGGTGATCGCGAGATAGTCGCCGCGCAGCCTGACCGTCGCCATGCCGACGATCAGCGCGACGAGCGCAGCCGCCGCCATCGCCCCGACGACGCCAATCAACCACGGCAGGCCGAAATTCCCGAGGAGCGACGGGTTGGGCGGCGCTGTCAGGATGGCGAGGGCGTAGCCGCCGACGGCGTAGAAGCCCACGACGCCGGCATTGAAGACGCCGGTGAAGCCCCACTGCAGATTGAGGCCGAGGCAGGCGATGCCGAGGATCAGCACCACGCTCGCGAAGAAGACCAGGTAGGAGACGACGCCGATCAACGCCAGCTCCTCTCGAGCGAGCCGAAGATGCCCTGCGGCCGGAGGTAGAGGACGAGCAGCAGGAGCAGGAACGGCATCGCCGCCTTGTAGCCTGCGGGTATCACCAAAACCGAGAGGTTCTCCGCGAGCCCTACGAGAAGGCCGCCGGCGACCGCGCCGAACAGGCTGCCCGTGCCGCCGAGGATCGCGGCGGTCAGAATGGCGAGGAGTAGATTGAAGCCCATCTCGGGGCGCAGCTGCACCGTCAGCCCGAGAAACGCGCCGGCCATCCCGGCAAGCGCCCCGGCGACGAACCAGGAGATGCGGATCACTTTGCGCGTTTCCACGCCGCACACGCCGGCGAGCGCCGGGTTCTCCGCCATCGCACGCATGGCCATGCCGAGCCGCGTGTAGCGGAGCGCGCAATAGAGCGCGATTACGAGAACTAGGGCGAGCGCCAGCACAAAAATCTGGTCCGGCATGACGCGGACATTCGGCAGGATCCTCACGGCGATCTGCAGCTCGTTCGTATAGTAGTGAACGTCTGGTCCCCAGGTGAGCAACACGAGGTTGCGCAGCACCAGCGCGACGCCGAAGCTTGCGAAGATCATCGTCAGGTTGTGGGCGCGCCGCGATCGAAGGCGGCTGTAGACGAGCATGTCGATGAGAATCGCGGCGGCGCCTGCGACGACGCCTGCGATCACGACCGCGATCAGGAATTGCCATCCGAAGGAGACAGGTCCGATCGACGCGCCGGCTGTCGCCACGCCGGTGAAGGTCAGCGCGCCGTAGGCCCCGAGCGTCAGGACATCGCCGTGACCGAAATTCGCAAAGCGCAGGATCTGGAGGCTGAGCGAGATGCCGATCGCGCCGAGCGCGAGGATCGCGCCCGTCAGGAGCCCGTCGGCGATAGCCTGCCCGATCATGCGGTCCGCCGCCGCGCGCCGAGAAACGCCTCCGCCACCGCCGGATCGCTGAGCAGCGCTTCCGCCGTGCCGGCCATGTGGTTGCGCCCTTCGACCATGACGTAGGCGCGATCGGAGGCGCGGATCGCGGCGCGGGCGTTCTGCTCCACCATCAGCACCGCGACGCCGATGCCCGCGAGCCGGCGGAGATCGGCAAAAACCCCGGCGACGATCCGCGGCGAGAGCCCCGCGGTCGGCTCGTCGAGCATAATCACCTTCGGGTCGGTCATCAACGCGCGGGCGACTGCCAGCATCTGCCGCTGTCCGCCGGACAGCACGCGGCCCGGCGCAGACCGGCGGCCGGCAAGCATCGGGAAATGGCTGTAAGCACGCTCGAGCCGTGCCTTGAGGTCGGCGCGCGCCAAGGTATGGGCGCCGACGACGAGGTTCTCCTGCACGCTGAGCGTAGTGAAGATGTTGCCGGTCTGCGGAACGTAGCCGATGCCGGCCCCGACGAGCGCGTGCGCCGGCAGGCCCGACACGTCGCGGCTATTAAACGTCACGGTCCCGCCTTCGAAGACGATGAGGCCGGCGATTGCCTTCAGCAGGGTGGATTTTCCCGCGCCGTTCGGCCCGACGATGGTGACGATTTCGCCGGGGGCGACGTCCACCGAGACACTGTGCACGATCGGGAGGCCGCGCACATAACCCGCCACCACGTCGCGCGCGCTGAGGATCGGCTCGCTCACGCAGCGACGTCTCCGAGATAGGCGTCGACGACGCGCGGGTCGCGTCGCACGCCGTCGGCGTCGCCCTCGAAGAGCACCCTCCCCTGCGCCATCACGATGATGGGCCGGCAGATCTGCATCACCATGTCCATGTTGTGCTCGATGATGAGAAACGTGATGCCGCTCCGGTTCAGCGCGACGATCTTCTCGATCAGCGTTTCGAGCAGGGTCGGATTCACGCCGGCTGCGGGCTCGTCGAGGAGGATCAGACGCGGCTCCGTCATCAGCACGCGCGCGAGCTCCAAAAGCTTCTGCTGGCCGCCCGAAAGCTGGCCGGCGATCTCGTTCGCCTTGTCGGCGATGCCGCAGAAGCGGAGCACTTCCATCGCGCGCTCGCGCGACACGCGCTCCTGTGCCGCCACCGCGCGAGCGCGAATCCAGTTGTTCCAGAAACGCTCACCGGCCTGGTCGCCGGGCGCCAGCATGACGTTCTCGAGCACCGTCATCTGCGGGAAGGGGCGCGGGATCTGGAACGTTCGCGCAAGGCCGGCGCGAAAGATGCGGTCGGGGCTCATCGAGTCGATCCGCGAGCCGGCGAAGGCGACCGAGCCGGCTTTGGGACGCCGCGCGCCGGCGACCAGATCGAAAAGCGTGCTTTTCCCCGCCCCGTTCGGACCGATGAGGCCGGTGATGGTCCCCTCTTCGACCGAGATCGTCACGTCGTCGACGGCCCGGAGCTCGCCGAAAGTCTGCACGACGCCGCTCGCCTGAAGCAGAGGAGCCATGCCGCGATAAGATCATAGGACGGAAAAGGAGAAAAGCTTTAGGCTGAAAGTATCTCGTCGCCGATCCGATTGCAGGCTACGGCAGGAGCGAAGGGACGACATGTCGGGATCGCGGGGGCACATGACGACGTGGCACGTTCGCGCGACGGCGGACGCCGCCTTTCGCTACCTGTGCGATCCGATCGCGCTCGGGCACTGGTCGCTCGGCTGCTTCGACACGCAACCAGCGGAGGAGCCGGGGCTCTACACCGGCCGCTCGCTGATCGACGGCAGTCAGGCCTGGTTCCGGATCGACGCCGATCCTGCGCGCCTCTTGATCGACTATTTGGTGGGCGCGCCCGACCGTCTGGTCCGCCGTATTTCGGCGCGGATCGTCCCAGGCGCCGAGCTGAGCCTTCCGGCGGAGACGTGCCTCGTCAGCCTGATCGCGTGGCGCCCCGCCGGGATAAGCGACGAAAACTGGCGGCGTGTGCAGGCCCTCCACGAAGCGGAGATCATCCTGATCGCGGGTCAGATCGAGCGTGACTCCGCTCCGCCTTCCGCATCTGGATAACAGAACCGAGACACGCCCTGCTCTACCAGCACGAGGTTCTTCCCCCGATCTCGCAACGTCGTCCAGTCATGACTCCACAGATATGGACACAGCCGCACGCGTACTCCTAAGTTTGCCTAGAATTCAGGTGCGATCACAGTGGTCGCAATCATCGGCTTCGTGAGCAGGAGGGCCAGATGTCAGCGGGTTTGAGGACGTTCTGCGCACGCCGGGGCCTACGCCTCGGCGCGGCAATCGGGCTGGCGGCGGTGGGTCTATTCGTGGCGTTCGGGGCCTCGAATGCCGTCGCTCAGGACAAAATGAAGATCGCGGCGATCTTCTCCACGCCGATCGAGGAGCCGTGGGTCAACCAGATCCACGAGGCGATGGTGAAGGCCCAGGAGGAGTTCGGCGCGGAATACAAATGGGCCGAGAGCGTGCCTTCGGCGGACTATGCGCGCGTGCTCCGCGAATTCGCCCGTGACGGCTACCAGTTCATTACCGGCGACGCTTTTGCGGCAGAGGACATCGCCCGCCGCGTAGCGCGCGAATTCCCCGACACCGCGTTCGTTTTCGGGTCGGGGCAGGGACCGGCCGACCCCAACTTCTCCGTCTTCGACAACTGGATACACGAGCCGGCCTATCTCTCTGGCTTGATTGCCGGAAAGCTGACGAAGTCGAACACGATCGGAACCGTCGCTGCGATGGACATCCCGGAGGTCGCGCGCCTCACCAACGCCTTCTGCTCCGGCGCCAAGGAAGTGAACCCGGCGGTGAAGTGCAAGGTCACTTTCATCGGCTCGTTCTTCGATCCTCCGAAGGCAAAGGAAGCCGCGCTTGCGCAGATCGAAGCCGGCGTCGACGCGATCTATGCAGAGCGATTCGGCGTCATCGAGGCGGCGGCGGAGAAGGGCATCGTCGCCTTCTCCAACATGTCGGACCAGGCGTCGCTCGCGCCCGCGACCGTCGTGACCGGACCCGTGTGGGACATGTGGCCAACCATCCAGGCGGCGTTCAAGCAGGTGCAGGCCGGCGTCTATACCGCGCAGGATTTCGGCACGTTCTCCTTGATGGCGAAAGGCGGCGCGAAGCTTGCGCCGTTCCACGAATGGGAGGCGAAGCTCCCGGCGGACGTCATGAAGCTCGTCAAGGACAAGGAAGCGGCGATACTCGCCGGCGACTTCCGCGTATCGGTCAACGAGTCCACGCCGGTCTCGGAGTGAACTCCGGTCCTCCCTCCCCCTTTGCGGGGGAGGGCCAGGGAGGGGAGACGGCCGCAGCCTCGACGCTTCCCCCTCCCAGCAAGGGAGAGGAGCAGCGTCCTTCAGCCCCCCTCGTCGCCATGGGCGGCGTCGCAAAGTGTTTTGGCTCGGTGCAGGCCGTGGCGGACGTGGATCTCACGCTCAACAGCGGCGACATCCTCGGTCTCCTCGGCGAGAACGGCGCCGGCAAGACGACGCTGATGAACATTCTCTTCGGCGCCTACGCCGCCGATGCGGGAACGATCGAGGTGGAGGGGCGTCCGGCGGCGATCCGCAGTTCGGCGGACGCTCTCCGCTGCGGCATCGGCATGGTGCACCAGCATTTCGAGCTCGTGCCCCGTCACACCGTTCTGGAGAACCTGCTGGTCGGCAAGGCAGGAGCCGATGGCCGGCTGTCGCGCGCAACCGCGCTCACGAGGCTCGCCGCCATCGGCCGCGACTACCACCTCGAACTCGACCCGAACCGGCCAGTCGGGGAGCTTTCCATCGGCGAGCAGCAGCGGGTCGAGATCGCAAAGTCGCTCGTCCGCGGCGTGCGCATCCTCGTGCTCGACGAGCCGACCGCAACGCTGACCCCGCGCGAGACGGAGGGCCTTTTTCGTGCGCTCCGCTCGATGGCCGAACGCGGCATGGGCGTGATCTTCATCTCCCACAAGCTCGGCGAGGTATTGGCGATCACCAGCCGCATCACGATCATGCGCCACGGCCGGGTCGTCGCCGAGCGCGAGAACGACGGCACGCTGTCCAAGCCCGAGCTGGCGCGGCTGATGTGCGGCCGCGATCTGAAGCCGCCGGAGAAGCCGCAAGTCGAGACCGGCGCGCCGCTCCTGTCTCTCGAGCGTGTCTCGACCAGATCTTTCGGCGGCGCGGCGCTCAACGACGTCTCCCTGACGCTGCATGCCGGCGAGATCGTCGGCATCGCCGGCGTGTCAGGGAATGGTCAGCGCGAGCTTGCCGATCTTGTGGCCGGCGTGCTGGCGCCCGAGCGCGGCAATCTCACGGTCGCCGGGAAGAAAGTCACTGCTTTCACGCCGAAACGCATGCAGGCGCTCGGCATCGGCCGCGTCCCCGAGGATCGGATGACCACCGGCATGATCGGCGCGATGGCTCTCGCGGAATCCATGGTGCTGCCGTGTGTGGATTCGCCGCCATTCAGCCGCGGCGGAATGCTCGACCGAACTGCCATCCGGAACTTTGCGGTAACGCAGATCGAGCGCTTCGATATCCGCACGTCTGGCCCGGAGGCGCGCACTGGGACGCTATCCGGCGGGAATCTCCAGAAGGCGCTGCTCGCCCGGGAGATCGCACGCGAACCGAGGATTCTCCTCGCAGCGCAGCCGACTCGTGGAATCGATGTGGGAGCGACTGAGTTCGTCCACGGGGAGTTCCTGGCGCTTCGCGCGAAAGGTGGAGCCGTGCTCCTCATCAGCGAGGACCTGGAGGAGCTTTTCGTGCTCTCCGACCGGATCGCGGTGATGTACCGCGGGCGCATCGTGGCCGACCTGCCGATCGAGGCAGCGACAGTGGAGCGGGTTGGACTGCTAATGGCCGGGGTGGAGGAGAAGGCGGCGTGACGCGCGAAGCGGCGGACGCGGATCCCCTCCCCCTTGCGGGGAGGGAGTGGCGCCCCTTCGCCGCCCCGAGCACCCGATGATCCGCCTTCGCCTCGAGCGCCGGCAGGAGACGCCGCTCTACCTCCAGATCGTCATTCCGATCGCAGCAGTGATCCTGACGCTGGTTCTTTGCAGCGGCCTTGTCGTCCTCTCCGGGACGGACGTGATCGAAGCGTATCGCTTGCTCCTCTTCTCCACCTTCCAGTCCGGCTACGACATCCAGGACACGCTGGTGAAGGCAGCCCCCCTCCTCCTCACCGGGCTCGCCGTGCTGGTCGCGTTCCGCGCCAAATTCTGGAACATCGGCGCGGAAGGACAGCTGATGGCGGGCGCCATCGCTGCCTGCTTCATCGGCCAGCGCGAGTGGATGCCGGTCTTCTCGCTTGTGCCGCTGATGATCGCGTCGGCCGCGATCTTCGGAGCGATATGGGCGCTTATCCCCGCGCTGCTCAAGGTGCGCCTCAAGGTGGACGATGTTGTCACTACCCTCCTGCTCAACTTCATCATGCTCTACGGCGTGACAGCGCTGCTCGAAGGCCCGTGGCGGGACCCGCGGAGCGGCTATCCGAATTCGCCGTCGGTGCGCTTCGAAGCGGAATTTCCTCTGCTTCCCGGTGCAAACGTGCATCTCGGCGTGCTGGTCGCGCTTTTCGCGGCGATCGCAATCTGGTCGCTGCTCAGCCGCACGACGCTCGGCTTCTCCATTCGCGCCGTCGGGCACAATCCGGCCGCCTCCGCCTATGCCGGCATCAAGGTCGGCCGCGTGATCGTCCTTGCAGCGCTAATCTCCGGCGCGCTCGCCGGGCTGGCGGGGGCGGGCGAGGTCGGCGGCGTGCGATATCAGGTCACCTCCGACCTCACCTCCGGATACGGCTATGCAGGCATCGTCATCGCGACGCTTGCCGAGCTGAACCCGCTCGGCGCGGTCCCGGCGGCGCTTTTCTTCGCCGTCATCTTCAACGGCGCCGGCACGATGGCCCGCGCGACAGGCGTGCCGATCTACCTCGCCGACGTGATCCAGGGCGTGGCCCTAGTGTGTATGGTGGGCGGACGGCTGTTTGCGGCTTACAGGCTGCGGCTCGCGTCCCCCTCCCCTTTATGGGGAGGGGCTAGGGGGAGGGTTGCTGTTGCGGCGACCGCGATGCCCCCACCCCAATCCTCCCCCACAAGGGGGGAGGGAGGAGTCCAATGATGGACCTCCTCGCCGCCATCCTCGACATCAGCTTCTTCGCGGCGCTCATCCGCATCTCGACCCCGCTGCTTCTGGCGACGCTCGGCGAGCTCTATTGCGAGCGGTCCGGCGTGCTCAATCTCGGCATCGAAGGCACGATGCTGCTCGGCGCCATGATCGGCTTCTCGGCGGCCTATTTCAGCGGCAGCCTCTGGGTCGGCGTTGCGGCGGCGCTCCTCGTCGGTGCGATGGCCGGGCTGCTGACGTGGTTTTTGGCGGTCGTGCTCGGCGTCAGCCAGCATGTCTCCGGCATCGGCCTGACCCTGCTTGCGACCGGCCTTGCCTTCTTCTTCTACCGGCTGATCTTCGGGCAGCCTGCCTCGCCACCCAACATCGCCCCCTTCCAGCCGGCGCCTATCCCGCTTCTCTCGGATGTTCCCATCCTCGGCCCGATCCTCTTCATGCAGACTCCCCTCACCTATCTGGCTCTTCTCGCCGTGCCGGCTACGGCCTGGCTCCTCTTCCGCACGCCCTGGGGACTCGACCTCAGAACCACCGGCGAGAACCCGCGCGCCGCCGACGCGGCCGGAGTCAGCGTGTGGAGCATGCGCTGCCAGGCGCTTGTCATCGGCGGCGCGCTGATGGGCGTCGCCGGCTCCTACCTCACCATCTCGCAGTTCAACGCCTTCACCTTCGGCGTCGTCTCCGGGCGAGGCTGGGTCGCCATAGCGCTCGTCGTGTTCGGCCTGTGGAGCCCCTGGCGTTGCGCTGCGGGCGCGCTGCTTTTCGCCGCGCTCGAAGCGCTGCAGCTTCGCCTGCAGGCGCACAACATCTTCAACCTGCCCTATCAGGTCTTTCTGATGCTGCCCTTCGTCATGACCATCGTCGCGATGGCGATCGTCTCCCGCAACGCCCGCGCCCCCGCAGCTCTCCTCGTGCCCTTCCGCAAGGAGGAGCGGTAATGCCGGCCTTCGATCTCATTATTCGCAATGCGACGCCGCCGGACGGCCGCACCGGAATCGATGTGGCCTGCGCCGGGGGGAAGATCGTAGCGATCGAACCGGATATCTCCGCCGACGCGGGCCGCGTGATCGATGCAGCGGGCCACCTCGTCTCCCCGCCCTTCGTCGACTGCCACTTCCATATGGATGCGACGCTTTCGCTCGGCCTGCCGCGCATGAACCAGTCCGGCACGCTGCTCGAAGGCATTGCGCTCTGGGGCGAACTGAAGCCGCTGCTGACGGTCGAGGCGGTGATCGAGCGGGCCTTACGCTATTGCGATCTGGCGGTTTCCAAGGGTCTCCTCGCAATACGCAGCCACGTCGACATCTGCGACGATCGGCTGACGGCGGTCGACGCGCTTCTCGATGTGAAGCGGAAGGTCGCCCCCTACATCGATCTGCAGCTCGTCGCCTTCCCACAGGACGGCTACTTCCGTTCGCCAAACGCCCAACAAAACTTCCTCCGTGCACTCGACAAGGGCGGCGATGTCGTCGGCGGCATCCCGCATTTCGAGCGGACGATGGTCGACGGCGCGCGCAGCGTGACCGCGCTTTGCGAGATCGCGGCGGAGCGCGGGCTCTTGGTCGACATGCATTGCGACGAGACCGACGACCCGCTTTCGCGGCACATCGAGACCCTCGCCCACGAGACGCAACGGCTCGGCCTCAAAGGCCGGGTCGCCGGCTCGCATCTCACCTCCATGCACTCCATGGACAACTACTACGTCTCGAAGCTTCTGCCGCTCATTGCCGAAGCCGGCGTCCACGCCATCCCCAACCCGCTCATCAACATCGTGCTGCAGGGCCGCCACGACACCTACCCGAAGCGCCGAGGCATGACGCGCGTGCCGGAGATGCTGCGCCAGGGCATCAACGTCGCGTTCGGCCAGGACTGCTGCATGGACCCCTGGTATTCGCTCGGCGGCGCCGACATGCTCGACGTTGCCCACATGGGGCTGCACGTGGCGCAAATGACGAGCCGCGAGGCGATGCGCACCTGCTTCGAGGCGGTGACGACCAACGCCGCAAAAGTCATGCGCCTCGAAGGATACGGACTTGCGGTCGGAAACAACGCCGACATGGTCGTGCTGCAGGCGCACGACCCGATCGAGGCAATCCGGCTGCGTGCGCGCCGTCTTTTCGTCATCCGCCGCGGCAAGGTGATCGCCGAGGCGCCCGCCGAGGAGACCGCACTCCATCTGGAGGGTCGCCCGACCGGGCTCGACCCGGCAAACTATCGCCCGAAGGTCGCAGAATAGGCAGCCCTATCCGGTGCCAACTCCGCACGACGCGAGCACATCACGATCGACTTGAACCTCCGCCGCGCCGCCATTCGACACCGCGACGGAACGCGCGCTCCGGCCTACTGAAGATGGACGACGTTTCCGGTCCGCACCGATTCGTCAGCGGCAACCACGATCTGCAGGCTCTTCACGGCATCGTCCATGTGGTCCGTAAGGTCGAGATCCTCGTCGATCGCCTTCAGGAGATAGCGCTGCTCCCGCTCGCACAAGGCGTCGTGGTCGGGCTCGTCCGACATGTCGATGCGCTCGTCCTTCTTAGTCATGTCCGCGTGGTGCCAGAGGATCTGGTTGGTCTTGGTGTGGGCGTTGATGTCATCCGATTTCACGCCGGCGGCGTTCTCCGCCATCACGATCGATACCGAGCCCTTCGGCCCGATCACATCCTTCACGAAGAACGCCGTCTCGCTCATCATCGGGCCCCAGCCGGCCTCGTACCAGCCGACAGAGCCGTCGTCGAAGGCGACCTGCAGGACGCCGTAATTGTAGACCGGCACCTCGTCGGTGAGGTGGGCGCCCATAGCCTGTACGCGCACCGGCTTGGCCTTGGTCATCTGGCACATCACGTCGACATAATGGACGCCGCAATCGACTATCGGCGGGAACGTATCCATGAGCCGCTTGTGCCACGCCCAGGTTTCCCCGTTCGACTGCTGGTTCAGGTTCATGCGGAAGACGAGCGGCGTGCCGAGCTGTCGTGCGATCTCGATGAACTTGATCCAGGAGGGATGCTGGCGAAGGATGTATCCGATGACGAGCTTCCTGCCCGTCCGTTTGGCTGTGTCGACGACGCGTTGCGCGCTTTCGACCGTCTCTGCGAGCGGCTTCTCGACAAAGACATGCGCGCCCGCCTCCATCGCCTTGATGGCGAAATCGGCATGCGTGTCGGGGAGCGTGTTGACGGAGACCACGTCGGGCTTCAGCTCCTTCAGCGCCTCATCGTAGTTCGAGTAGCGCTTCGCCTTTGCCAGCGCATCGGGAAGCTTCTTGTCCGCGATGTGCCGCGTGCATACGCCGACAACCTCGTAGTCGGGGATGCGCGTGTAGGCGAGCGCATGCGACATTCCCATGTTACCGAGCCCCACGACCAGAACGCGCTTCTTCGCCATCTTCTCCTCCCGACGTCAACGACCCTTGCTGCCACCCTCTCCCGCGAGGGGAGAGGGTATCTTACGGCATCGCTTCGCGATCAGAGCGCGGCGCGGATCGCCTCCACGTCGACCGATTGCCAATCCTCGGGCAACTGATAGGCATCGGCGTCCGCCTTGACCTTCGCCTTGTCGAAGTCGTTGGCGCCTGCGATCAGGTCGTTCGACACTACGTCCTCGGCTTTGATATCCTTGGTGATCTGGCCGATCGACTTGATGGCGTCGAAATAGGCCTGCCAGCTCGGCATGAGGTGGTAGCCCCACATCGACTGCCGCTCCTCCCACTTGGCGTGGGCGAGTGCATCCATCTGCATCATGGATTCGGTGATGACGGCCGGGCTCATCTGCGTCTTCAGGCCCGGGAACTCCTCCATCACGATGTGGCTCGCCGCGCGCGGGTTGATATGCCCGAATTCGTAGCCCATGGCGAAGCCGCGGAGATAGCGCGTGTAGAGGTCGACCTTCGCCGGATCGGAGAGGTCGGACTTCCGGGTCACGTAGCTGTTCGCGGGGAAGGTCGAAAAGTCCTTGCCGAGCATGTAGTCGAAATCGAGGCCCTGGCCGCGCCATTGCGCGCGAAGCCCCTCCCAGGAGAGCGCGACGTCCGCCTGTCCCTGCGCCAGGGTCTGGCCCCAGGCGTTGCCGGCTTCGACGTATTTCACGCTCGCCGGATCGACGCCGGCCGCGGCCAGCATCGGGTTGGTGATCGCCTGCCACCCGGCGCTGCCGAGCACCATGGTCTTGCCCTCGAGCCCCTTCAGGTCGGCCGGCGCCTTTCCCTTCTGGAACGCGAAGTCGAACACGTCCCCAGCCATGATGTGGAAGGCGGAGGCGAGGTCCATGCCCTGCTCGAGCCCGAGCGAGAAGATGCCGGGCGAGGGGTAGCCGAAATCGGACTGGTTCTGGTCGACGAGCTTCACAACCGCTGTCGCTTCGAGCGGCCCTGGCTCGATCGTCGTCTCGATGTCGCCGAAGTAGCCGTACTTCTTCGCGACCCAGTAGGCCCAGTCGTCGACGACCTCGAGCGTCCCGCGCGGAGAAACCCAGCGCACAGCCCCGCCCTGTGCGAGCGCGCGGCCGGCCGGCCCAAGCGCCAATACCGATACGCCGGCTGCGGTTGCGGTCAGGAGATGGCGGCGGCTGATTGCCGGACCACCCTTCAACATCGTTCTCAACATGTAGCACTTCCTCCCATTTTGGCACTGAACAACGTCGCAGCGGGCGCGGCTCATGCCTCCCAGCCGGCCCACTTTTTCCCAAGCCAGTAGAACAACACGTAGATCGAGATCCCCAGCACCGCGAGGATCAGGATGACCGCGAAGAACTGCGGCATCCGGATCATCGAGGAGTAGTAGGTGAGCCGGTTGCCGAGCCCGGCCGCGCCGCCCACCATGTCGGCGCCGACTGCAGTCAGTAGACCGAAGATCGAGCCAACCATCAGACCGACGATGATCATCGGCATGGCCATCGGGATGCGGATTTTCATGAATATCTGCAGCGTGTTGGCTCCGAAAGACCTTGCGAGCGCGATCTTGGCGAGATCGACGCGGCGAAAGCCGGTGGCGGAGTTGATCATGACCATCGGCCCGCTCGCCAGCGCCACAGCGATGACGCGCGGCGCGATGCCGAACCCGAGCTTGGTGATGAGAAGCGGCACCAGCGCCAGCATCGGGGTGGTGACGAGAAGCAGGATGTAGGGCGTAACCACCTTCTCCACGAAGGGGAACTGAGTGATAACGGCAGCGAGCAGAAAGCCGGCGGACGCCCCGATGGCGAAGCCAAGGAGAAGCTCGGACAACGTCACCAGGAGATGCGGCCAGATGAAGGTCCACTCGGTGACGAGTGCGGTCGCGATCTGGCTCGGCGTCGGCAGGATATAGTGTGGCACCTCGAAGACACGGAGCAGCACTTCGCCTCCGCCGACGATCACTGCCGCTACCAGCGCGATGACCAGTATCTCGAGCTTCGTGCGATGCCCGCCGATGTCGAAGGCCGACACGCTCGAAAGCCCGACCGCCTGCGGTTCGTCTTTCTTGCCGAAGGTCGGGATGGTGTCGCCCAGGGCCTTGTCCAAGCTGCTTCCCCTATTCGATCGAGACGCCGGCCTCGGAGCCGCGCTTGTGATCGATCCGCCGCTTGATCTCCATGACGCGCTCAATGAAGTCGGGGCGCGTCTGGATGTCGACCGACCGCGGCCGCGGAATGTCGATGTCGTAGATACCCGCCACCCGGCCCGGACGCGCCGACATGACGACGAGCCGGTCGGCGAGGAAGATCGCCTCCGGTATCGAGTGCGTGACGAAGGCGATGGTCTTGCCGGTCTCCATCCAGATTTCCTGGATGAGAAGGTTCATCTCGTCGCGGGTGAAAGCGTCGAGCGCGCCGAACGGCTCGTCCATCAGGAGCATAGACGGATTGACCGCAAGGCTGCGCACAATCGAGGCGCGTTGCTGCATTCCGCCCGACAGTTCGCGCGGGAACTTGTCGTTGAAGCCCGTCAGCCCTACCCGCTTCAGAAGCTGCGCTATCCGGTCATTGTCCGGGCGGATTCGCTTCAGCTCGAACGGCAAACGGATGTTCTTCTCGAGCGTCCGCCAGGGCAGCAGGTTCGCATCCTGGAAGATCATCGCGATCTCCGGATGCGGTTTCTCGATCAACTCACCGTCGAGCCGGATCTCGCCGGCGGTCAGATCATGGAGGCCGGCCATCGACCAGAGCAGCGTCGTCTTACCGCAGCCGGACGGACCGAGAATGCAGAGGAATTCCCCCTCCCGCACGTCGACCGAAACATCGTCGAGCGCGTGCACCAGACCGGTCTTTGTCGTGTAGTACTTCGTCGCCCCGGAGACAGCCATCTTGACCCTGGGCTGGGCCACCTTCCGGCCGGCAATCGCTACGACATTCGCCATGCCCTACCTTAGCGGCGACCTCCCGCGCGGAACAGCCCTCGGCCGTCGCCATCCGCCCCGAAACCTCGTATGAGAACGAGTGGATCGGCGAGAGCAAGTGCGGATCGGTCGAGCGGTAGGCTGGTTGCCACTGGTTTGCGCTGCACGAGCCGCTGGTGGGGGAATGCCTGCCCGGCCTCACGATATCGCGGTCGCCCGCATTGAAGGTAGAGCGCACATGCGGCGCATCCAACCGGCAAGCTGTGGACGCTGGTGAGTTAGATCGGAAGGGCCGCACACGCGCGCAGCGTCGATAGCCACCGCAAGGATCAAATGTGCCATGCTGAGTTCCCTCTGCATCAGCGCATCGGACACTCGGGCCTCGAAGTGATCGGCCATGCGCCGACTGCGGGCAACCTCGTGGGCGAGGACGGTCGGCGAGCGCTCGTTCTCCGGGCGGCGCGTTTCGCGCAACCAAACGAAAATACCTTCACACATGCTGCGCGCCGAGGTCTCAAACAGTCGGTAGGCCCAATCGGATGCATGGAGCGGGTGATGGAACCGCGGCTTTGCGTCGAGACTATCGAGATAGGCGCAGATGAGCTGGCTGTCCTCCATGCCGACGCCGGCGTCGTCAATTAGGTAGGGCACGCGGCCTGAGGGATTAATCTGATAGTAGGGGCTGCCTGGGATGCACGTTTTCGCCTCGACGATTTCGACGCGGTCCGCCAAGCCCTTCTCTAGAACGAGGATGCGCGCCAACCGCGCATACGGTGAGGTGTACGTAACGTAGAGCTTCATCTGCTCGCCAGCTTCATGCATTGTCATTCAGGGATGCTTTGACGACGAAACCCGTCGCCTCGAGCCGGTCGCCATCCCGCCGGAGCAAGATGTTACCCATGTCTCCGGAATAAGCCGTCACTTATGTGTCCGGAATGGATCGAGAAAAATCTGGTAGCGGAGGAGCGATTCCGCCGCAAACATCCTTTCCTTCGGATCAAGGTGTAGGTCCAAATGGGGCTCGGTTCGGTGCCGCGCGGATCGACGGTCATGATTCAAAATTTCTGGCGGAGCCGCTTCAGGATGAGCTTCATCGTGGCAAAGCCATATCCAAGCGGGCTGACGATGAGCAAAGTGTCCTCGCCCCCACTGTGCCGCGCAGGCGCAAGCTTGCAGCCGGCGTACGCTCCGCGCGTGAGCGACTTGGCTCCGGCTAGGCGATTTCCGAGCGGTGGTGGGCTACTGCGAAGGTTGCCGTGGAGAGAGCCGCACACGGTGCAACCAGTTCGATCGATCTCCTGGACCGTCGGGCGGTCTATGACGTCAATGCAATGCTGAAGGATCTTGGCAGGTGCTGGCTGATCACCGGGATGTCATGCCCGGCGAGATTGGTCATGAGCCGCGCGAGCTCTTCGGAGCGATCAGCCGCGACACTGGGGCCTTGATCACCGATCTCGTCGAGGAGGCGTTTGCGCCATGCCGCGCCGCCCTGGAATGCGAGCAGCGAATAGACTTGGTTCGGACAGGAATCGATCCAGGCCTTGAGCCTGTCGCCACCTGCCTCCGCGAAGGGCTGCGGTCAGTAGCAAGCCGTATTTCAGGACAACGACGTCCCAGCCGAAGTTCCGGAAGACGGTCTCGAAGCGGCGCCCACAGGCCTTCGCGGATCACCGCGTCGAGGCTCTGGCGATTGTAGTCGATGATCCACCAGCAGTTCTGAAGGCCATGCTTCCAGCCTTCGAGCAACGCCTCAAAGATGTTGCCCTCGTCCATCTCCGCGTCGCCGACGAGCGCCACCATGCGTCCGGCCGGGCAGCCCTCGGGGATCCAGACGGAATGAGATGTCCGCCTTGGGTCTTGGCCGTGTCAAAACGCCTAGGGACTGAGGTGGATGAGTGGACGGGAGCGCAGAATCCACGTCAGTTCTTTGTCGCCACCCATGTGGCTGTTGATGGGCTCAGCGGCCCGCGGG
>JBOHKB010000004.1:0-3912 GCA_050728815.1 Propylenella sp.
CCTTCGAGCCGCGGCTCCGCTTCGACCTTGGCCATTTCATTCAGGTCGTCGCGGACGCGGAAGAGAAGCCGCAGCCCCAGCTCCTGGTGCGCCATCTCGCGGCCGCGGAAGCGCAAGGTCATCTTCACCTTGTCGCCCTCGTCAAGGAACCGGCGCGCCGCCCGCATCTTCACGTCATAGTCGTGCGTGTCGATCGAGGGGCGCATCTTGATCTCCTTGACCTCGACGGTCTTCTGCTTCTTGCGCGCCTCGGCGGCCTTCTTCTGGGCCTGGAACTTGTATTTGCCGTAGTCGAGTATCTTGACGACGGGCGGTTGCGAATTGGGAGAGATTTCCACGAGATCGAGGCCCGCCTCCTCGGCGAGGCTCCGCGCCTCTTCGATATCGACAACCCCGCGATTCAAACCTTCCGTGTCAACAAGCTGAACCTGCGGGATTCTAATCTCGTCATTGATCCTGGGCCCTTCCTTGACGGTGGGGGCAGCGCGATAGGGACGGCGAATGGTCGGTTCTCCTAACGTTGTTTCAGACAATTACACTGTCGCGCGGCAGCGTGCCGCACGAGAGAAAGAATCCGGCGAATCCATCCACAAGTCAACTCAGAGGTCGCGTTATCGTTTCGAGACTTCTCCGCTTAGCCACGTAACGACATGACCTGATCGTAGACGGCAAGCGTCGCCTCCTGCATCGCCTCAGTTGAAAAATTCATCGCGTGCGCCCGCGCACGGAGCGCAAGCGCGCGCCTGTCCTCCGGCGAAAGAACGAGCGCCGCGCCGATGCCTTCGGCGAGCGCCGCCGGATCGTCGGGCGGAACGAGCCAACCGGTCCGCTCGCCGGCCGCGACATGCGGCGGCGCGAGCACGGTCTCGCCGGTTGCGCCGATCGCCGTCGCGACGACGGGGACGCCCATGGCGGCGGCCTCGACCGCCATGCGGCCGAACGCTTCGGGCTCGGTCGAAGCGATGACGGCGACATCGGCGAGCGCGAGCGCCGCCGGCGCGTCGTCACAATGGCCGACGATCAGCACGCGACCGGTGAGATCGTGCGCCACGACCGCCTGTTCAAGCTCGCGGAGGTATTTCGTACGCCCCTGCGCATCGCCGGCGAGCACGACAACTACGTCCGTCCGCGCGGCAAGCGGCGAGAGCGCCGCCGCCTCGACGATCACCCTCTGCCCTTTCCATCCGGTCAGCCGCGCGAGGTTCAGCACGATCCGCTTGTCGCGCCCGATGCCCCATTGCTGCCGCAGCGCGTTGCGGCGCGCCGCGTCCACAGCTGAAGGGTCGAAGCGCGCGAGATCGACGCTTCGTCGGATAATGACCACGCGCTCGGGCGGCGCGTTGTAGCGCGCCCGGATGAGGTCGGCCGTGTAGGCCGAGTTCGCGATCACGATGGCGCCGCGCACCATAACCGAATTGTAGAAGCGCTTCAGACGATTCGTTTCGTTGTAGACGCCGTGATAGGTGGTGACGAACGGCACGTTGCAGGCGCGGCAGGCGAAAAACGCCGACCAGGCCGGCGCGCGGCTTCGCGCATGCACGATGTCTACGCCCCGCTCGCGGATCACCCGTTTGATGCGGCCGATGTTCGCGGCGACCATGACAGGGTTTTTCCAAGCGAGCGGCATGTGGATGAACTCTCCGCCGGCCGCCTTGAGTTCATTCAGAAGCCGTTTTCCGCCCTCGCTTCCGACGAGCGCCCGATCGCCACGCCGCGCGAGGGCCGCCGCGATGTCGATCGTCGCCCGCTCGGCCCCGCCCGTCATCAAGGTCGGGATGAGCTGCAGCACGGTCAGCGGACGGCGCGGCTTACTTGACGGCATGGGGACGCTTCGCGCACCTCCGAGGACTGGCGCGGAAGGCATAGAATGAGCCAGAGGCGATTGAAACATCTCGAGGTGGGCGCGGGCGAAGCGGCGCGCCGCATCGTAGTCGCGGCGCGGACCGGCAAGATGCCCGGCCTCTTTTGGCTCGGCGGCTTCCGTTCCGACATGACGGGAAGCAAGGCCGAGGCGCTCGACGAATGGGCGGCTGCACAACGGCGCGCCTCAATCCGTTTCGACTATTCCGGCCACGGGAAGTCGGGCGGACGCTTCGAGGACGGCACCATCTCGCGCTGGCTGGAAGAGGCGGAGGCGGTGTTCGGCGCTTTCGCCAGGGGACCGCAGATCCTGGTCGGCTCGTCGATGGGCGGGTGGCTCGCTCTCCTCCTGGCTAGACGGCTCCGCGAGCGCGGCGAGGCGGAGCGCCTTGCCGGCATGGTTCTGATCGCGCCGGCCTTCGACATGACCAAGGACCTGATGTGGGACGGGATGAGCCCGGCGGAAAAGCGCAAGCTCAGGCGAAAGGGGTTCCTGGAGCAGGCGTCGGAGTATTCGGAAGAACCCGACATCATCACGCTCACGCTGATCGAGGACGGCAAGAAGCACCTTCTCGGCGAGCAGCCGATCGAGACTGGCTGCCCCGTGCACGTCATCCAGGGCATGCAGGACGCGGACGTGCCGTGGAGCCACGCCGCCAAGCTCATGGAGCGCCTCGCCTTCGACGACGCCGTGCTGACGCTGGTGCGCGATGGCGACCACCGGCTGTCGAGGCCAGAGGACATCGAGCGCCTGATCCGCGCGGTGGATCGAATGATCGCCGGCTAACGTTTCTGTCTCATGCGACGACGCCCCGCGTCTTGCCATCTTCGCGAGAAAAGTGTATATGCACCTATCATGGCCGCGCGAGACGAATTCGCCGAATGCATGAGCTGCACGTGCCTCGCCCTGCGCAAGGCGGCGCGCGCCGTCACGCAGCACTACGACCGCGCGCTCCGGCCGGCGGGGCTGCGCGCTACGCAATTCGGCCTGCTGGTGGGGCTGACGCAATCGGGCCCGGTGCCGATGGCGAAGCTCGCCGATATCATGGGGCTCGACCGCACGTCGCTCACGCGCAACCTGCGGCCGCTCGAGGCGACGGGCTGGCTGACGGTTGCGGAAGACGACGAAGACCGCCGCGTGCGCATCGTGGCGATCACGCCAAAAGGCGTTGCGGCGCTCCGCAAGGCGCGGCCGGCTTGGCGTAAGGCGCAGACAAGCGCCGGCAAGGTTCTTGCGCGAACGGCCCTGCCGATCGCGCAATAATGGGGAGGACGGGAGCGACGACTCTGACGTGAAACGTGCATATACATATAAAGAGGAGTACTCGCATGACGAACGACCTTCTTATCGCCATCGGTCTCACCGCGGCGGCCGCCGTCGTGATCGGCGCCCTTTCGGCGTCGGTTCCCGCTCCCGCGCGGACCCGGATCGGGTTTGCGGCGGTGCTCGCCGCCTGGTTCTCCGTCGCCGTCTTTCTTGGCGCGACCGGCGTCCTCGCTCCAGAGCACCTGGGTACGCCGGCGGTCGGCGCCGCCGTGGCGTTGCCGATTGTCGCAATCGCGTGGCTTGCCTCGCGCTGGCCAGTGCTGCGCAACGCCCTCCTCGGCATTCCAGTGCCGGTCCTGATCGGCGTCAACACAGTCCGCATGCTCGGCTTCTTCTTCGTCGCCCTTTACGCGCAGGGTCGGCTGCCGGAGCCGTTCGCGCCGATCGCCGGCTGGGGCGACATCGCCATCGGGCTGACGGCGCTTCCGGTGGCTTGGCTCGTCGCGCGGCAGGCCGGCGCGTGGCGGCCGACGGCGCTTTCCTGGAATCTCCTCGGACTCGCCGATCTCATCGTCGCCGTTTCGCTCGGCGTGATGTCGGCGCCCGACTCGCCGTTCCGCGTGTTCACCGAGGGGCCGAGCACGAGCGCCATGGCCGCGCTGCCGATGTTCATCGTGCCGGGATTCCTGGTGCCGCTTCTCGTGCTCACGCACCTCGCGGTGTTCTACCGGCTATCGGCCCCGGCCCAAGCGAACGAGACGCTCCGGACGGTTCAAGCCTAACGG
>JBOHKB010000005.1:0-9310 GCA_050728815.1 Propylenella sp.
GGATGGTTCTGAGAAGGCTCCGTTTTTCTTCGGTGCAGGAACGCGCGTCGCGCCATGGCCCTTGAGCTGAAGAACGTCGTCAGGCGCGTCGGCATGGACACGCACATCCATGACACGACCATCGGGCTGGAGCGGGGCGGGTTCAACATCCTCTTGGGGCCGACGCTTTCCGGCAAGACGACGCTGATGCTCCTGATGGCGGGACTCGAGCAGCCGGCTTCCGGAGAAGTCTGGTTCGGCGGGCGCAACGTGACCGGCGTTCCGGTGCAGAAGCGCAACGTCTCGATGGTCTACCAGCAGTTCATCAACTATCCGAATCTCACCGTATTCGAGAACATCGCTTCGCCGCTGCGGGTCGCCGGCGTCGCTCGCGCGGAAATCACCAAACGGGTGAACGCGATAGCCGAGCTGCTCAGGCTGACGCCGATGCTCGATCGGCGTCCCCTGCACCTTTCCGGCGGCCAGCAGCAGCGCACCGCGCTCGCCCGCGCGCTCGTCAAGGACGCGGAGCTGGTGCTGCTCGACGAGCCGCTCGCCAACCTGGACTACAAGCTGCGCGAGGAACTGCGCGAGGAGCTGCCGCGGCTATTCGCGGACCGTGACTGCGTCGTCGTCTACGCGACCACCGAGCCGAGCGAGGCGCTGCTCCTGGGCGGCAAGACCGCGACCCTTCACCAGGGGCGCGTGACCCAGTTCGGCGACACGCTCTCCCTCTACCGGCATCCGGCCGACCTGACGACGGCGCGCATCTTCTCCGATCCGCCGATCAACACGGCCAACATCCGCAAGCTGGACAGCGAATTCATCCTGACCGACCACGTGCGCTGGCCGGCTCGGGGGCCTTTCCGCGACCTGCCCGAGGGCACCTACATAGTCGGAATACGGCCACACCACATCACGCCGGCTGAGACCTCGCCGAATGCGGTTTCGATCGAAGGCCGCGTTCTCGTCGCCGAGCTGAGCGGCTCGGAATCGATCGTGCACTTTGAAGTCGAAGAAGGGACTTGGGTTTCGCAGTCGCAAGGCGTGCACCCGCTCAAGGTCGGCCAGCGCGCGCGACTCCACATCGATGTCGCGCACTGCCTCTATTTCGATCACGAGCACCGGCTGATCGCGGCGCCGAGCGCCGCCTCCGAGGCGGGCGTCAGGAGCGCACGGCTCGTCTCCGGACCGGCGGCAGGGTGAGGCGCGAACCGATGGCGAAAATCGCGCTCGAAGATGTCCGGCACAGCTACCTCAGCTCTCCGCGCAGCGACGAAGACTGGGCGATCAAGCGCATGAGCGTGGAGTGGGCCGATGGCGGCGCCTTTGCGCTGCTCGGCCCGTCGGGGTGCGGAAAGACGACGCTCCTCAACATCATTTCCGGGCTGGTCACGCCGAGCGACGGGCGGGTTCTATTCGACGAAGAGGACATGACCGCCCGCTCCCCCGAGCAGCGCAATATCGCGCAGGTCTTCCAGTTTCCGGTCATCTACGACACGATGACCGTATACGATAATCTCGCCTTTCCGCTCAGGAATCGGGGCGTGGCGCGCGCCGAGGTCGATCGCCGCGTGCGCGAGATCGCGCTGATGCTCGAGCTCGATACCTCGCTCAACCGAAGGGCCTCGGGCCTCACCGCCGACTTCAAGCAGAAAATATCGCTCGGCCGCGGTCTCGTTCGCTCCGACGTGAACGTCATCATGTTCGACGAGCCGCTCACCGTCATCGACCCGCACTTGAAATGGGTGCTGCGCTCGAAGCTGAAGGAGCTGCACCAGCAGGTCGGCGCGACCATGATCTACGTCACTCACGACCAGACCGAGGCGCTTACCTTCGCCGACCAGGTGATCGTAATGCACGAGGGGACTGTGGTGCAGATCGGGACGCCGGTCGAGCTGTTCGAGCGGCCAAGGCACACCTTCGTCGGATACTTCATCGGCTCGCCCGGCATGAACGTGCTGCCGTGCACGCTGGAGAATGGATTCCCTCATTTCGCGGGCCACCGGATCGAGATCGCCGAGCCGGTCTCGACGCCCGCCGGCGCAAAGACCCTGGAGGTCGGCGTCAGGCCGGAATTCGTGACCTTTTCCGACCGCGGCGTCCCGGTCGAGATCGTCAGGGTCAGCGATGTCGGGCGTCACAGCGTCGTCGAAGCGCGGCGAAACGGCCACGCGATCAAGATTCTCGCGCCCGAGGGCGCCGCGCTGCCGTCGGGCGAGGCGCGCGTCCGCTTCGACCCGGCGCACACGCAGGTCTATGCGGACGGCTGGATGGTCACGAACGGCGGCCGCCAATGAGGAAGACCATCAACCAGAAGGCCTGGCTCTTCGTCCTGCCGGTCGTGCTGCTGGTGGCGTTCAACGCGATCGTCCCGCTGATGACCGTGGTGAACTACTCGGTCCAGGAGACCTTCGGCAACAACGTGTTCTTCTGGTCGGGCGTCCGCTGGTTCGAGGATGTCCTGCGCTCCGACCGGTTCCACGCCTCGTTGCTCCGGCAGGCGCTCTTCACCGCGATCGTGCTCGTCATCCAGGTGCCGCTCGGGCTCAGCATCGCGCTTGCCATGCCGCGGCGGGGCCCATGGGTCTCGGTCTGCCTCGTTCTGATGGCCTTGCCGCTCCTCATCCCGTGGAACGTCGTCGGCGCGATGTGGAACATCCTGGCGCTCCCCGATATCGGTCTGCTCGGACGCGGCCTGAACGCGCTCGGATTTGCGTACAACTACACGCGCCAGCCGCTCTCCGCCTGGTTCACGGTCGTGCTGATGGACGTGTGGCACTGGACGTCGCTCGTGACGCTTCTTTGCTACGCCGGCCTCGTGTCGATCCCCGACGCCTACTATCAGGCGGCCAAGATCGACGGCGCGCGGCCCTGGGCGGTGTTCCGCTACATCCAGCTTCCCAAGCTGAAATACGTGCTCACCATCGCTATCCTGCTTCGCTTCATGGACTCCTTCATGATCTACACGGAGGTGGTCGTGCTGACCGGCGGCGGGCCCGGCAACGCGACCACGTTCCTGTCGATCGATCTGGTCAAGTCGGCGCTCGGCCAGTTCGACCTCGGCCCGGCAGCGGCGATGTCGCTGATCTACTTCCTGATCATCCTCTTGCTCAGCTGGCTGTTCTACACGCTGATGATGCGGAACGAGGCGAGGTGATCATGCGGCTCAGATTCCTCGTCCCGACCGTCTACATCATCTTTCTGCTCCTGCCGATCTATTGGCTCTTGAACATGTCGTTCAAGACGACCAACGAGATACTGGGCAGCTTCACGCTGTGGCCGCGCAACTTCACGCTCGAAAACTACCGGGTCATCTTCACCGATCCGTCCTGGTACAACGGCTACATCGCCTCGATCGAATACGTGGTGATCAACACCGTGCTTTCCGTCGTGGTGGCGCTGCCGGCGGCTTACGCCTTCTCGCGCTACCGCTTCATCGGCGACAAGCACCTCTTCTTCTGGCTGCTCACCAACCGCATGGCGCCGCCGGCGGTCTTCGCGCTTCCGTTCTACCAGCTCTACTCCGCCGTCCACCTATTCGACACGCCGTGGGCAGTCGCGCTCGCCCACACGCTCTTCAACATCCCGCTCGCCGTCTGGATTCTAGAAGGGTTCATGTCGGGTGTGCCGCGCGAGCTCGACGAGACCGCCTATGTCGACGGTTATTCGTTCTGGCGCTTCTTCTTCAAAATCTTCATGCCGACGATCGCCGCGGGGATCGGCGTCGCCTGCTTCTTCTGCTTCATGTTCTCGTGGGTGGAGCTGCTGCTCGCCAAGACCCTGACCTCGGTCGCCGCGAAGCCGATTGCCGCTGTGATGACGAAGACCGCGAGCACGTCGGGCTACCAGCTCGGCCTGCTCGCGGCGGCGGGATCGCTCACGCTGATCCCCGGCGCGGTCGTCATCTATTTCGTCCGTAACTACATCGCCAAGGGCTTCGCCCTCGGCCGCGTGTGAGGCGCTATGGAGGGAACGGAACTCATCTCGTGGATGGCTTGGACGTGGCCGACCGCGGCATTCTTCCTCTTCATCGCGTTCTGCCTGTCGGCCATGACGGTGTGGGAGCTGCGATCGCCGGGCGGAGCGCCGCGTCACGGCATTCTCGGCCTCGACACCACGCGCGGCGACCGGCTGTTCATCTCGCTGCTCGGCAGCGCCTTCATCTTCGTGGCGTGGCTCGGCCTGTTCGGCACCCCGCTCTGGGCGCCGCTCGGCATGGCGATCCTCTACGCCGCCGCCGTCTTTCGCTGGGTCTAGTTCGCCGCGAAGCGCGAGCGCGCGCAAAGCGCATCGCTCCTAAAGTCTCTATTGACATTGAGGAAGATGGAGCGGGCGATGGGATTCGAACCCACGACCCCAACCTTGGCAAGGTTGTGCTCTACCCCTGAGCTACACCCGCATTGCGCTTGATCCGGGAGGGCGCCCGGGCGCGGCCCGTATATGACCCATGGCCCGGGCGATTGCAACAAGCGCGCGGCGTTTGCGTTAAAGGCTCGGGAGAGTTGTCGCGGCGCGCTTCTGCGGTTAAGCCGGCTGAAATCCCAAAAGCGCCCGGAGGACGAATGCCCGCCAGCCGCGCCGACCTTGCCTCGTATCTCGAACGGCTCGGGATCGCGACTGAGACGGTCGAACACCCGCCGCTCTTCACGGTCGAGCAGAGCCAAGCGCTCCGCGGCGAGATAGCCGGCGGGCACACCAAGAACCTCTTCCTGAAGGACAAGAAGGATCGCGTCTTCCTCGTCGTCGCCGAGGAGGACGCGGAGATCGACATGAAGTCGCTGCACAGGCGGATCGGGAGCGCGCGGCTGTCGTTCGGCCGGGCAGAGCTGCTGATGGAGCTGCTCGGCGTCGCACCGGGATCGGTCACGCCGTTCGGCGCCATCAACGACACGGCCGGCCGCGTGACGATCATCCTCGATTCCGGGCTGATGCGGCACGAGCTTTTGAACTTCCACCCGCTCGAAAACACCGCCACGACCACGATCGGGCGGGACGACATGCTCGTCTTCCTCCGCCACACCGGCCATGAGCCGCAAATCCTTGCCGTCGTGGGCGCCGAGCCGGCAGCCTCCGCGGCGGATTCGGCGTTGGAATCGCGCGCACGACTTGCCACATAGGGGCGGGTAAGAAACGGGAGCAGCCATGAGCGCCGAAACACTGATTTTCGGGCAGGGCGGAAACGGCGGCGCGCCAGCGGCCGCCGCCAACCTCGTCAAGGAAACCAGCACCAAGGACTTCCGCGCCGACGTGCTCGACGCCTCGCGCGACGTGCCGGTGCTGGTGGATTTCTGGGCGCCCTGGTGCGGCCCCTGCCGCGAGCTGACGCCGGTGCTCGAACGCGCGGTCGGCAAGGCCAAGGGCAAAGTGCGTCTCGTCAAGATGAACATCGACGACCATCCACAGATCGCCGGCCAGCTCGGCATCCAGTCGATCCCTGCGGTGATCGCCTTCAAGGACGGCCGCCCGCTCGACGGCTTCATGGGCGCGATCCCGGAGAGCCAGGTCATGGCCTTCATCGAGCGTGTCGCCGGGCCGGTCGGACCGAGCGACGCGGAGCAGGCGCTCGCCGCCGCCGATGCGGCGCTTGCCGCCAAGGACCATTCCGGCGCCGCCGCGCTCTACAGCGCCGTCCTGCAGGCCGACCCGAACAGCATGATGGCGCTCGGCGGGCTCGTCCGCTGCTTCATCGCTCTCGGCGAGCTTGCGCAGGCGCGCGGGCTTTTCGCCGGGCTGACGCCGGCGCAGGAACAGGATCCGGCGATCGCCGGCGCGCACGCCGCGCTAGACCTTGCTTCGCAGGCGGAGAGGCTCGGCCAGCCCGGCGACCTCTTGCGCCGCCTGGAGGCCGACCCGAACGACCACCAGACGCGCTTCGACCTCTCGCTCGTGCTGAACGGGCAAGGCGACCGCACCGGCGCCGTCGATCAACTCTTGGAGATCGTGCGGCGGAACCGTGGCTGGAACGACGAGGCCGCCCGCAAGCAGCTCGTGCAGTTCTTCGAGGCGTGGGGCGTCAAGGACCCGGCGGCCATCGCCGGACGCCAGCGGCTGTCGTCGCTGCTGTTCTCCTGACAGGCGGCGCGAGGAGACGGGCATGGCCGTCATAGCGGGCAACCGGCGATATGAGAGCGCGGGTGATTTGCCGACGAGAATCCCAGTCTTTCCTCTCGCCGGCGCCCTCCTGCTGCCGAGCGGGCAGATGCCGCTCAACATCTTCGAGCCGCGCTACATCGCCATGATGGACGCGGCGATGGCGGGCGACCGGCTGATCGGAATGATCCAGCCGGCTCTGAACGCAGCGAAGGACGCGCGAAAGCCGCCGCTCTGCGCTGTCGGCTGCATAGGGCGCATTATGCAGTTCGCCGAGACCGGCGATGGGCGCTACCTGATCACGCTTTCAGGCGTGAGCCGCTTTCGCGTGGTCGAGGAAATCATCGCGGACACCGCCTATCGCCAGTGCGTGATTTCGCTCGAAGGCTTTTCCGACTTGAGCGAACCGCGGAACGGCGAGGACGAAGTCGACCGCTCGGCGCTCCTCCGCACCTTTCGCGACTATCTCGCGGCGAACAACCTTGATGCCGACTGGGAAAGCGTGAACAAGGCGTCGAATGCCGGCCTCGTCACCGCGCTGTCGATGATGAGCCCGTGGGGACCACCGGAGAAGCAGGCGCTCCTCGAATGCGCCGACCATGCCGAGCGCGCGAAGACGCTGATCGCGATCACCGAGATGGCGCTCGCCGAGGCGAACGCGCCTAGCGCGCCGCTGCAGTAAGGGGGAACGGATGCCGGAACGTGAGGGCACGAAGAGCCGGGCGGTCGACCCGAAGCTGCTCGAAATTCTGGTCTGTCCGGTTACCAAGACCACGCTCGAATACGACCGCGAGCGGCAGGAGCTGATCAGCCACGCCGCCAAGCTGGCGTTCCCGATCCGGGATGGGATTCCGATCCTGTTGGAGGAGGAGGCAAGAAGGCTGGAGGAGTAGGGCCGAGCGCACCGGGGCGATTTCCGCGCACTTTGTCGTCATGACCTGGCTTGACCCGGTCATCCATTCCGCAACGGTTCAGATATTCGTCGGCGCCACGGAATGGATGCCATGGACAAGCCATGGCATGACGACAGTTCTGAAATGTCGTGCCGCCCCGCTTAGGCCCTCGCCCTTTCCCTAAAGCGCTTCGCCCTTCAAAAGCTTCGGCAGCTCGCCGCCGAGGCCGGCCGCCTCGCCGATGAACATCTCCTTCAGCCTGGGCAGCCGGTCGACGATGCCGAGCCCGATATCGCGCGCGACGCGAAGCGGCGTGAAATCGTTGGAGAAGACGCGGTTCAGAGCGTCGGTCATCACGCCCATCTGCCATGTGTCGTAGCGCCGCCATCGCTCGTAGCGGCGGAGCACTTCGAACGAGCCGATGTCGAGCCCGAGCCGATAGGCGTCGACGACCGTCTCGGCGAGGGCGGCGGCGTCGCGGAGACCGAGGTTGAGCCCTTGCCCCGCTATCGGATGGATGCCGTGCGCGGCGTCGCCCAGGAGCGCGAAACGCGGGCGCACGAAATCGCGCGCGAGCATCAGGGCGAGCGGATAGGAGCGCGGCGCTCCCTCGACCGCGATCTCGCCGAGGCGATGGCCGAAGCGGCGCTCGAGCTCGACCAGCAGTACGAAGGGATCGCCGTGCAGCAATCTTGCCACCTGCTCGCTCCGCTCCGTCCACACGAGCGACGAGCGGTTGCCCTTGAGCGGAAGGATCGCGAAGGGCCCGCCGGGCAAGAAATGCTCGACCGCTACGCCGTTGTGCGGGCGCTCGTGTCGCACGTTCACGACGATGGCCGATTGCGGATAGCGCCAGGTGGCTGTCTTGATTCCGGCGAGCGACCTGAGCCGCGATTTGATGCCGTCGGCGGCGACAAGAAGCGCCGCGCTGCGCTCCGGCCCTGAAGCAAGACGAGCCGTCACGCGGCTATCGCCGACAGAGAAGCTCTTCACGGCGTCAGGCGACGTGAGCTTTATTCCGGCGGCAGCGCAGGCGTCGCCGAGCGCCGCAATCAGCGGCTCGTTCGCCACCATGTGGGCGAAAGGCTCACCCTC
Source organism: Propylenella sp. (assembly GCA_050728815.1). Lineage (GTDB taxonomy): Bacteria > Pseudomonadota > Alphaproteobacteria > Rhizobiales > Afifellaceae > DASWJZ01. Next base: position 8,061 of record JBOHKB010000005.1, read on the forward strand.
CGACACGTGGCCGTCGAAGGTGAGGAAGACCGGCCGCACCGCGTCGCCGGTGTGGCTGTCGGTGATCTCCATGGAGCGGATCGGCTCGGCCTCGGCCTCGAGTTTCTCCCAGACGCCAAGCTGTTCCAGCATACGCCGGGCCGCGGCGGCGATGGCCGAGGCCCGTTCGTCGGGCGGCCCCGTCCCTGGCGGCTTCGCATCGACCACTTCCACGCCGATGTCGGGCGCGCTCTTCGCGATTGCGAGCGCCGCCGCGAGCCCGGCGAGGCCGCCGCCGGCGATCAGGATATCGGGTCCGCTCCGCATGGCAGCTATCCGCCTCTCCGCTTGACTTCGCCCCCGCGCCTGACGACCTTCGGCCCTCCCCCGCCCCCAGCCGCCCGGCCATCGAGGACCTGATGCCGACCGCCATCGAGAACCTGCTCGGCATCCTCGACCTCGAGCCGCTCGAGCACAACCTCTTCCGCGGTCGCAGCCCCGAGGACGGCTGGCAGCGGGTGTTCGGCGGCCAGGTGATCGGACAGGCGCTCGTCGCCGCCTCGCGCACGGTCGAGCCCGACCGCAATGCGCATTCGCTCCACGCCTATTTCCTGCGGCCGGGCGACCCCGCGCTTCCAATCATCTACGAGGTCGACCGCATCCGCGACGGCAAGAGCTTCGTCACGCGGCGCGTGGTCGCGATCCAGCACGGCCACGCGATCTTCTCCATGTCGGCCTCGTTTCAGGTGGAGGAAGAGGGGCTCGAGCACCAGACAGCGGCGCCCAGCGCGCCGCCGCCGGAGGAGCTTGTTTCGGAGGAGGAGCTTAAGCGCCAATTCATCGAGCACGCGAGCGAGCCGGCCAAGCGCTATTGGCGGCGCGAGCGGCCGATCGAGCTCCGGCCCGTCAGTCTCGATCATTTTCTGACCCGAGAGAAACTCCCGCCGGTGCAGCACGTCTGGTTCCGCGCGACCGGCGCGCTACCGGACGACGATGCGTTCCACAAATGCGTGCTCGGCTACGCCTCCGACATGCTCCTGCTCGACACCTCGCTCTATCCGCACGCGCGCACGCTCTTCGACCGCGATCTCCAAGTCGCCAGCCTCGATCACGCGCTCTGGTTCCACCGCCCCTTCCGCGCCGACGAATGGCTGCTCTACTCGCAGGAGAGCCCGACGGCGTAGGGCGCGCGCGGCTTCACGCGCGGCGCGATCTACAGCCGCGAGGGCACGCACGTGGCCTCCGTAGCGCAGGAGGGGCTGATCCGGGTC
>JBOHKB010000006.1:0-43658 GCA_050728815.1 Propylenella sp.
CAGCATTTCCGTGCCGGTCTGGAACCAGTTGTCGAAGCCTTTGGCGACACGGCCGACGAAGGATTTTCCGGCAGCCGCAAGCCGCGAGCCAAAATTCGCCGGCGCCAGCATGACAATGCGTTTGACCGGGCATTCCGCACCGTTCGGGAAGTAGCGGGCGACCCACTCCCGCACCACCAGTCCGCCCGTGCTGTGGACGATCACGTCGAACGGAGCCTTGAGCTTCCCGGTCGCGAGCATCTCGGAAAGCACCGCCTGCATGCGCTTGGCGACGTCCGGTATGCGGACGTCGTCGTCCTTGGAGATGTAGTCGCCGAGCCAGACTTCGGTGACTTCAAAACCGTTGTTGCCGAGGAAGACACGGAGGTCGTGGAACGACTCCGACGTGTCGCTCCAACCGTGCAGAATCACCACCTGTCTCGGCATCGCCTCCCCTCCCGTCACGCCGCCCCGCCCTCCCGAACTTCTACTATCGGTGGCTTCTGGTGGAAAGCGCCGGCTGGTTGCGCAACGCGGCGTGCGTGGCAGTTCAGGCTCTCAGCCGGAGGTTTTCCGGATCGTAGGGGCTCTCGGGGATGATCGTCGCGCGGTAGCGTTCGCCGAGAATCTGAATCTCCAGCTCCGTGCCCACTGCGCCGTGCTCCGGCTTCACCATGGCGAGCGCTAGCGATTTTCCGACGCGCCAGCCGTAGCCGCCGTTCGTGGCGCGGCCGACCAACTCGTCGCCGCTGAAGATCGGCTCGTTGCCACGCGGGTCGGCGTCGGTGACTCCGTGCACCTCCATCGTCACGTATTTCCACCGGTCGCCCGTGGCATGCGCCTTCACCAGCGCGTCGCGGCCGAGGAAATCGCCCTTCTCCGGATGCACGAAGCGGTCGAGCCCTGACTCGTAGGCGGTGTACTCGATCGACAGCTCGCGCGGGACAAGCCGGTAGGACTTCTCGATCGCCATCGACATCATCGCGCGGATGCCGAACGGCCTGATGCCGAATTCCTTGCCCGCCTCCATCACTGCGTCGAAGATCGCGTTCTGCGTCTCGATCGGATGGTGCAGCTCCCAGCCAAGCTCACCAACGAAATTCACGCGCAGCGCATGCGCTGTCGCGTAGCCGACGCTGATCTCCTTCCCCGAGAGCCACGGGAAGGCGGCATTCGAGAGATCGGCATCGGTGATCCTGGAAAGAACGTCACGTGAGCGGGGGCCAGCCAGCACCAGTACGCCCCAGTCCTTCGTCACCGGATACATGCTGACGCTGCCATCCTCCGGCAGAAGCTTGTTCAGTACATCGTGGTCGTGCCGCTCGTAGGCGCCGGCGGAGACCAGGTAGTAGCCCCCTTCCCTCGCCTTGAAGACGGTGAACTCCGAGCGCACGCCGCCGCGCACGGTGAGGAGATGGCAGAGGTTCAGCCGCCCCATCTTCTTCGGGAGGCGGTTGGCCAGAATCGAGTCCAGCCACGCTTCCGCGCCGGGGCCGGTCACGAAGCATTTCGCGAATGCCGACATGTCGAGCAGCCCGACGTTTTCCATCACGTTCCGGCACTCGTTGCCGACATGGGGAAAATAGTTGGAGCGGCGGAACGACCAGCGCTCGCGCACTTTGCCCGTCCGGTCGGCCGGCGCGTAGTTGTGGTTCAAGAGAACGTCGTCGGGTTCGAGCTCGTCGGCAGGAACCGCGTAGCCCTCCGGCGCGAACCAGTTCGGCCGCTCCCAGCCGTAGACCGAGCCGAAGACAGCGCCGAGCTTCTTCATGCGGTCGTAGCAGGGCGCCGTCTTCAGCGGACGCGCCGCGGCGCGCTCTTCGTCGGGATAGTGGAGCGTGAAGACGTTGGCGTAGGCTTCCTCGTTCTTCGCCTTGAGATAGCCCTTCGTCGCGTAGGGGCCGAAGCGGCGCGGGTCGACCCCCATCATGTCGATCGAAGGCTCTCCTTCGACGATCCATTCGGCGAGCTGCCAGCCGGCCCCGCCCGCCGCCGTCACGCCGAACGAGTGCCCTTCGTTCAGCCAGAAATTCTTGAGGTCCCAGGCCGGGCCGACGATCGGCGATCCGTCCGGCGTATAGGGGATCGCCCCGTTGAACACCTTCTTGATCCCGACCTCGCCGAAGGCCGGAACGCGCGCGATTGCCGTCACGATGTGCGGCGTCAGCCGCTCGAGATCGTCCTGGAACAGCTCGTATTCCGCGTCCTCCGACGGTCCGTCGACGTAGCAGACCGGCGCACTCTTCTCGTACGGTCCGAGCAGCAGCCCGCCCGCCTCCTCGCGCATGTACCAGGAGGAATCGCTCTCGCGGAGCACGCCCATCTCCGGCAGGCCCTTCGCCCGCCGCTCCTGAATCTTCGGATGCGGCTCGGTCACGATGTACTGGTGCTCGACGGGCAGCACCGGAATGTCGAGCCCGACCATCGCGCCGGTTTTCCGCGCGAAGTTGCCGGTCGCCGAGACGACATGCTCGCAGATGATGTCGCCCTTGTCCGTCTTCACCAGCCACTCGCCGGAGGGCCTTTGCTCGATGCCGGTCACCCGCGTATTGCGGTTGATCTCCGCGCCGCGGTTGCGCGCGCCCCTCGCGAGCGCCTGCGTCACGTCGGCCGGCTGGATGTAGCCGTCGTCCGGATGCTGGATCGCGCCCAGGATGCCCTCGGTCTCGCAGAGCGGCCAGATTTCCTTCACCTGGTCCGGCGTCAGCACGTTGACGTTGACGCCGATCGTCCGCGCCACGCCGGCGTAGTACATGTACTCGTCCCAGCGGTCCTTGGTGCGCGCAAGGCGGATGTTGGAGCAGACGGAGAAGCCGACGTTCTGTCCGGTCTCCTCCTCCAGCGTCTTGTAGAGCGCGACGGAGTATTTGTGCAGCTGGCCGGACGAGTAGCTCATGTTGAAGAGCGGCAGGAGCCCGGCCGCGTGCCAGGTCGAGCCGGAGGTCAGCTCCCGCCGCTCGACTAGCACCGCGTCCGACCAGCCCTTCCCGGCGAGGTGGTAGAGCGCCGAGACGCCGACCACGCCGCCCCCGATCACCACCACGCGCGCGTGCGATTTCATCCCGCGATCCCTTCCCGAGTTCCGGACCGGCCACCGTTTTTACCGGTAACGGTCAGCGCACCTCGTTCGCTAAAGACGACACCAGGTTATTCATGTGTGGCGCGCCCGGAGCTTTTTCGGGCGCACGCCACGTTTTCATACGCCTGATCATAGCGCCTGTTCACAAGAAGCGGGCGGTCACCTGCGCTCGAACACCAGCGTTAAATTGTTGGCCGGCATCTCGACTATTTCCGCGAGACGCAATCCCCGCGCCTGGGCGGCCACCTCGACCTCTTGCACGTCGCGCACGCCCCATTCGGGGTTTTCCCGACGTAGCGACGCGTCGAAGTTCGCGTTGCTCGGCGCCGTGTGCTCATGCCCGCGCTTGAATGGCCCGTAGAGGACCAGCAATCCGCCGCTCACTAGATCGTCCCCGGCGAGACGCACAATACCCTCGCATACCGACCACGGCGCAATGTGAATGACGTTCATCGAGACGATCGCCGTCAGCGAATTCGCAGGCGGCCCGCCAAGCCTGACTTTTGGGTCGGCCGCGTCGAGCGCAAAGGGCGGCGCGATGTTGGCGAGGCCGCTCAGCCGCCTCCATGCATCGATGCTCTTTCGATGGTTGGGATTCGGGTCGGTAGGCCACCAGGTTAGGTTGGGCAAGCCCTCCGCGAATCCAACGATGTGTTGTCCAGTGCCGCTGCCGACCTCCAGTGCGTGGCCAGATCTGTCGTGGAGGACACGTTTCAGTACGCTCAACATCGGCTGGATGTTGCGGTGAAAAGCTGGCGCATCGAGCCGGTCGTCTGTCACATCCGCCGAGGGTCTCTGGTCGAACTCGACGACGAACTTGGCTGTTGAGTCGACCTTCGCCAGCGTGTCGGCGATATCCGCCCTTCCCGCCTTCCGCGCCGCCGCAATCACAGTATTCGCCATCAGCATGGCGATCGTCATCGGCCCGACGCCGCCAGGCACCGGCGTGATCGCCCCCGCGACGCGGCTCGCCTCGGCGAAGTCAACATCGCCCACGATCTTCATCTTACCCTCGCCCTTCTCCGGCGCCGGCACGCGGTTGATGCCGACGTCAATCACGCAGGCGCCGGGCTTCACCCAGTCCCCCTTCACCATCTGCGGTCTCCCTACTGCCGCGACCAGTATGTCGCCGCGCCGGCACGCGGCGGGAAGGTCGCGCGTGCGGCTGTGGCAGAAAGTGACGGTGCAGTGCTCGGCGAGGAGGAGCTGCGCCACCGGCTTGCCGACGATGTTGGAGCGGCCAACCACCACCGCCTCCAGCCCCGCTAGATTCTGGCCGAGCGCGCGTTTGATGAGCAGCGCGCATCCCGCCGGCGTGCACGGCACGAGCGCCTTGTCGCGCGCGCCGGTCGCGAGCCGTCCGACATTCACCGGATGGAACCCGTCCACATCCTTGTCCGGGTCGAGCGCGAGCAGCACCTTCTGTTCATCGATATGCTTCGGCAGCGGCAGCTGCACCAGGATGCCGTGGATTTTTGGGTCGGTGTTGAGGCGTTGGATCAGCTCGAGCAGCGCGGCCTCGGAAGTCCCCGCCGGCAGTGTGTGCTGCTCGGAGTGGAAGCCGCATTCTGCCGCCGTGCGGCTTTTGTTGCGGATGTAGACCGCGCTCGCCGGGTTGTCGCCGACCAGGACCACGGCCAGGCCTGGCGTCAGCCCAAGCTCAGAGACCAGCCTGCCGCGCGCCGCTTTCACGTTCGCGATGACCTCCGCGGCAATGCTCTTGCCGTCGATCAGCCGCGCCGAACCGGTCGAAACGTCCATGCGTTCCACCTTCTTGCGTTGTTTCGCCTTGTAGCATCTGAAGCGCTCTGGTCACGTCCTCTGCGACGCCCGAGTCGAACGAAGCACATTTCGTGCTATGGAATACGGCATGCCCAAAAGACTGACCATCACCCTCGACGACGACGTTTACGAGGGACTTCTGAGCCGCCTCGGCCGGCGAGGTGTCAGCCGACTCCTCAATGAACTCGCTCGCCGAACCGTCGCGCCGTTCGGCCTTGAGGAGGGCTACAAGGCGATGGCTGCTGACGAGCAAGGCGAGCGCGAAGCGCTTGAATGGGTCGAGGGGGCGAGCGAGGACGTCACCGACGATCCATACAACGGCCAAGCGTAATCTGAACGGAGTGACGTAATGCCCCGCATCCTGTTCGACTTCGGCGGCGTGAAGCTTGAGGCGGAAACGCTCGCCACGCCCACGGCGGAAAAAATCCTCGCCGCGCTCCCACTCGAAGCAAAGGCCCAGACCTGGGGCGAGGAGGTCTATTTCGGGATCGGCGTCTCCGCTGCGCGAGAGGCGGGCGCGCGCGACGTGGTGGAGGCGGGCGAGATCGCCTACTGGCCGGACGGCGAAGCGATCGCCATCGGCTTCGGCCGCACGCCAGTGTCGCGCAGCGATGAGATACGCCTCGCGAGCCCGGTCAACGTCTGGGCCCGCGCGCTCTCCGACGTGCGCGCGTTGAGCGCGGTCCGGGCGGGAACGCGCGTGACGGTCAGCCGCGCGAAGTAGGCGGCCTCACTCCAGAATGCCGGGAACGTATTTCGTCGAGTCCGGCTGAAGCGTGAGCGTCTCGTTCCGCATGCGCGGATTGAAGCTGAGATGCACCCAGCGCCGCTTTTCGTGGATGAGCTGATCGAATGTGATCCCGGAATCGCGAATGGCCACGCAGATGTCGAACGGCGTTCCGAAGAGCGGGCATACGAAGTCCGCCGCCCAGCCAAGCGCGTGATCCGAATCTTCCACGCCGCCCACGGCCTTATTGAGAGTCGGATTGCGATAGCCGGACGAGATCAGGATCGGATGCCCCAGCAGCGATCTGACCGGCTCCATCGCGGCCGCAAGTTTGCGCAGGTTGGCGAGGTGCTCCTGCGTGGGGCTGTTATCGATCCCCTTCGCTTTCGCGGTTTCGGAGGCGGTGAATTCCTCCAGGGTGAAATGCTCGCTCAGCTGCTCGGCCATGCTCCCTCCCCGTCGGACCGCCTGCCTCTGTTGGCAAGCGGGCTCAACTAGGAGTTTTGCATAGCCCGAGCGTCCCGTCGAGGCGTAGGGCGCGGCCTCCGCCCAAGCCGCAACAGGCGGCAGCGGCCTCCGCCGCCGCTAGATGCTTCGGCCTCGCATTGCGCCGGCGACGGCCGAGATCAGGAAAAGGATGATCGCCACGAAGAAGATGATCTTGGCGATGCCGACGGCCGTTCCGGCGATCCCGCCGAAGCCCAGCGCCGCGGCGATGAGCGCAACGATCAGGAAGGTGAGGGCCCAACCCAGCATCGGAATCTCCCTTGTCCGCGCCGCGCTGCGGCGCACCGTTCGCTGGGAAAACGCCGATCGGAGGATTTGGTTGCCGGCCCGGGCGCCCCGGCCGGCCAAACCGCTTGTCAGGCGGCGTTGATCGCCTGCCAGCGACGCTCCTCAAACAGCTCGGCGATCTCGCTCGCCGGGCGCGGCTTGCTGATCAGGAAGCCCTGGACTTCGGTGCAGCCTTCCTGCCGCACGCGCATCAGCTGGTCGATGGTCTCGACGCCCTCCGCCGTCGTCTCCATGCCGAGACTGGTGCTGAGCCCGGTGACGGCGCGGACGATCGCCAAAGCGCTGCCCGTCGCACCAAGGTCCTGGACGAAAGACTGGTCGATCTTGATCTTGTCGAACGGGAAGCTGCGCAGGTAGCTGAGACTCGAATAGCCCGTGCCAAAATCGTCCATCGATACATGCACGCCGAGGTCGTGCAGCCGGTGCAGCGTGGTCATCACCGAATCGTTCTCGGCGAGGAGCACGCTCTCCGTGATCTCGAGCTCCAGGCGGTTCGGTTCGAGACCCGAATCGGCCAGCGCGCTCTCCACCATTTCCACGAGATCGAGCGTATTGAACTGCGCCGGCGACAGGTTCACCGAAAGCTTCACGGTCGGCGGCCATTGCACGGCATCGCGGCATGCCTGCCTCAGCACCCATTCGCCGAGCGGTATGATGAGACCGATCTCCTCGGCGAGCGGAATGAACTCCGAAGGCGGGATTGTCCCGCGCTCGGGGTGGTTCCAGCGCAGGAGCGCTTCGAAACCGGAAATCTGGTTGCTCCTGAGATTGAGCTGCGGCTGGTAGTGCAGCTCGAACTCCTTCGTCACCAACGCCCGGCGGAGATCGAGCTCGAGCCGCCGCCGCGCCTGCATGCGGGCGTCCATCTCCATCTCGAAGAACCGGTAGGTCCCGCGCCGGTCGTGCTTGGCGCGATAGAGCGCCATGTCGGCGTTCTTGAGGAGCTGGTCGGGGTCGGTTCCATCCGAGGGAGCGATGGCGACCCCGACGCTCGTCCCCGAGACTACCTGGTGGCCCTCGATTTCGTAGGGCTCCTTCAGCTTTGCGATGATCCGCTCGGCGAGCCCGGTTGCGCCGACCGGCTGGTCCGAGCCGACTTGCACGACGGCGAATTCGTCGCCGCCGAGCCGCGCGACGGAATCTTCCTCGCGCAGCGAGTCGCGCAGCCGCTTCGCCACGTTTCGAAGCAACGCGTCGCCGATCGGATGGCCGAGCGTATCGTTGACCGCCTTGAACTGGTCGAGGTCGAGGCAGAGGATGGCGACGCTCTCCCCCACGTTGCGCCGTTGCAGCGCCTGCTCGACGCGCTCGCGGAAAAGGACGCGGTTCGGCAGGTCGGTCAGCGCATCGTGGCGCGCCATATGCGCGATGCGCGCCTCCACCTTGCGCCGCGCGGTCACGTCCTCATGCACCGAAACCCAGCCGCCGCTCGTCATCGGCTGCACGATGATGTTGAAGGCGCGGCCGTCGCGCAGCTCGATCAAGTCGACATAGGGCTCGCGCCGGTCGAGACGGGTGAGCAGGTCGTCCACGTAACGGTCCGGGTTCTCCCCCGGATAGACTCCCGACTTCACCCGATATTCGAGCATCGCGCCGAGCTTCGTGCCGGGCTCCGTAAGTTCAGGCGGCAGCTTGTACATCTCGCCGTAGCGTTCGTTGCAGATGATCAGCGCCTTGTCCGCATCGAACATGCTGAGGCCGATCGGCATGTTTCCGACCGCGGCCTGCAGCCGCTCCCGCTCGAGATTCGCCTCTATCGCAAGACGGCGGCTCTGGACCAGGCTGTCGCGATACCCGGCCACGGCGGCGACCAGGTCGCCGACCTCGTCCTTCCGCTCGCTGTCCTCGTGCAGCGTGACCGTGTCGTCGCCCGCCGTCAGCCGGTGCATTGCGGCGCCGATCCGCCGGATCGGCATGCTGATGTTGCGGGTTACCCAGGTGACGGCCGCGCCGACCGCTATACTCGACAGCAGGATGAGCGCGATCGTCAGCCCAAGAGCGAACTCATAGATTTCGTTGGACTGCGCCGCGGCCTCGCCCGTCTTCCCCCGCACATGGTCGAGCAGCTGGTCGAGCGCGACGTCCTGTTCGTCGATCGCGGCAAGCAGCATCGCGTCGAACTCCTCGATGGACGGCGCCACGACCTCCGTCTCCAGGCGGTCGAATACGGAAGCGAATGTCGAGATGTACTGGATCAGCGTCTCGACGAACGCCGAAAACAGCGCGCTTTCCTCGCTGGAGTCGATCAGCAGCTCGTATCGATTGACGCGCTCTTGCAGGGCTTTGCCGAGCACGTCCATCGAGTCGGTCAGGCGGGCTAGCTCGCGGTAGTTCCTGGTCTGAAGACGCCGCGTCGCGAGCATGTTGTTCTGCAGGGTCTGCCGCTTGATCTCCTCCAGCAGCTGCACCTTCGGCATCCAGACGTCGCGGACTTCGCGGGCTTCGCGGTCGACGACGTGCAAGAGGACGACGCCCAGGACGCCGAGGGCGACGACGAGCGCGAATGCGATTCCAAACCCGATCGAGAGCTTCGACCGGATGCTGATGTCACGAATTGCCGGCATGACGATCCGCACGATCAGGTTTCATGCAGCCGGGTGAGGAGGCGGCGCCGGATGCTCAGGCCTGATTGACTCCTCTTCTCACGGGCCGAGGTAGCTCAGGTAGCTCCAGGTCTCGTACTCCTCCCGGAACTGCTTGTAGGACTCGTAGACCCGCTTGAAGTCGGAGTTGTTGGCGGATTCCTCCGCGATAACCTGGTTCCAAGCATCGTCCAGGGCGACAAGGATTGTCGGCGGCCAGCGGCGCACCTCCACGCCCTGCTCCTGCATCTGCCGGATCGCGCGACCCTGCGCGGCTTCGCCTTCCGCCATCATCTCCAGGAGCACTTCGCCGCAGGCGAGTTCGATGATCGCCTTGTGCCGTTCGGCGAGTCCGTCCCAGAGGTTCTGGTTGACGTAGAGGTCGAAGAGCGTTGCCTGCTGATGCCAGCCGGGGAAATAGTAGTATTTGGCGACTTCGTAGAATTTGAGCGGCTGGTCCATCGCGGGCAGCGAGAACTCGGTCGCGTCGAGCTTCCCCTCCTTCATCGCCGCAAGGATCTCGCCGGGCGGAAGCTGCTCTGTCACGACGCCCAACTTCTGCATGACCTTCGCGCCCAGGCCGAAGAACCGCATCCTGAGGCCCTTCAAATCTTCGACCGAGCGGATTTCCTTCTGAAACCACCCCGATGCCTCCGGCGGGATGAGGCCGCACGGGATGTTGTAGACGCCGTGCTCGCGGAACATTTCGCGCGCGAGTTCCAGTCCACCGCCCTGATACATCCAGGCGAGGTACTCTCCCATCTGCGGCCCGAACGGGACGCTGGAGAAGAAGTTGAACGCGCTATTACGTCCGGCGAACCATCCCGCGCCCGCCCATGCCGCCGCGACTTTCCCCTCCGAGACGGCGTTCACCGTATCGGCGCCCGGCACCAGCACGCCCGGCTCGTAGAACTTGATCTCTATCTCGCCGCCGGAGGCGCGGCTCACCTTCTCGGAGAGCTTGTGCGCGGCGGCGCCGAGGATCGGCATGCTGCCGGGAAAGGTGCTGGCCAGATCGAGCGCGACGATCGGCGGCTGGACGCCGGCGGCGAAGGCGCTGGACGCCATTGCGGACAGTGCTGCTGCCAGAACCGGGGCAATCGGGTATCTCACGATCATCTCCACTAGGAGCGTGATCCAGCGCTTTGCCGGCTCTCTATTTGACACGCTCCCGCCTGAACTTATTTATAGCAGAGCGTGTCTTAATTCATTGCGAAGCGAATGGAATACTTTCAATCAAAACCAGTGCAATACCAAGTGCCACAAATATCTAAAATTGTAGCGATATTCCGGCTAACTGGTCGGCGTGAGACAGGTTGCGACCGCCTCCGCATTCCTGCGCAGCAACGCCCCATAGAGCGCCGGCCCCGGCGCAAGCCCTGCTCCCAGAGTGTCGAGGACTCCGACCTTCATGTCTGCATCGCCGGCGAGCGACCGGAGCATGCCCGGATCGAATTGCGGCTCGGCGAAGGCGCAGGCGACGTTTTCGCTGGCCACGGTCCCGCGCAGTGCGCTCAGCGATGCGGCGCCCGGCCGCTGCTCGGGATGCACCATGAGCTGACCGACCTGCCGCAAGCCGTAGCGCTCGACGAAATAGGAATAGCCGTCGTGGAAGGTGATGAACGGTCGGTCGGCGAGCGGCGTCAGCCGCTTTCGGATCTCGCGGTCGAGCGCTTCCAGCGCCGCGGCGGTGCGCTTCGCGTTGGCGGCGTAGAGGTCCGCGTTCTCCGCGTCCATTTGTCCCAGGACCTCGGCCACCGCCCGCACGATCGCGACGCCCCGTATCGGGTCGAGCCACACATGCGGGTCGAGCCCGAAATGGCCGTGCTCGTCTTCGTCCTCCTCGACCTCCGCCACATTTTCCTCGTGCGCTTCCTCTTCCCGGAACGCATGCGGATCGATCCCCTCCGCATCGATCAACTCGAGCTGCTTCACGCTTTCGGTCTCCAGCGGCTTGACGAGATACGCCTCGAGCGACTCGCCAAGCCAGACGACGAGATCGGCGCCGGCGATCTTTCTGATGTCGGAGGGCTTTAGCGCGTAGTCATGCTCCGTGACCTCGGCCGGGATGAGAAGTTTTGGCTCGCCGGCCCCCTCCATCACGGAGGCGACGAGCGAGTGGATCGGCGCAATCGAGGCGACGACATGCGGCGTCTCGGCGTCGGCCTGACCCGCCGCAAAAAGAAGCGCCGTGAGCGACACGCCGAGCAATTTTCGCCGCATGTCCACCTCCTGCGATTCTCAGTGGGCCGCCGCGCAGGAGCCGCAGCGCCCGTAGATTTCCAACGCGATCAGATCGATGGAAAAATCCGACCCCGCGGCCTTTCTGGCGAGGTTCGCCACGCGGCCGTCCTGGAATTCTCGCACCGCGCCGCAATCGCGGCAGATCACGAAGCCCGGCCGGTGCAGGTCTTCGTGGCGATCGGAGCAGGCGACGAAGGCGTTCAGCGCCTCGACCCGGTGCACGAGCCCGAGCCGCTGCAACTTCTGCAAGGCACGATAGACCTGGACCGGGGCCTTCAGCGCCTGCGACCGGGCGCGGTCGAGAATCTCGTAGGCAGACATCGGCTTGCCGCTCTTCTTGAGCGCGGCGAGCACGAGCTGGTCGCTGCGGCCGGGTGTTGGCATCGCTCTTCCCTTGCCGCGTTGTTATGTTATATCGTGACAAAGTTCAAGTGAGGGATCGGCGTTTCCAGCCTTTCCCGCACGTATCTCTCGACGATGTGAGCGGCCTGACCGCGATGCAGGACAGACCTCGATCGGAAGCCGTCGTCACCGCTGCGGGGCCGCCGCTCGTCGCACTCAGTGGCGTCAGCGTCCGCCGCGGTGCGCAGACGATTCTCTCCGGCGTCGATCTCTCGCTCGGCGCCAGCGAGATTCTGACCGTCATCGGCCCGAACGGCGGCGGCAAGACCACGCTCCTCAAGGTGGTGCTCAGGCTGATCAAGCCGGATGGCGGAACCGTCTTCGTCCGGCCCGGACTTCGCATCGGATACGTGCCGCAGCGCCTGCCGCTCGACGCCACACTGCCGATGACCGTCCGCCGTCTGATGCGGCTGACGCACCGGCACGCCGAGGCGGATCTTTCCGCCGCACTGGCGGAGACCGGCGTCGAGCATCTCATCGACGCGGACGTGACGACGCTGTCCGGCGGCGAGTTCCAGCGCGTGCTGATCGCCCGCGCGCTGCTCGCCAAGCCCGAGCTGCTCGTGCTCGACGAGCCGGTGCAGAGCGTCGATTTCACCGGCGAGGTAGCGCTCTACGAAAAGATCGCCGCCATCCGACGGCGCCACGGCTGCGCCATTCTGCTCGTCTCGCACGATCTCCACGTCGTCATGGCGGCGTCGGACCGGGTGATCTGCCTGAACGGACACGTATGCTGCGCCGGCATCCCCGGCGAGGTGGCGGAGGCGCCGGAATATCTTCGGCTCTTCGGCCCGCGCGCCGTGGGCGCGGTCGCCATCTACCGCCACCACCACGACCACACGCACGACCTCCACGGCGAGGTGGTGGACGCCGACGGCCGCAGCGGGAGCCACGAGCACCGGCACTAATATCGCGGGCTCTGCACCGCAGGTTCCTCCCCCGCGGAGCGGGCGAGGAACGAGGCTACCGCCCAGGCCCCTCCAGTTCCTCGATCATCATCCGCTGCACGATGACGAGCGTCTTGCCGTCCTCGAGCGCGCCGCGCCGCGCCATCGCGTAGAGCTCCTGCAGCGGCACCTCCACGACCTCGATATGCTCGCCTTCGTGCGCCATGCCGCCGCGGCGATCGTCACCCAGGTCGGCCGCGCTCACGTCGGCCACGAAGAGATGCATCCGCTCCGTCAGCGTGCCGACCGAGGGCAGCATCGTGCCAAGGCTTCGTAGCTCCCGCACCTTCAGCCCCAATTCCTCCTCGGCCTCGCGGCGGGCCGCTTCCTCCGGGGTCTCGCCCGGTTCGAGAATGCCGGCGCAGGCTTCGATCAGGTACGGATCGGCCGCGTCGACGGCGATCAGCCCGGCGCGCCACTGGCGGACAAGGAGCGCCACGCCGCGCTCGCGATCGATCGTGAGCACCACCGCCGCCGCGCCATGATCGACCACTTCGCGCACATGGCGGCCGACCGTCCCCCAGTGATCTGCCGCCTCCACGGTCAACAGGTCGAACGAATTCCAGCCCTTGTAGACGCGCTTCCGCTCGATGATGCGCGGCTTGCCGGATGTCATCAGCGGGCGCTCCGCACTGTTTTGCGGAAAGCCCGCTGATCGGCGAGTCTAAGCGGCTGCTTCAAAACCGCCTTACGCCGCCGCCGCGTCGTAGCCACGGAAGTTATTCTCGATGTGGCCGGCGAGCGCGTCGAAGAGCGTGCCCTTGGCCCCGGGCGAGCGATGCATCTCGATCTCGTAGCGGCCGATCGGCGGCAGCCCGAATTCCTCGCCAAAAAGCCTGAGGTCGCCGCTCACCGAGGAGCGCGGGAACGGCGCGATCGCGAGCCCGGAGAGAACCGCGGCGAGCTGCCCGACATAGTGCTTGCTCGTATAGGCAACGCGGTAGGCGATGCCCGCGCGGTCGAGCGCGTCGAGCGCCTGCCGCCGCCAGCAGCAGCCGACATGCGACACAGCGAGCGGAATCGGGTTCTTCTCGTGCGCGCAGCCGTGTTTTAGCCCGACCCACGCCAGGTCCTCGCGGTAGACGGGCACGCCGCCGCTCCCCTGGCCGTGCCCGGCGCTGATAAGCGCAACATCGAGGTTCCCGTCCTGAAGCAGCGCGATCAGGTCGCAGCTCGACTGGCAGACCACGTCGACCTCGACATTCGGGTGGCTCGCCGCGAAGCGCGAGAGGATGTCCGGCAGGAACTGACTCGCGTAGTCGTCGGGCGCGCCCAGCCGAATCGTTCCGCGGATTTCCGGCGCGCGGAAGCGCAGCAGCGCCTCGTCCGCGAGCTTCAGGATGCGGCGCGCATAGCCGAGCAGCGCCTCGCCGTCCGGCGTCAGCGCCACCGTCCGCCCGTTCTTGGCGAAGAGCGGCTGGCCAACCTGCTCCTCGAGCTTCTTCATCTGCATGGAAACCGCCGACGGCGTGCGGAAAACCACGCGCGCAGCGCGATTGAAGCTGCCGGTGTCGGCGATGGCGGCAAGGGTGCGCAGAAGGTCCAACTCCAGCCCCATGCCGGCACGGAAATCGGGCGCGGATTCCGCGCGGTTCTGCCGCGAATCGAGGGCAACGACGCTCATTTCTGCCTCCGCACAATCATTCAGCAGGATTGATGCTATCCATAAAACCATTTCGCTTGATTGAGCAATAGGGAAGTTGCACATAGGCGGCAGAAAACGGGTGGCCCACCCGTTGGACCTTCGACAAAGAACATCGCGAGCGTCGGACTTTCCGGCGAACGGAGGAGATTTCCCATGCGTGAAGCAGCCTCATTCATCGCCAGCCGGAGCGGGTTCGCCGCGGCTGGATTTGTGCCCGCGGCCCTGCAATTCGCCGAGCGGACGGTTCGCGCCTGGCGGAACCGCAGATCGGTCGTGCGCCTCACCGAACTCGACGATCATCTGCTCGCCGATCTCGGCCTGACACGTCGCGACGTGAACGCGGCCCTGTCGCAGCCACTCTTCCGCGATCCCTCGGCGGAACTCCGGCGGGTCGCCGGCGAGAGCCGGTGGCGCAGCATATGAGCCGACATGCACCGGCGCCTGGCTGCGGTCGCGAAGCAAACGTTGACACCGGCCCTTCGGCAGGTCCGATCTCGGGGTGTCTCCCACGCGTTGGCGAGCGTGCCCCGGTTCGGACCTGCCGAGGGGCCGGCCGTCGCCGCGTGCGGTAAAGAGTCCTCTCGGCCCTGAAAGAGCTATCGGTTTCCGGCCGGAACACCACGCTCGACGCGCGAGGTTCCATCCTCCGCCGAAAATGCTATCGGAACGCCCTACACGGAGTTCCGATGCGCACCGAAAACGCCCCCCTCATTCGGCTCGAAGACTACCGTCCCACCGAATATCTGATCGAAACCGTCGACCTCGACATCCGCCTCGCACCGGAAGCGGCGCGCATCGTTTCTCGCCTGTCGGTCAGGCCGCGCGAGGGCACGCCGCCCGCCACGCCGCTTGTCCTTGATGGCGACGGGCTTCAGCTCAAAGGCCTTTCGCTCGACTCCACCCTCCTTCCGAACGACGCCCACGAGGCGACGCCCGAGCGGCTGACGCTTCACGCCCCGCCCGCGCGCCCGTTCACGCTCGAGATCGTCACCGAGGTGAACCCGTCCGCTAACAGCGCGCTGATGGGGCTCTACCGCTCGAACGGCGTCTACACGACGCAATGCGAGGCGGAAGGTTTTCGCCGCATCACCTACTTCCTCGACCGGCCGGACGTGCTCTCGGTGTTCACCACGCGGATTGAGGCGCGAAAAAGCGAAGCGCCGGTTCTCCTGTCGAACGGCAACCCGGTGGATTCCGGCGATGTCGCCGGAACGGACCGCCACTTCGCCGTCTGGCACGATCCGTTTCCGAAACCCTCATACCTCTTCGCGCTTGTCGGCGGGTTACTCGGCTCGATCCACGACGTGTTCGAGACGCGCTCGGGGCGCGAAGTGCGGCTCGGCATTTATTGCGAGCCCGGCAAGGAAGAGCGCTGCCGCTACGCCATGGACGCACTGAAGAGCGCCATGCGCTGGGACGAGGACCGCTTCGGCTGCGAATACGATCTCGACGTCTTCAACATCGTCGCCGTCTCCGACTTCAACATGGGCGCGATGGAGAACAAGGGCCTCAACATTTTCAACGACAAATACGTGCTGGTCGATCCGGAGACCGGCACCGACCAGGACTACGCGCATGTCGAGGCGGTGATCGCGCACGAATATTTTCACAACTGGACGGGCAACCGCATCACCTGCCGCGACTGGTTCCAGCTCTGCCTGAAGGAGGGGCTGACGGTCTATCGCGACCAGGAGTTCACCTCCGACGTCCGCTCGCGCGCCGTGAAGCGCATCTCCGACGTAGTCGGGCTCAGGCAGCACCAGTTTCCCGAGGACGGCGGGCCGCTTGCCCATCCGGTGCGCCCGCCGACCTACCGCGAGATCAACAACTTCTACACCGCGACGGTCTACGAGAAGGGCGCCGAGATCTGCCGCATGCTGTCGACCGTAGTCGGCCGCGACGCGTTCCGCGTCGGCATGAACCTCTATTTCGAACGGCACGACGGCGGCGCGGCCACGATCGAGGATTTCCTGGCCTGCTTCGCCGAGGCGACCGGCATGAATCTCGACCAGTTCGCGCTCTGGTACCATCAGGCGGGGACGCCGACGATCACCATCCGTCATCGCTACGAGCCGGAGAAGGAGCGCCTCACGCTGGAACTCCGCCAGGACATCCCCGAGACGCCCGACCGCAAGCCGAAGCAGCCGATGCACATCCCGATCGCCTTCGGGCTGGTCGGCCCCGACGGGCAGGACATGAGCTATTCCGGCGCGCGCGGCGCAAGCGTCAAGGACGGCGTGATCCATCTGACGCGCGGGCGCGAGGAGGTCGCGCTCGACGGCGTCAAGGCGCGCGCCATCCCTTCCCTCTTCCGCCAGTTCTCCGCGCCGGTGCACGTCGAGGCCGATCTCAGCACCGAGGACCTTCTGTTCCTGATCGGGCGCGACCCCGATCCCTTCAACCGCTGGGAGGCGGCGCAGCGGATCGCGCTCCATATGCTTGAGCGCGCGACGGCGGCGATCCGCAAAGGCGAGGCGCCGAGCTTCGATCCGCGCTTCGCCGAGGAGCTGGCGCGTCTCGCCTCGAACGACGAGCTTGATCCGGCCTTCCGCGCGCTTGCGCTTTCGATGCCGAGCGAGACCGACATCGCGCAGGCGATCGCCCGCGACGTCGACCCCGACGCGATTCATGCGGCGCGGCGCGCGCTGCTCACGTCGCTCGGGCGGGACATCGGAGAGACGCTGGTCGATGTCGCCGCCCGCGCCGCGCCGAGCCGCCCCTATTCGCCAGACGCGGAGAACGCTGGACGGCGCGCGCTGCAGCACGCGGCGTGGGGTCTTCTCGCGCTCGGCGGGTCGATGAGCGGCAGGGAGTTGCTTGAAAAATTCGGCGACGCCGAGAACCTGACCGACCGCCTCGCGGCGCTCAAGATTCTCGTTCATCTCGAGATGGCCGAGGCCGAAGAGGCGCTCGACCGTTTCCACGAGCGCTACCGCGGCAACGCGCTCGTGCTCGACAAATGGTTCGCCACGCAGGCGACGGTGCCTGCGCATGACACGCTCGGTCGCGTCGAGGCGCTGGCCGGCGACCCGGCGTTCTCGCCGAAGAACCCGAATCGCGTCTACGCGTTGATCCGCTCCTTCGCTGCGGCAAACCCGGTCGGCTTCAACCGCCCCGACGGCGCGGGCTATCGCTTCGTCGCGAAAACCATCGGCGAGCTTGACGCGCACAATCCCTCGGTCGCTGCGCGGATCGCCACCGCGTTCCGCTCCTACCGGATGCTCGAGCCGAAGCGCCGCGGCGAGGCGGAGGATGCGCTCCGCCGCCTCCGCGCTCTGGAAAAGCCGTCGCGCGACCTCTCCGACATCGTGGTCCGCACGCTGGAGGGATGAGGCGCCGGCGCGCAGTTTGGTTCGATCTTGATCCTATCGCCAAGCCCGGCTCTGAAAGCTCGATCGGGTTTTGGGATCGGCGGGGGGAAATGCGATCAATTTTTGCGCGCCCTGTAGACAACCCGATTCCTTCACGATTCAAATGGAAGTGATTCGGAGGGCGGCGCCCCGAATCAGCTCGGACAGGAGGCCACGGTATGGCGCGGCCGCGGGGGCCCATGGCGTCAGCGCTTAGGCGGATACCGAGTGTCCACGGTCTCGATAGCGCGGCCCTCGCCGGGCACGCCCGGCTCTTCGTGCACCCCGCCTATGCGCGCCTCGTCACCAGCGAGCCCTATGTCAAGCGCCTGATCCCGATTCTGATCGTTCTCTTCGTCGTAGCGCTCGCGCTGATGCGCGGGGTCGCGATCTATCAGACGCGCGACAACATCGAGACGAACGCGAAGCTCCGCCTCTCGCTGATCGCGACCGCCGTCACCAGCGAGCTTGCGCGCTCGCCGCTGCCGGTGTCGCTCGCCGAACCATCCGAGATGCTGCAGGGCCAGCTTGAGAACGCTTTGCCGCCGCTCGCCTCGACAATGGGCCGGCGCATCCTCGTCATGGATCCGCAGGGCATGGTGGTCGCCGCCGCGCCGCGCGAGCCGGAGCTGATCGGCCGCTTCATCGACGAGATTCTCGGGCCGAGCCAGCCGCTCACCACACTCGGCGAGCGCGCCGGCGTGCTCCGGCTCAATCTCACCTCCGACGATGAGGTGATCGCCACCATCCATCGCAACCAGGAAAGCGTCGGCGGCTCGATCGCCGTGATGCAGACGACCGCCGGCGTTTTCGGCGAGTGGCGGCGCACCGTTTCGCGCGAGGCGACCGTGTTTGTCGCGACCAGCATCGTGCTGGTGCTCCTCGGCTTCGCCTACCATGCGCAGACCGCGCGCTCGCACGAGGCGGACTTCATCTACGCCGCCACGCAGCACCGTTTCCACACCGCGCTCCGCCGCGGCTATTCGGGCCTGTGGGACTGGGATTTGTCGCGCGGCGCGATCTTCTGGTCGCCCTCGATGTTCGAGATTCTGGGGCTGAAGGCCGAGGGCCGGTTGCTCTCGGTCGGCGAGGTCGCCGACCTGGTCCATCCCGACGACATCGACCTGGTCGACCTCGCTGAAGACCTGATGCAGGGCGAGCAGGACAACGTCGATCGCGAATTCCGTATGCAACGCGCCGACGGCGAGTGGATTTGGATTCGGGCGCGCGCCGAGGTGGTCATCGACGAGACGGAGGACGAGCCGCATCTGGTCGGCATCGCGGTCGAGGTCACCGAGCAGAAGCGCCTGATCGAGGCCTCGCGCACCGCCGATATCCGGCTCCGCGACGCCATCGAGGCGATCTCCGAGGCCTTCGTGCTGTGGGACGCCGACAATCGGCTGGTGCTCTGCAACAGCAAGTACCAGCAGCTCTACGGGCTGACCGACGAGCTCGTGCGCCCCGGCACGCCCTACTCGGAGATCGCCCGGCATGGAAAGCGCCCGATCGTCGCCGGCCCGTCCGCGGCGCGCGACGAGAACGGCGGCTCGCGTTCGGTCGAAGCTCGGGTGGAGGACGGGCGCTGGTTGCAGATCAACGAGCGCCGCACCGACGACGGCGGCTTCGTCTCGGTCGGCACCGACATCACCGCGCTGAAGGACAACGAGGCGCAGCTCATCGACAACGAGCGCATGCTGAAGAAGACGGTCGAGGACCTTCGCCGCTCGCGCCAGCAGCTTGAGACGCAGGCCCAGCAGCTGGTCGAGCTCGCCGAGAAGTATGCGACGGAGAAGGACAAGGCCGAGGACGCCAACCGCATCAAGTCGGAGTTTTTGGCGAACGTCTCGCACGAGCTCCGCACGCCGCTCAACGCCATCATCGGCTTCTCGGAGATGATGCTCTCGGGCGCCTTCGGGCCGCTCGGCGACGAGAAGTACGGCGAGTATTGCCGCGATATCCGCGAGAGCGGCGCGTTCCTGCTCCGGATTATCTCCGACATTCTCGACATGGCGCGGCTCGAGGCGGGCCGCATCGAGATCGACCGCGAGCCGCTCGACCTGAACGAGCTGATCGCCGAGACGCTCGAGCGCTACGCCAAGGTAGCGGACGAGAACAAGATTTCGATCACCACCAAGACGACGCCGGACACCACGCTTTCAGCCGACCGGGAGGCGGTGCGGCAGGTGCTCTCCAATCTCGTCTCCAATGCGGTGAAGTTCACGCCCGAGCGCGGCGCGATCGAAATCCGCACCAGCCGCCGCCGCGATGGCGTCGTCCTCGTCGTGGAGGATTCTGGCATTGGCATTCCGCAGGCGGCATTGGAAAAGCTCGGTCAGCCGTTCGAGCAGGTGCAGAGCCCGCTTACCCGCAGCCACAAAGGTTCCGGCCTCGGCCTCGCCATCTCTCGCTCGCTCGTGGCGCTCCATGGCGGGCGCATGGACATCGTCTCGCGCGAGGGCGCCGGCACGCGCGTGACGGTCTTCCTCCCCTTCCGCCCCGGCGCCGCCGCCACCGCCGCCGCATAAGCAGGTCGGCCGCCTGCAACATGCGCCGATGCTCGTGACAGGCCCCACCTCCCCCTTGCGGGGAGGTCGAAAATCGCGAGCGAAGCGCTGCGATTTTCGGGTGGGGGTGAGGTTCAGATGCTGGACGCGCGCGGTAGCTGTGCTGCGCTTACTTCCCCTTGCGGGGAGGTCGAAATCCGACGAGCGTAGCGAAGCGGGTCTCGGGTGGGGGTGATGCCGCATAGAGAAGTCGCAAAACCGCACCGCGCGAGAGCCAGAACTCTGCGCAAGAACCAGACCGACGCGGAATCCCGGCTTTGGGGCGAACTGCGCGGGAATCGCCTTTGCGGCCATGGATTCCGCCGGCAAGTCCCGATCGGGCCCTACATCGCTGACTTCGTTTGCTTTTCGAAGAAGCTGATCGTTGAGATCGACGGCGAGCAACATGGCTTCGATAGCAACCAGCGCGACGATCTGAAGCGAACCGAGTGGTTGGAGGGAGAAGGGTTTCGCGTGATCCGTTTCTGGAACAACGAAGTGCTCAAGGAGACCGACGCGGTATGCAACGCGATCCTTGATGCGCTCGGCGGACCGCTTGAGATGAAACCCCCTCCCGAAATCGGCTGACGCCGATTTCGACCTCCCCGCAAGGGGAGTTATCACGTTGACTGAACATGACACGAAGCCTACCCTACCCGAGACAGGCCGGCACGACGAAACCGAAATCGAGGTCACGCCCGAGATGATCGAGGCGGGGCTTATGCATCTATATGCGTACCACCCCGAAACCGGCGTTGATGACGAGGATACGGTCAAAGCTATTTTTCGCGCGATGTTTTCTGCGATGAGCTAACCCCGCGCCCGTATCCAAGGAGTGCACCAGCGAGGGCCGCATTCTTTAACTGGGGGTCGATAGCATCCACGCACAGCTTTAGCCTGCTTATGTAGAAACCGAGATTGTCCCTACTCGGCTTAAAGCTAGGGAACTTCTTAAGAAGCTCCGCAATCTCATCGTCGTGGAAATGGAGGATTTTTGTCGAGTGTGCGAATGCGTTTCGAACCTCACGAATCGCGTGGAGATTTCGACTGACCTCAAGTGTAATGAGGCCCATCGCAAATGCCGTATCTATTTTCACCGAGAGTGAACCAAACGGACCATATCCAGTGAACAACTTCTTCTTAAGCCGATTGGAGAGATTGGGCATCTTCGTTTGGATGAGCTGCGCCAAACGATCTTCGACCATCGCGGCTGCCAATGTGGCGTATGCGGCATGGGCCTTCCGAGCCATGTCGGCGAGGGCCTCATCGGTTCTCTCTTTTCCGCTCCTATCCATTGGGGCATACTGCCACCATGGATAAGCGACACCAAGACGATTGGCGCGGCGATCAAGAGGCCGCACGTCGTCGCGACGAGACGATCCGCCGAATGGCGAACACTCCGCCGCAACCACGCACTAAGGTTCCGGCTCGTCATCAAGGAAAGCGAAAGAAAGCTGGCGAGGATCGCGTGGCTCATAAGAACCACGCGGGCCGTGCGCGTTAGACCGGAACGCCGTCCGGTCGGCTAGTAGCGCCTTGATAGGTCATCCGCTTGCCGACCACGCCGGCAACGGCCTTCTCTGCCCGCTCAACGTCAGTGACGCCAAGCGCCATGCGCTCGTTGTAGCGGAAGTCAAATTCGGCAAGATAGCGTTTCAAATGCTGCGGCCCAACGTGGTGATAGACGCCAAAAATTCCGCGCTTCATGATCGAAAAATAGCCTTCGATCGTATTGGTGTGCACATCGCCGCGAACGTACTCGCCGATGCTGTGATTGACCGACTCGTGGCCCGCGAACATGCGGCCAGCGCGAGCGCCACCATCATCGCTGTAGACGTGCGAGGCTTCATGTATCTGCGCTTCCATGACGGGGCGAAGCGTCTTGGCCGTGACGTTTGGCACATGATGGGAGCGAACCCGCCCGCCACGCTCGACAAGCGAAAAGACAATCTCTTTGCCAGAGCCGCCGATCTTCTTCGGGTCGCGCTTGCGCTTGTGCTTGTTCTTCTCTTTGCCGCCGACGTACGACTCATCCATCTCAACGGTCTTGCCCTTGCCACCAAGCGGCCAAGACGGGTGCAGTTCGCGCATACCTTCGCGGATGCGATGCTCCATGAACCAAGCCGTCTTGTAGGGAAGCCCGATCATCCGATGCAGCTGGTGCGCCGACATGCCTTTCTTGCTGGCGCACATCAAATGCGTCGCCAGAAGCCATTTGGTCATAGGGATGTGCGAGCGCTCGTAAATCGTTCCCACAGCCGCCGTGAACTTCTTCCGGCAGTCTTTGCAGTGATACCAGCCCGGCCCCATGGACTTGCCGCCAAGCGCCTTCACGGTGTCCGTCTGGCCGCAGAACGGACAGTAGGGACCGCTCGGCCAGCGGATCGCTTCGAAGTGTTCCCGCGCCTTGTCCGGGTTGGTGAAAATGGGATTAGTGAGGTCTGTGGTCATGTCTGAGAGCCTTGGTTCAATCTTTGCCGACGTGTTTTTCGACAAGCTTGCTGAGCATCGCATTGATGAAATCAATCGCGTCAGCGGCGCTGGTGATCGACCGCTTCCGCTCAAGCTCACTGGCGGAGACGGCGAGAAGATTGCGGATTTCCGCTCCGGTGAGCACGCGATTCTCAGCAAGGCGGTCAAGCAAGTTCAGGACGATGATGCCAGTTGCGAGTGATGCCGCTGTAGATGTTCTGGCTTCTGCGATCATTGGCTTCCTCCCAGCCTGTCCCGCCTAATATGGCGTGGCCGCCGTGTTCAGTCAAGGTGATAATCCCCCCCGCAAGGGGGAGGTAGGAGCTTCACCACCGTCGCCGCCGCTCGTCTACTCGATCCTGCATCCCAACACCCGCTCCAGCGCCGCCCGCGTCTGTTGCTGTATCTGCCCGAGGCGCGCGTCCAATTCCTCGAACGACTCGATCCCCGCCCGCTCCTGGCCGACGCCGGCATTCGCAAGCGCTCGGTCAGCGGCCGCCACGACGAGACGCTTCAGCGCTTCCGGCGCCTTGTCGGGCGCAAAAGCCTCCGCGCCGGCGACGCGCTGAAGCTGCAGAAGCGCCACCTGCAGCGACGCAGAGAGGAGCAGCCGCTCTGCATCCTCCGGGTCGAGCCGCCCCTCGCCTTCGGCGCGCGCAAGCGTCTCAGGCATGGTCTCGCCAGCGACGCGGCCGAGCCCGGAAAGCACCAGGAACTGCGCGGCAAATTCCAGGTCCATCAGTCCTCCCGACGCAAGTTTCACGTCGAACACGCCCTCCGCCCCCTTTTCGCGCTCGATGCGGGCGCGCATCGAGGCCACATCGGCGGCAAGCGCCTCGCGCTCGCGCGGCTTTTCGACGACCGCGTCGATCACGCCCGACACGCGCTCCATCAGCCCAGAATCGCCGGCGATCGCGCGCCCGCGCGATACCGCCATGTGCTCCCACGTCCACGCCTCGTTCTGCTGATAATGCTCGAACGCCTCGATGTGCGTAGCGAGCGGACCGGCGCGCCCCGAGGGCCGGAGCCTGAGATCGACTGCGTAGGCGATTCCCTCCGCAGTCGGCGCGGCAAGCGCCGCGATCAGCCGTTGCGTCAGGCGGATGTAGTATTGCGACGGCGGCAGCGGCCGCTTGCCGTCGGAAGCGCCGGCATCGGGAGCGTGGTCGTAAACGACCAGCAGGTCGAGGTCTGACCCCGCCGTCATTTCGCGGCTGCCGAGCCGCCCGAGCGCAACGATCGCTGTCCGCCCGCCGGGCACGCGCCCGTGCCGGCGAGCGAATTCTGTCTCGGTCTTTTCGAGCAGCGCACGGACCACCGCTTCGGCAAGGTCGGAGAACGCCCTTCCAGCATCCTGAGGCTCGAGCGCGCCGTTCAGGAGGCCGACCGAAATCAGGAACCGCCGCTCCGCCACGAACAGCCGCACGCGGTCAAGCGCTTCCTCGAAGCTGCGCGCCTCGGCGAGGCTGCGGTCGAGCCCGGCTTGCACCTCCTTGCGGCCAGCCGCCATCGCCGCGGCGGCCGGGTCGAGCAGCGCGCCGGCCACGTGCGGGCGGCGCGCGAAAACTTCGGCAAGCTTTGGCGCGGCGCTCAAGATCGTCGCGAGAAGATCGAGCAGGTCCGGGTTGTTGCGGAGCAGCGCAAAGAGCTGCGCTCCCGCCGGCAACGCCCGCAGGAGACTGTCGAAAGCGCGGACCGCCGCATCGGGATTGCCGGCGCGCGACAGCGCTTGCAGCAGCGCCGGGGTGATTTCCGTTAGGCTCTCGCGCGCGGCGGCGGAGCGCATCGCTTGTACGCGGCCGAAATGCCAGCCGCGCACGATCTCCGTCACGCTTTCCGGCGCCTCGAAGCCGAGCGAGCGCAGCGTTTTCAGCGTCTCCGGGTCGTCCTCGGTGCCGGTGAACACTAGGCTCCCCGCCTCGGCGGAAAGCTCCGCCGCGCCCTCGAACAGTTCCGAGTAGCGCCGCGCCACGGTCTCCAGGACAGACCTGAGCCGCGCTTCGAACTCGCCCGCGTCGGGCATGCGAATGAGTCGTCCGATCCGCGCCAGCTCCTCGCGGTCGCGCGGCATGGCGTGGGTCTGCTCGTCGCGCACCATCTGCAGCCGGTGCTCGACCGTGCGCAGGAAGACGTAGGCCTCGTCCAGCTCGTCGCGCGCTCCTTGGTCGATCCAGCCGCGCGCCTCGAGCTCTTTCAGCATGGCGCGCGTCTTCGTCCCGCGCAGCGCCGGATCGCGCCCGCCGGCGATCAGCTGCTGCGTCTGCACGAAGAACTCGATCTCGCGGATGCCGCCGCGCCCGCGCTTGATGTCGTGGCCGGGCACGCGCACCGTCGCGTGCCCGCGATGCGACTGCACCTGCCGCTTGATCGAGTGGATATCGGCGATCGCCGCGTAGTCGAGATATTTGCGCCAGACGAACGGCACGAGCTCGCCCAGAAAAGCCTTGCCGGCGGCGGCGTCCGCCGCAACGGGACGCGCCTTGATCAGCGCCGCGCGCTCCCAGTTCTGCCCTGTCCCCTCATAGTAGAGCAGCGCTGCCGGGATCGCGATCGCGACGAGCGTGGAGCCCGGGTCGGGCCGAAGCCGGAGGTCGACGCGGAAGACGTAGCCGTCCCCCGTGCGCTCCTGCAGCAGCGTCACTATGCGTCGAACGATGCGCACCCAGAAATCGAGCGGCTCGACGCCCGGCGCGAGACCATCGGCGTTCGGGTCGAACAGCGCGATCAGATCGATGTCGCTCGAATAGTTGAGTTCCGCCGCGCCAAGCTTGCCCATGCCGAGGATGAAGAACCCGCGCGGCTCGCCCCCGCCTGCCCACTTCCCGGCGCGCGCGGCTTCCGCAAGCGCGAACCGCAGCGCGGCGCCGAGCGCCGCGTCGGCGAAGCGCGTGAGGAGCGCAATCGTCGCTTCGAGCGAGGTCGCGCCCGCGAGATCGGCGAGGCCCACCGTCAGCGCTACGTCCTGCCGCGCGATTCGGAGCGCCGCCATCGCCTCGGGACGCGTGGGCCACTCGGCGGATTCGAGCGCATCGGCGACGGCGGCGACGCGGTCCTCCGGCGCGGTGTCGAGAATCGCCGTGAGACGGCGAATGTCCTTTACGGCGAGGTCGAGGAGGAAGGGGCAATCGCCGAGCGCGCTGGCGAGAAAGCGCACGGCATCGCCATCGGCGAGCAGCGCGTCGCGCGCATGCTCCGTTTCCTGGCGCCGAGCTGCGTCGGAGAGCGCCGCCAGCGCGGCGGGGCCGTGCGGCGATTCGGGCAGTGCCGCGATGCGGCGGCGGAGCGCCTCAGGCGGCACGGCCGGCCGCGGCGGACGGCACGTGCAGAATCGCGGCGAGACCCGGCGCGTTATCGGTTAGCACGAGGTCGCCGCCGTGCAGCTGCGCCACGGCCGAGACCAGACTCAGGCCGAGGCCCGCGCCCGGCTTGGAGCGGCTCTCTTCGAGCCGCACGAAGCGCTCCCTGGCGCGCGCCCGGTCGGCTTCCGCGATGCCGGTGCCGTTGTCGGAGACGCTCAGCGTCGCCTCCCCCTTCTGTTGGCTGACCGAAATCGCCACCTCCGGACGTTTGGTGCCTTCGCTCGCATATTTAACGGCGTTGTCGACGAGGTTCGCAAGCGCCTGGCTGATCAACTCGCGATTGGCGTGCAGCATAACCGGCCCATCGCTCTTCACCGTCAGCGCGACCCCGGCCTCCTCTGCAAGCGGCTCGTAGAGCTCGTAGACGTCTCGCGCCACCGCCGAAGCGTCGAAGAGAGAGAACTCCGCGTCGGAAGAGCCGGCTTCCATCCGCGCGATCATCAGCAGCGCGTTGAAGGTCCGGATCAACTGGTCGGCCTCGTCGATCGTCGCCTGGAGCGCCTCGCGGTACTGCGGCTCTGATTTCGCCTCGGCGAGCACGCGCTCGACGCGGCTCCGCATGCGCGTCAATGGCGTCTTCAGATCGTGCGCGATGTTGTCGGAAACCTGCTTCAGCCCGAGCATCAGCCGCTCGATCCGCGTCAGCATGGTGTTCAGGCTTTCCGCCAGCCGGTCGAACTCGTCGCCCGCCCCCGTCACCTCCAGGCGGCCGGCGAGGTCTCCCGCGGCGAAGCGGCGGCTGGTGTCGGCGATCGCGTCGATGCGCTTCAGCACCTTCCGCGACACGAAGGTCCAGGCAATCAGCCCGAGAGCCGCGGTCAGCGCCGCCGTCAGGATCAGCGAGCGGCGGACGACGCCGACGAGCTGCTCGCTTTCACTGACGTCGCGGCCGACCAGGACATGGCCGTGGTCGGGCAGCTCGACAACGCGGACGAGGGCCGAATAGCGCTGCGTCGAGCCCTCTTCGTCGACCCACACGTAAGGCACGACCTGCGCCTCGGCGGCGGAATTCACCATCACGTCGCGTGGCACGGTCTCAACGTTGCCGGCGACCTTGTCTCCCTCCGCGTCGGTCACGAGGTAGAGGCTGGCGCCCGGCTGGCGGCTCCTGAGCTCGACAACGCGCGCGAGCCACGGGATGCCGCCGCGCTCGTATTGCAGCACCATCGACGAAAGCTCGGCGTCGACCGCCTCGCGCATCTCCGCCTGCAGGATCCTGGTGGTGTTGCGCGCGATGTAACCGATCAGGAACGCGGCGAAGAGCGTGAACACCGCGAGGAAAATCGCGGTCAGCTTGAAGCCCGTCGTGCGGAGCAGGCGGAAGGAGGCGCTAGCCATCGTCGCGCAGCACGTAGCCGGAGCCGCGCACCGTATGGAGCAGCGGTCGCTCGAAACCCTTGTCGATCTTCGCCCTCAGCCGCGACATGTGCACGTCGATGACGTTGGTCTGCGGGTCGAAGTGATAGTCCCACACCTTTTCCAGGAGCATGGTGCGGGTCACTACCGTGCCTGCGTTCTTCATCATGTATTCGAGCAGGCGGAATTCGCGCGGCTGCAGCGCGATCGGCGCATTGCCGCGCTGCACCTTACGGGAGAGACGGTCGAGTTCGAGGTCGCCGACGCGGTAGACGGTCTCCGCCTCTTTCGGCGCGCCGCGCCGGCCAAGCACCTCCACGCGGGCCAGCAATTCCAGGAAAGAGGGAGGCTTCGGAAGGTAGTCGTCGCCGCCGGCGCGGAGCCCCGTCACCCTGTCGTCGACCTGCCCGAGCGCCGAGAGGATCAGCACCGGCACGCGAT
Organism: Propylenella sp.; assembly: GCA_050728815.1. Lineage (GTDB taxonomy): Bacteria > Pseudomonadota > Alphaproteobacteria > Rhizobiales > Afifellaceae > DASWJZ01. The sequence continues at coordinate 27,704 of JBOHKB010000006.1, forward strand.
TGCCGGCTTTCCGGAGATCGGCGATGAGGGATAGGCCGTCGCGCTTCGGCAGCATGCGGTCGACGACGAGCACGTCGTACTCTTCCGCCGTCGCCATTTCGTAGCCCGCCTGTCCGTCATGCGCCTGATCGGCGACATGGCCGGCTTCGCCCAGGGCCTTGGTCAGGTAGCTCGCCGTCTCTTTGTCGTCTTCGATGACAAGGATGCGCATGGCGATGAGATAAAGCGTGCGCGCGGCAGGTTCCAGCGCTCGCACGACATGGCGGGCCGCTTGGGGCGGCCCGCCAGCCGCTTGCCGGACGCAAACTGGGGGGCGACTAGCGTCCGGCTCGGAACTCGCGCGGCCTTAGCCGCGGTTGAAGGGCACCCCGACGAAGCGGACGCCGTTTTCGCCCTGCACCTTGAGGAGCACCGCGTCGCGACCGAGGTCGCGTGCGTCGGAGATGCCCTTCTCGATGTCGGCGGCGCTGTTAACCGGCTGTCTGCCGACCTCGACGATCACGTTGCCGGCCTGGATGCCGCGCTCCGCCGCCGCGCTGCCTTCCTCGACGCTCGCCACCCGCACGCCGTCGCCATCGGGGTTGTCCTCGAGCACCAGGCCGAGGTCCTCGAGCGACGACCCGGTCTGCACGGGCGCCTCCTGCTCTTCCTCATCGACGCTTGCGCGCTCCTGCCTCTGATCGAAGTCGTTGAGATCGCCGAGTGCCACGCTGACTTCCTGCTCCTCGCCATCGCGGAGCAGGGTCACCGTGATCTTCTGGCCGGGGTCCATGCCGGCGATCGTCTCCGACAGCTCCTTCGGATTCTTCACCGCCTGGCCGTTCACCTTGGTGATGACGTCGCCGGCGACGATGCCGGCCGCCTTTGCCGGGCCGTCGGTCAGCGCATCGGCGACGATGGCGCCTGCGGCCGCCTCGATGCCGAGACTCTCCGCGATGTCGCCCGTCACCGGCTGTATCTGCACGCCGAGCCAGCCGCGCGTGACGATGCCATCGTCGCGGAGGTCACTGACCACGTCGGAGACGATGTTCGCCGGAATCGCGAAGGCGATGCCGACGCTGCCGCCGGACGGGGAGAAGATCGCGGTCGCCACGCCGACGACCTCGCCCTTCGTGTTGAGCACCGGTCCGCCGGAATTGCCGCGGTTCACCGGCGCGTCGATCTGCAGGTAGTTGTCGTAGGGTCCGGTTCCGATATCGCGCTGCTCGGCCGAGATGATGCCTGCGGAAACCGAGCCGCCGAGCCCGAACGGATTGCCGACCGCGAGCACCCACTGGCCGACCTTCGGTTCCGCCTCGGAGAACGCGACATAGGTGAAACCGTCGCCCTCGACCTTCAAGAGCGCGAGGTCGGTGCGGTCGTCGGTGCCGACCACCTTGGCGTCAAGCTCACGCCCGTCGTTGGTGGTGACGGTGTATTCGCTGCCGTCGCGCACGACGTGCGAATTGGTGATCAGATAGCCGTCCTCGGAGACGAAGAAACCGGAGCCCTGGCTGATGCCCTGCCGCGGCTGGTAGGGGCGGCCGCGGCCGTCGTCGCCGTCGTCGCCGAACGGGCGCGGCATGCCGAAGCGCCGGAAGAAATCCTCGAGGCCCGGGGGGAGATTCTCGAAGCCTTCGAACCTGCTGTCGGCGACCGGGCTCTCTTCGGTCTTGACCTGCACGCTGACCACCGCCGGGATCACCTTCTCCACGACTGCGGTGAAATCGGCCGGGCCTTCCGCCTCGACCTTGACCTGCTCGGCAAGCGCCAGATGGCTGTCGGTCAAGACGGCGCCGCCGCCGGCGAGGCCGACGATGCCGAGGGTGAAGACACTGGCGAGCAGCGCGTTGCGGAAGCGCCGGGCTCGCGGGGTTGCGGTCAAAACGTAGCTCATGATCCTGAAAACTCCTGTTGGTCCTTGAGTGTCCGCCCCGGGGCGGGCCGGGGCGGACTGGAGGTCGCGCAAGACGCCGATCGGGGGGCGAATACAGCGTCCGCGCGGCTCTGAGATAGGGATTCGCGCCTTACGGCGCAGTGTCCGCCGCATTAACTTTCGGTAAGGAAGACGGCACTACTCGCGCAGAATACGCGCGAGCCTCTCCTCTTCTTCGGAGGAAAGCGTCTCCCCCACCCGCGCCGGCCGGCGGAAGCGCCTGAGCGCCACCGCCGCCCCGGCGAGCAGCACTGCGAGCGGCGTCAGCCAGAGGATCAGCGTGTAGGCGGCGAAGCGCGGCCTGAGCAGAATGAAGTCGCCGTAGCGCGCGACGAGATAGTTCTTTACTTCCGCATTGCTGTCGCCGGCCTTCAGGCGCTCGCGCACCAGGATTCGCAAGTCGCGCGCGAGCGGCGCGTTTGAATCGTCGATCGACTGGTTCTGGCAGACGAGGCAGCGGAGCCCGGCCGATATCTCTCTGGCGCGCCCCTCCAGCGCAGGGTCGGCGAGCATCTCGTCGGGCTGGACGGCTATCGCCGGCGAAAGCGAGAGGACGAGCGCGAGCACCGCGAGTCGGATCGCGCCAATCATCCCGGGGCGGCCCTTGCTTCTCTTGCCGCCGCGCGCCGCGGCGCTCCGATTCTGAGCCGCCGGTCCGACAGTGACAGAGCGCCGCCAAGCGCGCTCATCAATGCCCCGAGCCAGATCAACGTGACGAGCGGCTTGTATGAGGCGCGCACCGCGATCGCCCCCCCTTCCACCGGATCGCCGAGGCTCACGTAAAGCTGCGAGAAGCGGATCGTCTTGATCGCCGCTTCGGTGGTCGCCATCTGCCGCGTTGCGTAGAAGCGCTTCGATGGCGTCAGCGCAAACGAATCCCCGCCGCCGCGCGAGACGGAAAACTGCGCCCTGTCTTCGCGAAAATTCGGCCCGGTGACGGGCGTCGTCCCCTCGAAAGTGAGCGTGTAGCCGGCGACATCCACGCTCTCGCCCGGCTTCAGCGCCACAATCTCTTCGGTCTGGTAGGCGCTGGTCGCGATGACGCCCAGCACAAGCGCCCCCATGCCCGCATGCGCGACCATCGTGCCGAGCGTTGAGCGAGGCAGGCCGACGAAGCGCGCAAGGCTCATCCGCGCGGGGACGCGGAAAAGCTGGATGCGGTCGGCGAGATCGACAAGGCTCCCGCATATCAGCCAGACGCCGAGCGCAATGCCGAGCGGCGCGAGCACGCCCTTTCCGCCGGTCGCGACATAGGTGGCGACCGCCGCGACAAGTGCTGCGGCCATCGCAACGCCAAGCCGCTGCGTCGCGCCCGGAAGGTCGCCGCGCTTCCACGCGAGCAGCGGCCCGAACGGCAACGCCATCAGCAGCGGGATCGTGAGCGGCGCGAAGGTGAGATTGAAGAACGGCGCTCCGACAGAAATCTTCTGGCCCGTCACCGCCTCGAGCGCGAGCGGATAGAGCGTGCCGACGAGCACCGTCGCCGCAAGCGTCACCAGGAAGAGGTTGTTGAAGACGAGCGCGCCCTCGCGGCTGATCGGCGCGAAAAGCCCGCCCTGCTTCATCTCCGGCGCGCGCCACGCGAAGAGCGCGAGCGCGCCGCCGATGAAGAGCGTGAGTATGGCGAGGATGAAGACGCCGCGCGCCGGGTCGGTGGCGAAGGCGTGGACAGAGGTGAGGACGCCGGAGCGCACCAGGAACGTGCCGAGGAGCGAGAGTGAGAAGGTGAGGATGGCGAGCAGGATCGTCCACACCTTGAGCGCGCCGCGCTTCTCCATCACGACGGCGGAGTGGAGGAGCGCAGTCCCCGCGAGCCACGGCATGAAGGAGGCATTTTCGACCGGGTCCCAGAACCACCAGCCGCCCCAGCCGAGCTCGTAATAGGCCCAATAGGAACCCATGGCGATGCCGGCGGTCAGGAACATCCACGCAGTCAGCGTCCAAGGCCGGACCCAGCGCGCCCAAGCCGCGTCGGTCTTCCCTTCGATCAGCGCGGCGACCGCGAATGCGAAGGCGATCGAGAAACCGACATAGCCGAGGTAGAGCAGCGGCGGGTGGATCGCGAGGCCGATGTCCTGCAGGATCGGGTTGAGGTCCCGGCCTTCGAGCGGCGCCGGGTCGACGCGCTCGAAAGGGTTCGACGTCAGAAGAATGAAGAGCAGGAAGGCGGAGCCGATCCATCCCTGCACCGCGAGCACGCGAGCCCGGAGCGTGCTCGGCAAGTTGCCGCCGAAGATCGCGACCAGTGCCCCGAACAGGCCGAGGATCAGCACCCACAAAAGCATCGAGCCTTCGTGGTTTCCCCATACGCCGGTGAACTTGTAGAGGAGCGGCTTCGCCGAGTGGCTATTCTGCCAGACGTTGAGGACGGAAAAGTCCGAGCTGACGTAGGCGGCCGTGAGCGCCGCGAACGCCACCACGATCAGCCCGAAGCCGACGATAGGCGTCGCGTCAGCCACCGCGACCAGGCGCTGGTCGCCGGAGTGGAGCCCGATAAGCGGCACGCTGGACTGCACCAGCATCAGCGCCAGCGAAAGCACCAGCGCGTAGTGTCCGATCTCGGCGACCGAGAGCGCCGTCATGGCGTCGCCGCCTCGCCTTCCTGCCAGACGCCCTGCGCCTTCAGCGCGTCGACCACTTCCTTGGGCATATAGCGCTCGTCGTGCTTGGCGAGCACGCTCTCGGCGTCCAGGCTGTGCGTCGCCGTGAGCAGGCCCTCCGCGACCACCCCCTGCCCTTCGCGGAAGAGGTCGGGCAGGATGCCGCGATAGGCAACCTCCACATTGTTGGCGGTGTCCGTGACCGCGAAGCTCACGGTGCCGTCGGCGCCACGCTTCACAGATCCGTCGGCGACGAGCCCGCCGATCCTGATCCGCGTCCCCGGCTCAAGCTCTTTTCCGGCTAGTTCCGTCGGCGAATAGAAGAAGACGATCTGGTCGCGCATCGCGACGAGCACCAGCGCCGCCGCGACCGCGAGCACGACGCCTGCGCCGGCAATCATGCCGAGCCGCCGCTGCTTCCGCGTCATGGCGTCACTGCCTTCGCCGGCTTCACGCCGAGATTCTCGATCAGCGCCGCGACGCGTTCGCGAGCCGCGGCATCACTCACGCCGGCGAGCGCGGCGCGCGCCGCCTCCGCCGCCGCATCGATCCGGCCAAGCACCACGTAGGAGCGGATGAGTCGGAGCCAACCATCCGCGTCGTCCGGGTTCGCCTCCAGCCGCGCGGCGAGCCCGCTCACCATGCCCTCGATCATCTCCTTCTGCTCGTCCGGAGACACAGTCTCCGCGGCCACAACATCCTCCGCATTTGGTCCCGGCGGCGGTGCCGCCTTTCCCTCGAGCCCGGCGAGCGCCGCCTCCACCGTCTCGCGCCAGGGCGCGTCGGCCGGCGTGTCGGCGAGGAGCGCCGTTAGGCGCTGTCGCGCGTCGTCCTTGTTCCCTTCCTGCTTCGCCGCAAGCGCCAGGAAGAAGCGCGGCCCCGGCGCGTTCGGATCAGCCGTGTTCGCAGCCTCGAACGCAGCCCGCGCGTCCGCCGTCACTATCCCGCCCTCCGCCGTCCAGATCGCCTCGCCGAGGCGCGTCTCCCGCTCGGCTGTCGAGCCGAGCAGGCGGATGGCGTTGCGGTAGGCGTTGACGGCATCTTCGGCGCGGCCGATGCGCAGGTAGACCGGGGCAATCACTTCCCAGCCCTGCCCGCTCTCGGGGTCCTGGGCGAGGTGCTGCTCGACCTTCGCGATAAGTGTCGTGATGTCGTCGGAGGATGCCGGCGCTTCCAGCCGCGCGGCAAGGGGGGCGCCCGGCAGAAGCGGCGCGCCGAGCATGAGATAGAGGGAGAGAGAGAGGACGGGGACGCCGACGACCGCGAGCGTGGCTACCGCGCGGCGGGTGATGCGGCTCCCGCCGCTGGCGGCATCGGCTGGCGCCTCGCCTTCCAACGCGATCAGGCGGCGGGCGATCTCGGCGCGCGCCGCTTCCGCCTCAGTCGCGCCGAGGCGACCGTCGGCTCTATCGCGCTCGAGCTCGTCGAGCTGGTCGCGATAGACTCTTCTGGCATGCGCCGCCGGCTCCGCCGCGCGCGGCGTCCGCACGAGCGGCAGCGCCACGGCGAGGATCGCCGCGGCGGTCAGGAGCGCGATCAGAATCCAGAGCAGCACGCCGGCTCAAGTCCTTTAGTTCGGGCCGATTTAGTCTCGCCCGGCCAAAGCGGCAATGCGCCGGATCAACACATTGCCGTCACGACGGAAGTTGAGCGCAGCCTACCCCACCACTCGCCACACCCCATCGGGCTGGCGGCAGGCGGTGCCGCGCACCACCCTGTTGCGCCCGCCTATCGAGAACTTGTGCGTGTATTCGCGGCAGTCGAGGCGGTTTACCTGGTAGGTCGAGCCGACGCCGATCTCGCCGCTGTTGCCGCTCTTGCGGTTGCGCCAGCGGGTGGGCTGGCCGGGGCGGCCGTATTCGAGAGCCTCGTATTCGGCGCGAAGCGCGATCTCGCGGTCGCCCTCGGTCAGCGACAGCCCGACCTCGGCGCCCTGAATCGCGCCCTCAAGCGGTCCGATCTGCGGCTCGCCGCCGCCGGCCCCGACCGGGCTGTCGATGACGACGCCGGGATTCGCGCCCGCCGGCACAGCGCCGGTGGTGATGTCGGAATTCGCGGAGCAGGCGGCGAGCGCAAGCGCTCCCACGGCCGCGACGGCCAGAACCTTCGGCATCCTCTTCCCCTTGCCGATGCATGGCGAGACGGCCGCGCACCTTCCTTCACCGATGGCGGAATTGCCGCAGCTTTGCAATCGCCTAACCGGCGGCGTCACTCCCCCGGCGCGGGAAGCGTCAGCCGCGCGCTCAATCCGCCGAGCGCCGACTGCTCGAGCTTGAGGCTCCCGCCGTAGATGCGCGCCAACTCGTCGGCGATCGAAAGCCCGAGCCCCGAGCCGGGCTTCGTCTCGTCGAGGCGGCGTCCGCGCGAAATCGCCGCGGAGCGCTCCTCCGGCGGCAGGCCGGGCCCGTCGTCGTCGAAGGCGATGGTGAGGAACGGCCGGCGCTCGACCGATTGCAGCCCGACGGAGACGCGCACCTTCGACGCCGCCCATTTGCACGCATTGTCGAAGAGGTTTCCGGTCATCTCCTCAAGGTCGTGCTTCTCGCCACGAAAGCGGAGCTCCGCGCCGACATCCGTCTTGATGTCGAGCTTTCGCTCCTCGTGCACCTTCGCCATCACCCGCTCGAGCGAGCTGATCACCGGCCCGACCGGTGTGACGGCGCCGAGCACGTTCGCCTGCGCCGCCATGCGGGCGCGGTTCAGATGATGCTCCACCTGGTCGCGCATGATGCCGATCTGCTGGCCGACCTTGGCGGCGAAGGCGCCGCCCGCCGCATCCGACTCGTTCTTGAGGACAGCGAGCGGCGTCTTCAGCGCATGCGCAAGATTGCCGACATGCGTGCGGGCGCGCTCCACGATCTCGCGGTTGGAATCCATGAGCGCGTTCAGGTCGTGCACCAGCGGCTCGATCTCGCTCGGATAGTCTCCGGCGAGGTGCTGGATCTTCCCGTCGCGGATTTTTCCGAGGTCCTCACGCACGCGCAGCAGCGGCCTCAGGCTCCAGCGGATCAGGAGCGCGAGGCCGAGCGCGAGCAGCACGGCGAGGCCGCCGAGCCACATGATGACGGAATTGCGGAAGGCGCTGATATCGAGGACCATCGCCTCGCTGTCGCCGGCGACGAGCAGCGCGAAGGTGCTGCCGGGGGCGAGCGTCACGCGCTGTTCGAGCGCGCGGAGTTCGCGCCCGCCCGTCGCGGTGAACGTGAATGTGCGGGAGGGCTGCGCCTGGGAGGGGAGGTCCTTCACCGGCAGCACGTCGAATTGCAGCGACGCCGACCAGTCGATCACCTCGCCGTTCGCGGCGTTGCGCGATTGCCAGTACCAGCCGGAGAGCGGACGCGAGAAGGTGCCGCCGCTGCTGCCCTCGATGGCCTCCGCGTCGACGGTGCCGTCGAGATGGGTGGCGGTGATCAGGGTGAGGAGGAGCGTCTCCAGCCGCGCATCGAAGTTGCGCTCCACGGCGTTGGAGAACTGGAGAATGAGGACAGCGCCGGCGACGAGCAGCGCGAGTGCGCTTCCGCCAGCGGCGATCAGCCCGACGCGGAGGGAAAGCGACCTAGTCTGCATGCCCCTCATTGGCGGTCTCGGCCGCGCCGATGCGGTAGCCCATTCCGCGCACGGTCTCGATCAGGTCGATGCCGAGCTTCTTCCGGAGGCGGCCTACGAACACTTCGATCGTGTTCGAGTCGCGGTCGAAATCCTGGTCGTAGAGGTGCTCGGTCAACTCGGTCCGCGACACGACCTTGCCGGGATGATGCATCAGATATTCCAGCACCTTGTATTCGTGCGAGGTGAGTCGGATCGGCGCCCCGTCGACGGTCACGCGGCTCGCCTTCACGTCGAGCCTGACCGGCCCGCAGACGAGCGTGTTTGAGGCGTGCCCGGCCGCGCGGCGGACGAGGGCTCGGACGCGCGCCAGCACCTCCTCGATATGGAAGGGCTTTGCGACGTAGTCGTCGGCGCCGCTGTCGATCCCCTGCACCTTGTCGGACCAGCGGTCGCGGGCGGTGAGGAGCAGCACCGGCATCGTGCGCCCGCTCCGCCGCCATTGTTCGAGCACCGAGAGCCCGTCGAGGCGGGGGAGGCCGATGTCGAGGATCACGGTATCGTAGGCTTCGGTGTCGCCGAGGTGATGCCCTTCCTCGCCGTTGAAGGCGTAGTCGACAATGTAGCCGCCGTCGCGCAGCGCCTGGCAGATTTGCTTGTTCAGGTCGCGGTCGTCCTCGACAACCAATATGCGCATCGCGCTCCCTCGCGGCCTAGTACCGTGGCGTGCCGCCGCCTCCCGCGCCATAGCCGCCACCGCCGCCGCCGGCGGGGATGCTGATCGCGTTCACCTGCCCGCCGTAGCGGTAGCGCACATTGTAGGACCAGCCGCCGCCCGAGCGGCAGAGATCGGCGTCGAGCACCTGCACGCCGCCGAGGCCGGCCTGCTGCAGCGCCACCGGTAGCGGAGTCACCTGCCCGGAGGCAACCAGGCTCTGGCCTTCGCCGCCGGAGACGCACTGGGCCGCGCCCGGGGTGGACGCCCCGGCGGCGAGGAGAAGCAGCGCCGCGGCGGTATGGCAATAACTGCGCATGCGCTCGTGTTTAGGTCGATGCGAATGAACCTGCGCTGAATGGACCCTGCCGGGATGCGCAGGAGCGGAATGGACGGTAGAACCTCCGGTTGCCGCCGTCCACCCACCCGCCCTTCAAGCGCGCTTGCCGACCGCGGTCGTGGTGATCGAGCGGAGCACCATGTTCGCGGCCGCGATCCCGGTCACCGCCCACCCCGCCGAGCCGCTGCCGAGGAGTCCGGTCCAGTCGGTCGCCTCGAGCACGCCGAACGTCGCGACGCCGAGGTTGATGCCCAAAGTGCGCCAGCCTTTCATGTCTTTCTCCTGTTTCATGGGGTAACTCCCCTCCCCCTTGTGGGGAGGGGCTGGGGGAGGGGTTGTCGCACCACGCGACGCAGTCGGGACGGCCTTGAAGGAGAGGTCCAGAGAGCGCAGGAAACGCTGCGGTGCGTGCTTCGAGGCTTCGCCCTTCGACAGGCCCAGGACGGAGCGCCTGAGCTTGAGGTCCGGCCGTGTTGCGGCTGCAAAGAGAGTTGCCCCGCCGCCTTGGCTGTGCCTTGTTCGCCGCGCCATGGACGGAGCTACAGCCAAGGCACGGGTCGGGTCGGGAGATCGCATGCAGGAAGAGGTGTCGAACGGGCCCGGCGTGCCCGCCTTCCTGATCAAGCGCCACCTTCCGGACTTCTGTCCCAAGGTGATCGTCGACGTCGGCGCCAACGCCGGCGCTTCGGCCCTAGCCTTCGCCAACGCCTTCCCGGAGGCGCAGATCTACGCCTTCGAACCGGTCGCCTCGGTCTTTCGCACGCTCGCCGCCAACTTCGAAAGCGAGCCACGCGTGCGGACGGTGAATGCCGCGCTCGGTCGCCGTTCGGGCCGCGCGCACGTCACCAAACGGCCCGCCTCGGCGTCGAACCGCATCGTCGAATCGCCCAACCTCTTTGAGCGCCGCCAGACGGAAAAGGTCACCATGACGTCAGGCGACGAGTTCTGCGTGGAGCACGGCATCGAGCGCATCGGCTTTCTCAAGGTGGACGCGGAGGGACACGACCTCGACGTGCTGATCGGCTTCCAGAGAATGCTCGCCGCCCACACGATCGACCTTTTGGAGACAGAAGTCGGGATGAACCGCGACAACCGGCGGCATGTGCCCTTTGAGGCGGTGAAGGCGTATCTCGATCCCCTCGGCTACTCCCTCTTCCACATCCACGATCTCGCCATGGACACGCCATTCAGCGGCCGCGTCGTGCTCAGGCGCGTCAACGCGATGTTCGTGTCCGACGCCTTCGCCGATGCGAACCGTGCCGAGCTGGAGAAGAGTTCCGCGCGCTGACGCGACCAAGTTGCTGGATTGACCCCGGATTCATGAAATAAGTTCCCTCGATTCCGGGCGCTTTTAGCCTCGCAGACCTCGGGAAAGACCGCCGCCTCGACTATCAAAATCGCGTTTCTTCGGGGAACCCGCAAAGGGATTGCGGGTTCTCGCGGACCCTGTCTGTCCAAAGGGAGGCGGTCATGCCTGAGGACGTTTGGGTTTTCGTCGCGATCGGATTTTTGGCGCAGCTCGTTGATGGCGCGCTCGGAATGGCGTTCGGCGTCCTTTGCACAAGCAGCCTGCTCGCCTTCGGCGTAACGCCCGCTGTCGCAAGCGCCATGACGCATGCCGCGGAAGTCTTCACCACGGCCGCGTCGGGCGCGTCGCATGTGTGGCACCGCAATGTCGACTGGCGACTGGTGGCGCGACTGGCTCCCGCCGGAATGATCGGCGGCGCCATCGGCGCCTACGTGCTGTCGTCGATCGACGCGGAAATGATCCGTCCGATCGTCTCGATCTACCTGATCGGGATGGGCTGCTTCATCATCTTCAAGGTCTTTGGACCGCTCTGGCCGCGGCAGGTGCGAGACTGGGCCGTGCCGATGATCGGTGGCGGCGGCGGCATACTCGACGCGATGGGCGGCGGCGGATGGGGTCCGGTCGTCACCGGCTCGCTGATCGGACGCGGGCATCAGCCGAGGCGCGTCATCGGCTCCACCAATCTGACCGAATTCCTCGTGACCCTGGTCATCTCCATCACCTTCGTCATCAGCCTTGGATGGTCGGAGCTGCATTCGGCGGTCGGCCTGATCATCGGTGGGGTGCTTGCCGCGCCGATCGGAGGCTACGTCGTCAGCCGTGTACCCACGCGGCCGCTGATGCTCGCTGTCGGGTTGCTGATAATCGGGTCAACGGTGCCAAGGCTCTTGTAAGACCGGCCCCCGGCGCACAGCTCCGGGTCGCGGCCGCCATCGGCCCCCTCTCCCATCACATAAGTGTCGCCGGCGTCTTTCTACTGTTAGAAGCGCGCTGGCGAAGTAACGGTGCGGGAAGCGGGCGATGGAGCGGATCCAGACACACGTCTCGACGGCGCTCTTCCGCAACATGGGCCACTACCGCACCGCCGCATGTCGGCTGGCGGCGACCAGGCCCAATGGCGGCCTGCGTATCCTGTCCTTCGGCTGCTCGATGGGCGACGAGATCGCGACCTTGGCGAGCCTTTTCCCGACCGCCCAGATCCACGCTTGCGATGTCAACGCGGCGGCGCTCGATATCGCGAGACGAAATGCTTCGAGCGTGCCCCGGGTAAGCATCTTTGCCGCGAACGAAGACGAGATCGCGAGACGCGGCCCCTTCGATCTCATCGCCGCGATGTCCGTGCTTTGCCGCAATCCGCCTACCGAGTTGATGCAACGCTTCCCGCCCACGAAGTTCGACGAAGTCCTCGGGCTGTTGGACACGGCTCTTTCGCCCGGCGGCCTCCTGGTCCTCTTCAACACGTCGTACCGGTTCCAGGAAACGCCGGTGGCGCAGCGCTATCGCCCGCTTCGCTCGGACGTCGTCGATTCGTCGGGTTTCGTTGACGTATTCGACCGAGCCGGCGAGCCGTTCCTCTCGATGGTGATGTCGCAGGCCCAGTACGCCCCGTTCCGCAGGAAAGGTCCCGCGTTCAGCATCGCGGACGCGGAGGAGATTGCGGACTCGGTCTTCGAGAAATACGCCGACCTGGACACGCACCCGATTTGGGTCACCGTGAGCCCGCCGCCCGCGTCTTTCGAGGAGCGCTTCCGATATCGGAAGTCCAACGTTGACGGCGCTACGGCGAAGGAGCGGGAAGGCGCGATCGAGGTTCAGCGGATCCTGCGTATCGGCCGCGACCTCGACACCGGCGCCGAAGGGGCAATTGTCGAGGTGGTTTGGCCGCGGCTCTTGAAAGAAGGGCCTTATCGGCGGCCGCCTTTCTGGATGCCGCTCTCGGCTGCCTCCATCTGACGATCCCGGCGTTTCGACGTCCGCAGCGGGGGATAGGAGTCTTCGTCACGGCTGCCAGAACGGCTTTGGAGCTTCCCGCAAATGCCTCCGCCCTCGATTTTCCGATATCCCTGAGCAGATGCTCGCCGTAGCGGTCGTCGGCCAGCTCGCGAAGAGCCGCCCGTTGGCAACTGCGCTCGATCCAAGCTCGCAGTTCTCCTATCAATGCGATTGACAGCGTCGAGAATTCGGACCGCTGCGAGCCGCCGACGCGGCTTGCCGCCCGGCCGGGATTCGCCTGAAGAATCGTACTGGGCATTCTTGCGCTCCCGATAGCGTATGCCCGGCTGGGGCGCCGGGCGGGAGCGCGGAAATAAAATCACAAGGGCCTTTTCCGCAAAGCATCAATTCTCTAGCCTGCCCTAGTTTTTCTCATGCAGGGCTCGAATGCTTCGGAAGCTGCCGCCGCTGAATGCGCTCAAGGCATTTGAGGCCGCCGCGCGGCACGAAAGCTTCACGCGCGCAGCCGAGGAGCTTTGCGTCACACAGGGGGCCGTCAGTCATCAGGTGAAGGCCCTTGAGGCGGCCCTTGGCCTCAAACTCTTCAACCGCGAGCGGCAGGGCCTGGTCATCACCGAAGCCGGCCGCGATTATCTTTTGATCGTGAGGGACGCGCTCGACCGGATCGCTCTCGGCACAGAGGGCATCATCCAGCGTCAGAGTTCCGGCGTGCTGACCGTCAGCACCTCGCCCGATTTCGCGGCCCAAGTGGCTTGTTCATCGGCTGGGCAAGTTCGCGGAGGCGCACCCGGACATTGATCTGCGGGTATCGGCGACGCTGCACCATGTCGACTTTGCAAGAGAGGAAGTCGATGTTGCTGTGCGGCATGGGGACGGCAACTGGCCGGGACTCCATGTCACGCGACTCTCTGTGGAAGACCTCTTCGTCGTCTGCAGCCCAAAACTTCTGAAAGGTCGCCAGCCTATCAAGGCGCCGGCGGATCTGACGCGCCATAGGCTCCTGCACCTCGATGACCGGAAGGATTGGTCGAAGTGGTTAGAGCTTGCGGGCGTGACCGTGCCCAATCTCTCCCATGGGCCGGTTTTGAACCGGGCCAGCATGGTGATCGACGCGGCGGTGGACGGGCAAGGTGTTGCCCTTGCCCGTACGACGTTGGCAGCGTGGGACCTTTTGAACGGGCGGCTTGCGCAGCCGTTCGCACAGGCGCTCCCCCTGAAGAAAACATACTGGATCGTTTGCCCCGGAGCGACCTCCGGCCTGCCGAAGATCACAAAATTCAGGGATTGGCTGCTTGGAGAGGCCGCCGCCGATGCCAGCAGGCTAATGGAGTTGTAAACGCTGCCTCAGACACCGCCGGCCCACACCGCCGGCGATCTGCTAATGGCGGCTGCGCGGTCAAAATAGTCCCGTCCTCTCCCTCCTCACACATATTGCCCGCCCGTGGCGGTGGAGCCGGCCGCGTTCCCCGGCAGATAGGTGGCGCCGCCGCCGTTGGTGAAGATGTCGGCGTTCTCCGACACGTCGTAGCGCTTGCCGGTCGCCGAGCCGCTGAACGTATTGCCCGACACGACCATGGCGGCGAGCCGCTGGCAGAGCGCGAAGGCCGCCCCCGAGAAGGCCGGCGTGCCGGTCAGCGTGACCGTGCGGCCGACCACGCGGATCTGTCCGGTCACCGCCCACCAATGGACCGACGCGCCGGCGATGATCGAATAATTTCCAGTGGCTTCGACAATGCCGTAGTCGGCCGCGCGGATGTGCGTGAAGTAGCCGGTGTTGAACTCGACGTTCTGGAACTTGATCACCCCGAACCGCTCGGCGCGGATGCCGTAGGCGGTGCCGCCGCCGGAATGGGTGAGCCGCGCGCCGCGCAGCTCGTAGAGCGTCCTCGCCTCCGAGTAGAGCGTGATGCCCCCGGAGTTCGTGCTCTCGATGACCACGTTCGCCGGCGTCGTCTCGTCGCCGATGATGACGATCTTTCCCGCGCCGACCATGTTCTTGGCGACGAGCCCCGTCGCCGCGTAGGTGCCGGCCGCGACGTTGATGGTCACGTCGTAGATCGAGCTGTCGAGCTTCGCTGCCTCGTCTATCGCCTTCTGGAGCGTGGCGAAGGCGCTCCCGGAGGCTTGCCCGTCATTCCCGTCGTCGCCGGTCGAGTCGTTGCAGTAGTAGCTGCGCGCCGCCGTCAGCGTCTCGCGCGCCTGGGAGGCCGGATAGAAGCGCGGCAGATTGGCGAACTCGGCGTAGTAGCGCTCGGCCCCGAGCGTGACGAGGCTCGCGCCGTTGAAGTGCACCGCGTCGCCGACCGACGTGAGCGCGGTCGAGGAAGCGAGCGCAAGGTAGAGGTCCTTGCCGTCGCTCGCCATCCGCCGAAGCGTGCCGTTCTGCTCGTCCTTGTCGGCGCCGCGGAAAAGCTCGCCGGCGACGAAGGGCATCCTGGCGCTGCCCCAGTCGGCCGCCCGCGCCGACGCGATGAGCGTCTCCAGGCCCGAGCGGTAGGTCGCGGCGGCCGTCGCCTCGTCCGCCTCGCCCTGGTGCCAGAGCATCACGTCGGCTTGGGTGAGGCCCGCCGCGATCAGCTCGGGCGACGCGATGGCGTCGTTCACGTAGCCGTCGAGCACCGGAAAGTGGGTGCTGTTCCAGCCGGAGATGGAGGAGCCATCGACCGCGTAGAGGACCAGGTAGACGGCGCGGCCCGTCTCTTCGGCGAGGCGCTTGCAGAAATGGAAGGCGAGGTTGTTCGGGTCGCTCGCCGCCGTGTTGAACGGGTTCGCCCCGAGCGCCGCGAGGTTGAACTCCTCGGCCGAGTAGTCCCAGGCGAAAAAGCCGGCGTGCCCGGTCTTGCTGCCGTCCGTGGCGGAGTCGGCGCCGAGCATGTTCGACTGGCCGCCCGCGACGACCAGGAACGGCTTCGCGCTGCCGAGCGCCGAGAGCGGCGACCAGTAGGTCGGCGCGCCGACGTAGCGATAGTACTCGCCGAGCGCGATGTCGAAGACGACCCACCCGACTTTTGGGACGATCTTCTGCCAGGCCCCGTCCACGTAGTAGGCGAGGTTGAAATCCCAGTCGTCCCACGCGCCGGTCGCGCCGGAGCCCGGGATGTAGACCGAGCCGTCGGCGGGCGAGCCGGGCGGCGTCGTCAGACCCTGGCTCACCACGCGCGTCCGCACATGCGCGTCGAGCAGAAGCAGCGCTTCGTTGTGCGTGACGTGTTTTTGAGCCTGCTCGGCGACGAGGAGCGGCAAGCCGAGCGATGCGGTTTCAGGCATGAACGGTTTCCTGCAGCTTGAGTCCGGATCCAAACGCCGCGCTCAGCTGCGCGATGCGCACCGGGAATGCCGTGGCGAGGCCGCCGAAATCCGCGGTCTGGTCGGCGGCGTCGTAGAGATATGTCGGCGCGCCGAGGTCGACGCTGCGGGCGACCTCCGCCCCGTCGAGGATTTCGAGCCGGTAGGCTTCCGTCTCCTCGTTGAGGGGGACCTCGACCAGCTCCCAGCTCGTGCCGCCGAAGCGCGTGCGGCGAATCCATGTGAGAAGCAGGTCCCCCGACGCCGCGTCGCGCCGCGCACGGAAGTGCGT
>JBOHKB010000007.1:0-7758 GCA_050728815.1 Propylenella sp.
GACTATCTCGTGCGCGGCATCGAAGCGGCGGCCGCGCGCGGCGCCCCTCTCACGATCGTCGAAATGGACACGCCCGGCGGCCTCGACACGTCGATGCGCGAGATCATTCGCGCCATCCTGGCTTCGCCGGCGCCGGTCGCCACCTATGTCAGTCCGTCCGGCGCGCGCGCGGCGAGCGCCGGCGCGTATATCTTGATCGCGAGCCACGTCGCGGCGATGGCGCCCGCCACCAATGTCGGGGCGGCGACCCCGATCCAGATCGGCGGCGGTGGCTTGCCCTTCGGCGGCGATGACGAAGCGAAAGACGAAGAGAAGCCGGACGCGGAACAAGCAAAACCGGCCGCACCGCGCAACGCCTCGGAGGCCAAGGCGGTCAACGACGCGGTCGCCTACATCCGCTCGCTCGCCGATCTCCGGGGAAGGAACGCCGATTGGGCCGAATCGGCGGTGCGCGAGGCGGCGAGCCTCTCCGCTGGCGCTGCGGTCGTGGAGAACGTCGCCGATTTCGTTGTTGATGACATCGAGGCGCTGCTTGAAGCCGTCGACGGAATGAGTGTGACGGCCGGCGGCGTCCCGGTCGTTCTCGCCACGCGCGGCGTCGAGATCGAGCGTGCGCCGCCGGGATGGCGCGCCCGTTTCCTTGCTGTGATCACCAATCCGAACGTCGCGCTGATCCTTATGATGATCGGCATCTACGGAATCGTCTTCGAGCTGATCAATCCGGGCACCGTTCTGCCGGGCACGATCGGCGGCATATCGCTGCTCCTCGGCCTTTATGCATTGGCGGTCCTGCCGATCGACTATGCCGGGCTGGCGCTCATCCTGCTCGGCTTGGCGTTGATGACGGCGGAAGCGTTCGCGCCGTCCTTCGGAGTCCTCGGCATCGGGGGCGCTGCGGCATTTGCAATCGGCGCCGCCATTCTCGTGGACACGGAGGTGCCGGGTTTCGGCGTCTCCTATCCCGTCATTGCCGCTCTGGCGATCGTCAGCCTCGGCTTTTCCCTCATAGTGCTCGGGGCCCTGTTCCGGAGCAGGCGACGGCGGATCGCCACCGGGCGCGAGGAGATGATCGGCATGCACGCCGACGTGCAGGATTGGACGGGAAGCCGCGGTCACGTCTTCCTACGCGGCGAGCGCTGGCGCGCCGTGTCCTCTGCGCCGCTTGCTGCGGGCGCATCCGTCCGCATCCGGCGCATCGACGGCCTGACCCTGGAGGTCGAGCCGGATAACGCCCCGCAGGAATGAGGAGAATCCCATGTCAGGCACTCTTATCGCTCTAGTCATCCTTATCGTTGCAGTGCTTGTGCTCGTCGGCGCCGCCATACGGATTCTGCGCGAGTACGAGCGCGGCGTCGTCTTCACGCTCGGCCGCTTCACCGGCGTGAAGGGGCCGGGCCTGATCCTGCTCATTCCGTTTGTCCAGCAGATGGTGCGGACGGACCTCCGGACGGTGGTTCACGACGTTCCCGCCCAAGACGTGATCTCGCGCGACAACGTGTCGGTCCGCGTCAACGCGGTGCTATATTTCCGCATCGTCGATCCCGAGCGCGCCACCATTCAGGTGGAGCAGTTCCTGGAAGCGACCAGCCAGCTGGCGCAAACCACGCTCCGCTCGGTGCTCGGCAAGCACGATCTCGACGAGATGCTCGCGGAGCGCGACAAGCTGAACAACGACATTCAGGCCATTCTCGACGATCAGACCGACGCCTGGGGGATCAAGGTCGCCAATGTCGAGATCAAGCACGTCGACATCAACGAGAGCATGATCCGCGCCATCGCCCGCCAGGCAGAGGCGGAGCGCGAGCGGCGCGCCAAGGTGATCAACGCCGAAGGCGAGCAGCAGGCCGCCCAGAAGCTACTCGAGGCGGCGGAGATATTGGCGACGCGTCCGGAAGCGATGCAGCTCCGCTACCTCGGCACGCTCGGCGTGATCGGCGCGCAGCAGAGTTCGACGATCGTGTTTCCGTTCCCGGTCGAGTTCGGTCGGCTCTTCGGGTTTTCCGGTGCTCCGCGCGCCGCCGCTTAGCACCTGAACGGAGGCTTCCGCCCTGAATTCTAGCGGTTCTCGCGGGCCGCGTTAGTCGCGGCCTGGTAGTTGATCTTGAAGAGGTCGTCGTTGAGCGCGTTGCCGATCTGAACGTTGTAGAGGGCGACCATCGTCTGCAGGCCTTGCTGGTCGGTGACGGTCCATTGGCGCAACTCGTGCGTGGTGCGGTCGAAGATCAGGTTCAGCGTGCCCGCGCTGAAGCGCGTCTCGTCCTGGAGGACGACCTCCACGAGGTCCGGCGCCACTCCAACCGCGGTGACCTTTTCGGAAGTTGAAAGGTCGAGGCTCGAATCGAGCAGGAGCCGGAGCGGCGTCTGCGAGAGCGGCCAGATGTCGTAGGTCTGCAGCTTCTTGTCGTAGACCAGCACCGACTTGCCGTCGGCGATGACGCGCACCGTGGCCGGCGGGTCGTACTGGAAGCGCACACGCCCCGGCCGGGCGATGTAGAACTGGCCCTGCAGCTGCTGTCCGTCCGGATTGAACTGGACGAACTCGCCGTTCATCGTCTGCACTTGCGAAAGCGCGCCGGAGATCTCGCGAAGAACCGCGCTCTCCTCGGCGGTGATGGCATGACCGGGATCGGGCAAGGCTGCCGCGGCGACAAGCACGGCGAGAAAAGCGCGGCGGGCAAGCAGCGCAGGACCCATGGCGACCTCCTTCGACCCTCCCCGTCACAGATATAGCCTATTCGTGACCGGACAAGGGCGTCAGGCGGCGTTCTCGCCTACCAGAATCTCTCTTTTCCCGGCGTGATTGGCGGGGCTGACGACGCCTTCCTTCTCCATCCGCTCGATCAGCGAAGCGGCGCGGTTGTAGCCGATCGAGAGCCGCCGCTGGATGTAGCTGGTCGAGGCCTTGCGGTCGCGGAGCACCACGGCGACGGCCTGGTCGTAAAGGTCGTTCGATTCTTCCAGGCCGCTCGAGAAGGCGTCGAAGCCGCCGCCTTCCTCGTCGTCCTCGTCGGTGATCGAATCCAGATAGTCCGGCACGCCCTGGCTCTTCAGGTGGCTGACGATGTCCTCCACTTCTTCGTCCGAAACGAACGGTCCGTGGACGCGCTGAATGCGGCCGCCGCCCGCCATGTAGAGCATGTCGCCCTGGCCGAGCAGCTGCTCGGCGCCCTGCTCGCCGAGAATCGTGCGGCTGTCGATCTTGGACGTGACCTGGAAGGAGATGCGGGTCGGAAAATTCGCCTTGATGGTGCCGGTGATGACGTCGACCGACGGACGCTGCGTCGCCATAATCACGTGGATGCCGGCGGCGCGCGCCATCTGCGCCAGCCGCTGCACGGCGCCCTCGATGTCCTTGCCTGCGACCATCATCAGGTCGGCCATCTCGTCGATGAGGACGACGATGAATGGCATCGGCTCGAGCTCGAGCTCCTCGGTCTCGAAGATCGGCTCGCCGGTCTCGTGGTCGAAGCCGGTCTGCACCGTGCGGGTCAGCACCTCGCGCTTCTTCGCAGCCAGCGCGATCCGCTGGTTGAAGCCGTCGATGTTGCGGACGCCGAGCTTCGACATCTTCTTGTAGCGGTCCTCCATCTCGCGCACCGCCCACTTGAGCGCGACGATAGCCTTGCGCGGATCGGTGACGACGGGGGCGAGGAGATGCGGAATGCCGTCATAGACGGAAAGCTCCAGCATTTTTGGGTCGATCATGATCAGCCGGCACTGGTCAGGCGTCAGCCGGTAGAGCAGCGACAGGATCATGGTGTTGATGGAGACGGATTTCCCCGAGCCGGTGGTGCCGGCGACGAGGAGATGCGGCATCTTTGCCAAGTCGGCGATCACCGGCTCGCCGCCGATGGTCTTGCCGAGCGACAGCGCGAGCTTCGCCTTCGACTTGTCGTAGTCGGTCGAGGCGAGAAGCTCACGCAAAAACACCGTCTCGCGGTTCGCGTTCGGCAGCTCGATGCCGATCGCGTTCTTGCCGGGGATCACCGCTACGCGTGCCGAGATCGCGCTCATCGAGCGGGCGATGTCGTCGGCAAGGCCGATGACGCGCGACGATTTTATTCCGGGCGCCGGCTCGAGCTCGTAGAGCGTGACGACAGGGCCGGGCCGGATGTTGATGATCTCGCCGCGAACCCCGAAATCGTCGAGCACGCCCTCGAGCAGCCGGGCGTTCTGTTCGAGCGCATTGCTGTCGATCGTCTTCTGGCGCTTCTGCGGCGGCGGCTCGAAGAGCAGGTTGAGCGGCGGCAGCTCGAATTCTTCGCGCGGCAGCAGCGAGTGCTGCGCTTCCTTCTTGGCGCGGGCGCTCGGCTTCGGCCGCGGCGCCGCGGGTTGGACGGTCGCCCGCGCAGGCTTTGGCGGCAGTTCTTCCGCCAGCTCCTCGGCGAAGGCATCGTCGAATTCGTCCGCCTCGCCGAAATCCCCGTCGCCGGAGCCGAACATCGGCTCGCGGCGGAGCGTATCGGCGGCGAACCTGCGTCTCTGAGCACCGGCGATGCGGCGCGCGAGCCGGCGAGCGGCGGCGTTCGCGGTCAGCGCCCAGTGCGCGGCGATCCCAAGGAAAATCCGCATTCGGCTGTCGGGCCGATCCTCGGTCTCATCGTCCTCGCCGATGTCGCCTTCCTCGGCATCGTCGTCGCGGCTTGCCCTCGCGGCGCGCCGCGCCGCACCACGGTCTTTCGCGACCGCGGCCGGACGGCGGAGGCACGCGGTCAGAAGCAGGCCAAGGGAGAGGCCGGCAAGCACCACGAAGAGAGCGGCGTAGATCCCTGCGGCGAGCGTTCCGCCGCCGGCCCATTCGGCAACGCCGAGCGTAAGATCGCCGACCGCGCCACCGAGCCCGGTCGGCAGCGGCCATTGCGCCATCACCGGCAGGCAGGAGAGCGCCGTTGCCAGCATGATCACGCCGCCGAGCCAGGCCAGGGATTGCCGGATCGCCCGGCGCGGCAGGCGCAGGCGGAACAGGTTCCAGCCGAGGATCGCAAGCGGGAAGAGGAGGCCCACGACCGCAAAGCCCAAAAACTGCATGGCGAGATCGGCGAAGGCCGCGCCGGGCCAGCCGAGAATGTTACGGACGGGTCCGTCGGTGACGTAGCTGAAGCTCGGATCGTCGACGTGCCATGTAACGAGGCTCGCGAGCAGCGCAGCGGTCAGCGCAATGACGGCGAGGCCGCAGAGGCGCAGCGCGTGGCGCGCGGCGAAATCGCGCAGGCGGGTCTCGATGGGGCGGAAGTCGTCACTCAGCGTGCCGTAGGCCATGTTCGATCGCCGCGTCTTCGGGAGGCTTTTAGGCGACCCTAGAGGGGCAGGGTTAAGGCCCCTTTAACCACTGAGCTGGACCGACAAAGGAGGCGCCGACCAGAGGTTCCGAAGAAGGAGCGAGCCCTGGAAATGAAGCGAGGCCCCGAAGGGCCTCGCGATTGCTCACGGCCGGACCCCGCCGGCGGGAGCCCAGCTTAGCCGTGATAGGCGACCTCGCCGTGCGAGTTCAGGTCGAGACCTTCCCGCTCTACGTCTGCGGTCGGGCGGAGACCGATGATCATGTCGACGACCTTGTAGAGAATCAGGCTGCCGATTCCGCACCAGGCGATGGTGACGCACACCGCGATGAACTGGATCCACACTTGGCTGGCGATGCTGAAGTCCTCCGCTCCTGTGCCGCCGAGCGAGGGCGCCGTGAGGACACCGGTGCCGAGGGCCCCGATGATGCCGCCGATGCCATGGACGCCGAAAACGTCGAGACTGTCATCGTATCCCATAGCGGGTTTCACGACGGCCACGAAGAGATAGCAGCCGACGCTCGCGATTGCGCCCAGGAAGATCGCTCCGACCGGTCCAATCGTTCCGCAGGCGGGTGTGACGGCAACGAGACCGGCGATCACCCCGGACGCGGCGCCGAGCATTGATGCCTTGCCCCTGAACAGACCCTCGACGACCACCCAGCCGACGATTGCTCCGGCGGTCGCGACGAAGGTGTTGAGCAGGGCGAGCGTCGTCCCGCCGTTCGCCTCGAGGTTGGAGCCGGCGTTGAAGCCGAACCATCCCACCCAGAGCAGCGATGCGCCGACCATCGTGAGCGGCAGCGAATGCGGCGCCATCATCTCCTTCGGATAGCCTGCCCGCTTGCCGATCACGAGGACGCCGACGAGAGCGGCGATACCCGCATTTATGTGCACAACGGTGCCGCCGGCGAAGTCGAGAGCGCCGAGGCCGAACAGATACCCGTTTCCGGCCCAGACCATGTGCGCGATCGGGAAGTAGACGAACGTGACCCAGAGGATCATGAAGAGGACAACCGCGGGGAATTTCACCCGCTCCGCGAAGCCGCCGACGATTAGCGCCGGCGTGATGCAGGCGAACGTCATCTGGAAGCAGATGAACACGTACTCCGGTATGACTTCGTCCGAGAAGGTCGCGGCGGTGGAGTCGGGAGTGACTCCAGCGAGGAAGATCTTCCCGAAGCCAGATATGATGGCGCCTCCGCCGTCGCCGAACGTGATCGTGTAGCCGTAGACGACCCAGACGATCATGACGACGGCGGTGATCATCATGCACTGCATGAGCACCGACAGCATGTTCTTGGCGCGGACGAGACCGCCGTAGAACAGCGCAAGACCCGGCACGATCATCATGAGCACGAGCACGCTCGCGACCATCATCCAGGCGGTGTTTCCCGGGTTCGGCACGGCGGCGGCCGCCTCAGCCGCTTCAGCTACGGGTGCTGCCGCTTCCTGGGCGAGAGCCGGCGCAAGCCAGGCGGCAAGCAAGCCGGCGATCATGACAATTCTAGCTGCGAAGCAGCGCATCGCGTTCTCCATCGTGTTATCCCGCAGAGAGGGAGAGTCAGCCTCGCGGCGCTCGGGGAGAGCGATACAAAGGCCGTGCCAAACTCCGCCTTGGCGGAAACCCGCCACGACTTGGCCTCTCTGCACAATATTTGATCATGTTCGCTGGTCGTCAGTGGGAGCTGCCTATCCATTAGGCAGCTACAGCGCCTCGGCATCCGTCTCGCCGGTGCGGATCCGCATGGCGCTGATGAGATCGAGGACGAATATCTTCCCGTCGCCGATCTGGCCGGTCTTCGCCGCTTCGGCGATCGCCTCGGATACGCGGTCCGTCTCCGACGAGGCGACGGCCACCTCGATCTTGAGTTTCGGTAGGAAACTCACGGCGTATTCAGCGCCGCGGTAGATCTCGGTATGGCCCTTCTGGCGGCCGTATCCCTTGACCTCGGTTACGGTCAGACCCTGCACACCGATGCCGGTGAGGGCATCACGCACCGCATCGAGCTTGAAGGGCTTGATGATGGCGATGATCAGCTTCATTGGGGGTTGCTCCATGGCTCAGCCGGCGCGCCGGCGGCGGATCGGCAGCCGCCCCGGGGCAGCCGCTCGTGAGCCACACGTTCAAATGTCGTGCCAAGTCGCCGGCTGGCTCGGTCGGTCGGGGCCGGGGCGGTTCTTCCCAGCGGGCGAACGTTCAGCGCTTTTCGCCGGGCCAGACCCGGATCAGCCCCTCCTGCGCTACGGAGGCCACGTGCGTGCCCTCGCGGCTGTAGATCGCGCCGCGCGTGAAGCCGCGCGCGCCCGACGCCGTCGGGCTCTCCTGCGAGTAGAGCAGCCATTCGTCGGCGCGGAACGGCCGGTGGAACCACAGTGCATGATCGAGGCTTGCGACCTGGAGATCGCGGTCAAAGAGCGTGCGGCCGTGCGGATAGAGCGATGTATCGAGAAGCAGCATGTCGGAGGCGTATCCGAG
>JBOHKB010000008.1:0-17332 GCA_050728815.1 Propylenella sp.
GCTTGTGACGCTGGACGCATGGTACAGTGGCCCGCGACCGTACTTGCCAACACCGCTGGAGTTCGCCGTTAAAGGCGACCGCACAACACCCCGAAGGAAGCGGGTCAAACCCGATGTCTCACAACCCGAGTTCCGGTTTGTCTTTGAGAGGGAGCTTTCGAACCTGCCCAAAGATCAGGTCATCAATCCGATGTTTGTTCCAGAAAAGGCATTTGCGAACGCGCGCTTCTGAGCGACCAGAACACGCTTCCCTTACCGTCCAGCTTACGCTGCATCCGGCCTTCAACCACGAGCGCCCGACATGCCTTGCCGACGCGCTTGGTGAGTTCCGCAACAAGCTTCCGGTCGCTGGCGTCCTGTTCGCTCACGGCGACGATAGCCTGTGCAAGCTGACGGCTTGTCATCGGCTCAGGCGCGTCCCGTAGCTCGCCGACGATGGCGCGGGACAGTTCGCCCCGCCCGAACAGCACATCGCGTTTCTGTCGCGGCATAAGGGCGTTGAGGTCGCCTTTGTAGCCGAGCGTGGCGAGCGTGCGATCAAGAGCGGCGATATCGTTCTTGATCTCGGCGAGCCGGTCGCGGATGCGCTCGGCTTCGTGGAACAACTCAACGCGCTTCTGGAGAAGGCCGTTGATCGTGTGTTCGTAGGTGTCGGTGCTATGCCGCATGTTCGGCCCTCTCCCAATAGCCTGCCCAATTCGGGCTGACAGGATGATGCAGCGCCAAGCCGAGCGTGCGGTTTGCCAGCGCGCCGTTTGACAGGCGGCGATGATCTTCCTTCCACGCGGCTTCGTTGGCGTACTGGTAGAGATACTTCGCGCTCACGCGATGGTGCTGGCCGTCAACCATGCGGCGGAGCCGCGAGAAATAGCTTTCGACCTGATTGGTGTTCGCGCCGTCCTGTGAATAGGCTTCACTGTGGTTGATGCGCCCGACCGTCCAGCCGTCGTGTAGCGCGTCCCAATGGGAGGCTTCGTCGGCATAGACCTTCGCCATGCGGGAGACGATGCGCTTGGCGATCTCGACGCCCTCGCGCTCGTGCATCGTGACGAAGGGAAGGGTCCGACCGCCGCGCTCGCGAAGGGCAACCACGACGCGGCGGGTGCCGGTCTGGTGTTCCGACAAGCGACGGTCAACGCGATCCTCTTTCAGGTTCGCGGGGCGGACATGCCCGCCGTAGTAGCTGCCATCGATCTCAACTTCGTCGTCTAGAGTCTGGCCGGCGATCTCAGCATTGAGCGCTTCCCGCAGTTTGTGCGCGAGCACGAAGGCGGTCTTGTACTGGCAGTCCAGATCGCGGGAGAGTTGGCAGGCGGAGACGCCCTTGACCGCGTTCACGAAGATGCAGATCGCGGCGAGAAGGTCGGTGAACGTCATCTTGCGCGAGGCGAAGATGGTCCCGCTCGTCACCGAAAACTGGTGCTTGCACTCGCCGCACATGAACTTCCGGCGCTTCGGAATGCCGTAGTGCCTGAGAGAACCGCAGCGCGGGCAGACCGGCTCGCCGTTGGTTTCGACCCAACGGATTTTGCGGAACGTCTCGTAAGCCTGATCCTCGCCAGCTGCGAATATCTCGCGGAGACTGAGGGTCCGGGCGGCTGCGGAGAGAAGGAAGTGTTGGGCCATTTGTCATCGCATCCGATATGTTCTTATCGGATATAGCGATGGACATATCGCCAATCAAGAGGTATTTACATCGGAACCGTGAAAAAACATCATCGGTTTCGATATGAAGGCCAATGAAACTGAATGGCAGTCCCGAGCCAAGAATCTGGTGAAGGCGGAGCTTAAGCGCCGGGGCGTTTCCTATCGCGAGCTGGCGGAGAAGCTGGAGGCGATGGGCATCCACGAATCCGAGCGGAACATCGCCAACAAGATCAGCCGGGGCGGCTTCACCACGGTCTTTCTCCTCCAGGTCATGGAGGCGATCGGAACGAAAGAGATCAGGTTCTAGAGGTGTGGCGCACTGGCTTGCGCTTTGTCTTTCCACTTCACCGTCTTGTTGGGCCTGTGGATGCGATCTGTTAGATAGAACAAGCCAAGCAGCGTATTCGACAGAACGTTTGCGAGCACAAATCCGTACACGATCCAGAACACGCAAAAAGACGGCACACGCAGATCGGGCCAGTAGACCGTGATGAAGTAACTATCTACCAACGGATAAGCTAAACCGGCTAGGTAAAGACCAAGCGTCACGAACGATAGATAGCCGAACAAAAACGACAAGAAGCGCCTCCGGCTAAGCTCTTCAAAATAAGTTTCCTTGTTTGCGTGATGCTCCAGTCGTACCGGGGGGTCGCCGGGCATCGGATCATCCATTTCCGCTTTCCCGAAGGTAGCGACTGCCGCAAGGGCGGCGATAAAGAACCCGGTCAAGACCCCGAGAAAGCTGCTGACTTTGGCAACAATCTCGAATCCTCGAAGCGAGTCCTCGCGAAAGCCGTCAGAAAGCAAGGGTAGCCAAAATACAATCCCAAGAATAAATGGAAGCCATATATCGAACTTCCGTTTTTCCGGATGGTCTATCTGTAAATATCTTAGAGGAACGAAGATTCTCCACATTAGTGTTTACTCCAGCAGATCTCTCATCCGCGCCACTAACTCATTACTCATCGTCTCTGATATGTCAGGCAGTGAGGTTCGAAGTCGGACCTCTGCCGCCTTCACAAAGAACGCTTCCCCGGCGTCCTGCCTCACGGTGTCCACTTTGGCACTCTGCGGCTTCTCGATATTCTCATCGCGCCAACGAACGCGCATTGATTCGTATCCGTGCGTATTAGCCCACATATTCAGCTTGTCAAGAAAAGGAAGCTGTTCTGCACGAGGAATATCACGAGATATTGAAAGCCTCATGTCACGGCGGGTCGAGCTTACGTAACGGGCCTCGTCGAACTTCGGCTTTTCCTGTGTATGGTTTACTAGCTCTACATAGAGCAGCGTTCCGCGCTTCAACGAGTCTTTTAGTTTGTCTGATTGATGCCCTGCTAGTTCTACAAGGGGTCGCGTTCTTATTTCCCGCTTCCCCTCCCTTGAGAAAGTTAGTTCTTGTTCCTCAGCGATGGTTTTGAACTCCGCGCGGAGGAAGTTCTGAATGAGAGAGCGGCCCAACCCGCTCACGTCTTCATAGAGCATTCGGTAGAGATGCCCACCCGGCTTCGTTGGGTCCAGCGATAGTATGGCGTGGACGGATAGCCCACCGGCTTCATCTCTCTCCCGCTTAGCGATGCGGATTTTGCCAGTAACGAAGTTGGTGAAGCCCGGTTCGGCCTTATCTCGATCCCCGAGGCTGAAAAGCAGAGCCACTGCCGGACTGCCATTGCCGGCTGTTACCCGGCGGAGTTCCGAAAGACGAATGACGCGCCGCTCGTTGTCGATCACTTGGAAGGTGAGGCCGGCCTTTACACGTTTCTCTAGGTGGGAGATGAAATCGGCCAGGGGTTGCGGGGGCGCATCCGATGGATACGGCACCATCGCGAGGTCGAAATAGAGAATGTATCTGAGATTTGCCCTCAGCATGTGCCTTCCCCCTGCCGTTTTTTGTTGTATTCGAGGGAGAATGCACAACTTGCGCTTCCTACATAAGGCCGCATTTTCCGCGCGCGCTCCTCGAAAAGGTCGCGGCGTGGGACCCCTTCAACGTCACCGAGGACGCCGATCTCGGGATCAGGCTCGCGCGCTTCGGCTATCGGAGCGCCACCATCGTCTCGCGCACCTACGAGGAAGCGCCGGTGACCTTTCGGCAATGGCTGCCGCAGCGTCGCCGCTGGGTGAAGGGCTGGATGCAGACGGTGGCCCTGTGCTTCGGCAACGGCATTCCCCGCAGCCTAAGACTCTCACTCCGGGAGCGGCTTGCGGTGCATGGGATACTCTCCGCCGGGGTGCTCGGCCTGCTTCTCTACCCGGCGTCGCTGATCGTCGTCGCCATGGCCGTCATGGCCGGCGCCAGTGGTCGCTGGCCGACGGAGCCTGCCGTCTGGGCGCTTCTTGCGCTGAACCTTGCCAATCTTTTCGCGGTGCTAACGGCGGCGGCCGTTTCGTCGTTGCGCGGGCTTCGCGCTGCCGGCGCCCTCCGGCTCGTGACGCACATCCCGCTGCTTCCGCTCTACTGGGCGCTGATGTCGCTCGCCGCCTGGCAGGCGCTCTTTCAGTTCTTCCGAAAGCCCTCGGCGTGGGAGAAGACTACACATGGCGTCGCGCGCGACCGGCGCAGAAGAAGGCCGCCGCGCGGCTTCTAGGATTTCCTGCCCACGCGCCACTTCCGAACGCGCTCCCACCATCGCCGGAGAATCGCCGCCGAATCGGTGAAGCTGCGGAGCACTGGCCAGGTCGGCCCGGCGGAGGAGGGCTCAGGCGCGAGCGCGAGCCCCGCGGCTTTCACCGCGCCGTGCTCGTCGCTGTCGCGCACGATCAGCTCGATGAACTGGATCGGTACTCGGTCGCCGATTTCGGCGCGGCCTCCGAGCCGCTCCAGCATGTAGGCGCCGATCGGTGTTGCCGGCTCGCCTGGCGTTTCCACGCCATAGGCCTGTGCGAGCTCGCCGAGCGTGTGGCTCGGGTCGATGACGAACTCGCCAAAAAAATCCTTGTCGTCCTCCTCCACTCGCGCGGGGCTCGCGAACAGCCGGTCGAGCAGCCGGATGTTGCGCGGCGCGGCGAAGAGATAGACGCGGTCGTCGGGTTCGAGGCGGCCGGCGAATTGCGGGCGCATCGACTGGCCCTTGCGCACGACGAGCGACGGGCGCGCCCAGCGCGGGATGCGCTCGCCGCGCACGACCGGGCTATCGGGCACCACGTGGTAGACCACCAGCTCGTGGTGCGCCGTGCCGGGCAGCTCAAGCTCGACCTTGTCGACCGGCCCGATCGTCGGCGGGATGATCAGGCCGAGTTGCCGCGCCATCGGCCGGATGGTCCAGCCCTGGATGCAGAGCGAGGCGAGCACGATGATGAAGGCGGCGTTGAAGATGTCCTGGCCCTCCGGCAGGAGAGCCATCAGCGGCAGGATCGCAAGGAGAAGCGACACCGCGCCCCGCAGGCCGACCCAGGCGATGAATGCGGTTTCCTCGCGCTGGAAGCGGAACGGCGCCAGGCAAAGCCACGTCGCCAGCGGCCGTCCGACGAAGATGAGAAAGATCGCGATCGCCATGCCCGGGATGGCGACGAACGGGAATTCCGAGGGCGTCGCAAGCAGCCCGAAGACGACAAACATGCCGATCTGGGCGAGCCACGTCATGCCGTCCTGGAAGCGGCGGAGCGTCAGCGTCTCGCGCAGCCGGCGGTTCCCGGCATAGAGGCCGGCGACGTAGACGGCGAGGAAGCCGCTCGCGTGAAGCACGCCTGCGATGCCGAAAAGCACAAGCGACGCGGCGAGGACAACGATCGGATAGAGGCCAGTCTCAAGCTCTAGGCGATTGACAAGCCGCACGATGGCGAAGCCGCCGGCCAGTCCGAGGAGAAGGCCGATGCCCATTTCCCGCGTGAAGGCGATGGCGAACGTCGCGGTCAGCCCGGCCTCGGGCGTCCCGGCGGTGACAAGCTCGACCAGCGTTACGGTCAAGAAGATCGCCATCGGGTCGTTGCAGCCCGATTCCACCTCCAGCACCGAGCGCACGCGCTCGCGCAGCTGAATCCCGCCGACGCGAAGCAGGAAGAAAACGGCGGCCGCGTCCGTGGAGCTGACCACGGCGCCGAGAAGGAAGGATTGCAGCCACGGGAACTGGAATACGAGGCGCGCCACAAGCCCGACCAGCGCGGTGGTGAGAATGACGCCGGCAGTCGCGAGCACGATCGCCGGCCATGCCGCCTGGCGGAAGGCCGACAGCTTCGTCCCGAAGCCGGAATCGAAGAGGATGATCGCAAGCGCAATGCTGCCGAGGAAGTAGGCGGCGGGCGCGTTGTCGAACATCAACCCGAGCCCGTCCTCGCCGGCGGCGAGGCCGACGGCGAGGAAAATCAACAGGATCGGTGCGCCGAAGCGGAAAGCGATCCAGCTGGTGAATACCGCGGCCACGATGAGCCCGGCGCCGACCAGGATCGCGAGGTACATGGTTTCGAGCATCGGGACCGCCTTCGCTTCAGCCCGCTTTCTGATACGGGCCAAAGCAAGAGACGGTCCAGCGGCATCGTGCCGTGCGCCCGCCCAAAAACGCGCAGGGGCTATTCGATCAAACAGTTCAAGTCGGGCATCGCGCCCGAGATCGTTCTCCGTTTGGCGTTCGGCACTATGGCGTTCGGTAGCCGGAGACCGCGTTCGGGTTGGAGTTCGCGACCGGCACTGTGCTCTTCAGGTAGCAGCGGGGCTGCGGCCCGTGGACACCGGCGATCGCGTACGTCCAGGCCTTGCACTTGCCGAGCGTCAGAACGCACATCGCCTGGCATTTGTCCCATGTGTCGTTGAGCGCAAGATCCCAGAACTCGTAGTCGCCGCCGCCGCGGTCGATGCCCTGCTCGACGTGCCACACCGGCTCGGGTTCGGGCGTGGGCTGTGGCTGGGGCTGAGGCTGAGGCTCGGGCTGAGGCTGCGGCGGAGTGGCGGCGATCTTCACCCCGGAGACGCAGCATTTCCGGCTCACGCGTTCCGGCACGATCGACTTCAGGCGGCAGCGCGGCCGATTGCGGGAGTCGCCCTTCACATAGGTCCAGGCTTTGCACATGCCGTCTTCTTCACAGAGGGCGTTGCAGGTCTCCGCGTCGTCATGCCTCTTCAGCCTGACGACCCTGTAGTCGCCGCCTGGGCGGCTGGTGTTCGCCTCGATTCGTTCCGCGCCGACGGCGACCGGCACAGGCGCGGCGATGAAAACGCCGGCGCCAATCGCAAAGGCGGCCATCACACCGATTCCGATCCTCAGCATCTTGTCGTCTCCTTTGCAGCTCCCCTCCGGAGATCACATGTTCGGGGCGCCGTCTGGCTTTCGCGGCTAGAACGCCAACCGGCGCAACGCGCGATCCTGACGGTCGAACGGCTGGGCGGAAGGCCTATGGTGCTATTGCACCGCCGGGCACGGTCCTCCGCGGGACGCGGGTCACGGGCGCCCGCTCAATAGGACCGATCACGCCGCCGCCCGGTCGAACCGTACCCGCGCCTGACCGCAGGGCGTTCTCCCAATGGCATTGAAACCCCGGAATGGTTATGTCGGTGCCGGGATAGGTGTGCGCGTCGCATATGTAGCAGCCATCGTCGAAGCAGCACGAACAGATGATGCCGCCTTCGCAGTCCCAACCCGCGCAGTCGGTGGGCGAACTCACGGTCGGCCGCGGGCCCTTCTTGTCTGCGACCGCTGCCGTCGCTGCGGCGAGGATCAGGACCGCACTTCCAACGATGGTTAGGGCCCTTACTGGCACTCTCCGTGCTGCCACGCCGCCCGCCCTCGCGGGCGAACGCAGCGGGGCGAACATTCGGCGTCCTCCGATCACCGCCCCAGCGATCACACCGACTCCGGCCCTGCGCATCGCGTATTCTCCTTTATGACCGTCCCTCTTAGACCTCACGCTGAAGCCTCCGACGTTTGACCCGCCCGCCTCGCCTTACTCGGCGACCGCCTTTCCCTTTACCGAATTGAAGATCGGTCCGCCGGTGCTGGAGCGAAGCACCTCGATCCGCGTGCAGCGCTGATGGTCGGAGATGCAGCCCTGTGCGCATTGCGGCCGGTCGGGGTCCTGGGGCTTTAGCTCGCGATCGCAGGCTGTGGCGCAGACGGCGAGCGTGCCGACGCAATCGGCCCGCGCCGCCCCGGTCGCGCCGGCGAGGAACAACGCTCCGCTCACCGCGGTCCACGCCGCAAAGAGCACCACGTGACGCGGTCCGCCGTACCGGCGATGCAGTCCGCGCGTCATGGCGCGACCTCCGTCCGTTGCTTGATCGTGACTCCGCCGAGTGGCGCCCTTGGTGGGACGCGGACCGGCGGCAAAGGCGCGGGCGAGGCCGGCTCCAGCACGCCTCCGGACTGAGGACCCGCTATTGCCGGGTTGCGGACGCTTTTCGCGTGGCACCAGGGGTCGTCGAGCCAAACGTCATTGCAGTCTGTGAGACATGTCTTGAGTGCGTCGCCCTCGTACTCGCTCTGACATTCGTTGATGCACCTGTTCCAATTGTCGGTGCAGAACTTGGTGTACTTCCGGTCGCCACTCTTTTCCTCGGCGAGAGCAAAGCCGGCGCTTGCAGCCAGGAAGAGCGCGGTGATCGATGCGGCCAGAGCCGCAGTGGTCATCCGTTCGGCGCCGCGGGCGCGCATGGCTACTGCGCAATCCCGACGCCTGGCCTTACCTTCTGCAGGCGAGGCGGAGCGGTCGTGCCAGGGTCAATCGTGCCACCGAGCGACGGCCTAACGGGTGCTTGGACACGCGTCTTCGGGCGGAACCTGTCGCAGGCGTCATC
Organism: Propylenella sp.; assembly: GCA_050728815.1. Taxonomy (GTDB): domain Bacteria; phylum Pseudomonadota; class Alphaproteobacteria; order Rhizobiales; family Afifellaceae; genus DASWJZ01. The sequence goes on from JBOHKB010000008.1 coordinate 8,372, forward strand.
CAGCCAGTCGTCGCAGACCTTCATACAGGCGAGGATGTCCGCTTCCTTCGTGTACCCGATCGGAGGGCCGGCCTGGCAGTCATTGAGGCACTTCAGATGCGCGTCCTGGCAGAACTGGCTGTAGTCGCTTAGCGCCTTCTTGGGACTGGCTGGAGCTGTCCCGGGCTGGGTGACTGCGAGCAGCAGCGCGCTTGCTACCAGCATTAGACGACCGGCGACCAGCGAAACCCAATCAAGGGCGGGGAGAGGGTCAGGACGCATTCCGCGAACCTCGCTCATGCCGGGTTCCCACATCCGGCGATGCCCCCATCGCATTGCAGACTACTGCACTCTATGTGGTAATTCAACAGAAAAAATGTTCGATAGCTACAAAACAGCCGCTGATCGCGGAAGAACCACAACATTTCGGGCACGATCACGCGCTTGGCGCGGGGTTGGTTTCCTGTAGGAATTTCGATGACCGGCGTGGCCCGATTGAAAAAGAAAGAGCGACAGAAGCGCATCCTGGCCGAGCTCCGCGCCTCGGCGACGATCAGGATTCCCGACCTGGCGAGCCAGTTCGGGGTGTCGACCGAGACCATCCGGCGTGACCTCGACGAACTCGGGGAAGGCGGGCACCTCAACCGGACCTACGGCGGTGCGGTCATGCGACCCGTCGGGTTCGAGCCGGCGTTCAGCGACCGGTTCGGCGCTATGCGGGAGGAACGGGAAAGGATCGCCGGGCTCGCGTCCGACTTCGTGCAGCCGGGCGAGGCGCTGATGATCGACGGCGGAACAACCGTCCTTCACTTCGCTCAGCATCTCGCGACCGCCGCCAACGCAAAGGAACTGACGGTCATCACCAACAGCTTCCCGGTTGCGATGGCGCTCGGGGTGAATCCCGCAGTCCGGGTGATCTCCTGCCCGGGCGCCTACGATCCCCGCGAAGGAATCGTGGCCGGCACCGACACGGTGGCGTTCCTCGAGCGGTTTCACGCAAACCGAATGATCACCAGCGCGAGCGGCCTGACGATCGAGGGGCCGACCGAAATCAATGCGGCCGCCGCGGCGGTGAAACGCGCCATGCTGAGACGGTCGGCGGATCGCATCCTGCTTCTTGATCATGCGAAATTCGACCGTCCGAGCCTGGAAGTCGTTTGTCCCCTCGGCGATCTCGACCGGCTGGTCACCGACATGCCGGTCCCCGCTCATTTCGAGGTGCCCCTGCGAGACGCCGAGGTCGAAGTCGTATGTTGAGGTGACGGCAGTCCAGAGCCGCCGGCGGCGGTCAGATCGTGACCTGCGCGCCGATCTCCACCACGCGCTCCGCCGGGATGTGGAAATAGTCGGTGGCGGAGTCGGCCGAGCTGGCGAGCGCGATGAAGAGCTTGTCCTGCCAGAGCGGCATGCCGGAATGCGGCGAGGCCTTCAGGCTGCGGCGGGAGAGAAAGAACGAGGTCGACATGATGTCGAAGGTGAGCCCCTGCCTGCGGCACGCGGCGATGCCCTTCAGCACGTTCGGCGTCTCCATGTAGCCGAAGGCGATCGCCACGCGCTGGAAGGTGGGCGAGAGCTCCTCGATCGTGACCCGGTCATCGGGCGCGACGCGCGGCGTCGGTTCAGTGCGGACGGTCAGGATGATGTTGCGTTCGTGGATGATCTTGTTGTGTTTCAGATTGTGGAGGAGCGCCGTCGGCGCGCCCTGCGGGTCGCCGGTCAGGAAGATCGCCGTGCCGGGCACGCGGGCAGGGGGCTTAGCGTCGAGCCGCGTCACGAGGTCCTTCAGCGAGACCTCCACGCGCTGCGCCTTCTCCGACAGGATCGCGGTTCCCCGCCGCCAGGTCAGCATTGAAAGGATCAGGAAGGCCGCGAACAGGATCGGCACCCAGCCGCCGCTCGCGATCTTCAGGCCGTTGGCGGAAACGAATGCGAGATCGACGAACAGGAACGGTCCGATCACCGCCGCGACGAGCCAGAAGCGCCAGTGCCAGCAATAGCGAATCACGACAAAGGCGAGGAGCGCATCGACGGTCATCGCCGCCGACACCGCGATGCCATAAGCGGAGGCGAGATTGGACGATGATCCGAAGAAAAGCGTCAGCACCACGACCGCGGAGAAGAGCATCCAGTTCACGCGCGGCATGTAAATCTGCCCAGTCGTCGTCTCCGAGGTGAACAGGATGCGCATGCGCGGCAGAAGGCCAAGCTGGATCGCCTGCCGCGTCACCGAAAAGGTGCCGCTGATCACCGCCTGGCTGGCGATGATCGTGGCGGCGGTCGCAAGCGCTACGATGAAGGCAAGCATCCATTCCGGATAGAGCAGGAAGAACGGACTCTCGCGCGTGGAGGGATCGGAGAGGATCAGCGCCGTCTGGCCGGCGTAGTTGAGCATGAGCGAGGGGAGGACGACCGCGAACCAGCCGACCTGGATGGGTTTGCGGCCGAAATGGCCGAGATCGGCGTAGATCGCTTCCGAGCCGGTCACGGCAAGAAAGACCGCGCCCATCGTGATGAAGCCGATGAGCTTGTGCGTCACCAGGAAGCTTGCGGCGTAGTAGGGGTTGATCGCCCACAGAACCGAGGGTTCGCGCAAGATGCCGACCAGCCCGGCGGCGGCCATCACCAGAAACCAGAGGGCGGTGATCGGGCCGAAGAAGGATGAGACTCTTTGCGTGCCGGTTCGCTGGATCGCGAAGAGCGCGATCAGGATCACGAGCGCCGTCGGAACGACGGCGGGCTGCAGGTGCGGCGTTCGCACCGTCATTCCTTCGACCGCCGCAAGCACCGAGATCGCCGGCGTGATCGTCGCGTCGGCGTAGAACAAAGATGCGCCGATCATCCCGAGCAACAGCACCCATCCGGAGCGCTTCCCGCTCAGCCCGCGCCGCGCGAGCGCCATCAGCGAGAGCGTTCCGCCCTCCCCGTTGTTGTCGGCTCTGAGAAGGATCGTGACGTATTTCAGCGAGACAACGAGGATGAGCGCCCAGAGCATGAGCGAAAGAATCCCCACCATCGTCGGCCAACTCGGGAGCTGGTCATCGCCGACCGCCGCAGCCGTCGCTTCGCGGATCGCGTAAAGCGGGCTCGTCCCGATATCGCCGTAGATGACGCCGAACGACCCGACGACGAGCAAGGCGAGGCCGGGCTTCTTGGCCTCGCTCACGCCGTTTTGTCTGCCCTCGGACGCGGCGTCCGCCGCGGAGGTTTCTAAGGCCATCGCGAAGCCACCCAACGCATGGGGCGCGTGGTTTAGCAGAGGCCGGGCATCGATGCACCCCTCCCACGCGCATGGCTGCCCGCCGACGCGGTGCGCTCCGACCCGACAAGCAATAACGGCGGCTCGCTCAACAAGCGTCTGAGCTTAGATTAAGGCTCCGCGGAGTGCGGAGCCAACGCTGCTACGCCGGCTTCGGGCGCCAGCGGTAGGCGCGTTTCTCCAGCGGCTGCACGATCAAAAGCTCGATCGCCAGCATCACGGCGACGAAGACGATCGTGTAGGCGAGGATGGCGCGCACGTCGAAGACCTGGAAGTAGAGGTGGATCTTGAAGCCGATGCCGTTCGAGCGGCCGAGCAATTCCACCACGAGCACGATCTTCCAGATGAGCGCGAGGCCCGAGCGGCCGGCCGCCGCGATATAGGGCGAGAGCTGCGGCAGGATGACGTGGCGGAGCATTTTGGCGCGTCCGAAGCGATAGGTCCGCGCCATTTCGAGCAGCGACGCGTCGAGCGCGCGCGTGCCCTCGCGGATGGTGACGGTCGCGTTCGGAATCTTGTTCAGCGCGACCGCGACGATGGCGGCGACCTCGTTGAGCCCGATCCAGATGTAGGCGAGCACGATCATGATCAGCGCCGGGGAGTTGAGGAGCAGGATCAGCCACGGCTCGCCGAGCGCGTTGGCGAACGGGCTCCGTCCCATGGCAAGACCTGTCGCCACCCCGATGCACATCGCAATGACGAACGCCGCGGCGACGCGCGCAAGCGTGATCGCGAGATGATAGGGAAGCTCGCCGCTCGCGATCTCTCTCCCGGCGAAGCCGAACACGGTGATTGGGCTCGGGCAGAGGCGCGGCCCGAAGGCGAGCGTGCCGATCCACCACACGCCGAAGAACGCGATGACGGAGAGGATGCGGAGCGCGGCCGGGCCGGCGAGAATCCTAGTCAACCGTTGCCCCTCCGCGCACGAGCCACGCCGGGTCGAACCAGCGGTCGGCTTCGCCGTCATAAGGGAGGACGGTAATGTCCCAGTGCCGGATGAAGGGGGCATAAGCGTCCCATACGGGGGGACCGCCGCCGATGAAGATCACCCGTTCGGGAAAGCGCGCGATCGCATCTTCCGGCCGCATGCTAGACCGAAGCTCGAAGATCGTGCGGTCCTGGCGCGCGAATTGCGGGATCGAGCGTGCGGTAACCGGTCCGGCCATGATCACATGGCCGCGCGTCATCGCGAAGAAGCGGGCGACATCGGCGACGAACTCGGGGCCCTTGTTGCCCTCCCAGGGCATGACGCCCTTCCGGCCGAGCTGCCCGCGCCGTCCGATCGCGCACATGACACGGATATCAGCAGGCATTTTTGGCTCCGCTCATGGTGCGAGTGTTGCAAGAGTAACCCGGCCTCGCAACAGGGCGGGGTAGCCCGGATGGAGCGGCGAAGCCGCGCAATCCGGGACGCACGGAGTCCGAGTCCCCGGATTTCGCTGCGCTTCATCCGGGCTACGCAGTCGGCTCCGCAGGCCTCACTCCAGCGTCAGGCTCGGATAGCGCGACGAGAGATCGGCGAGGAGAGCGTCGAGCGGCGGACCGCGCCGCTCTTCGCGCGGCATCGGGAGGTCCACCGTGCCGACGACGTGCGCAGGCCGCGGCGAGAGGATGACGAGCCGGTCGGCGAGCCTCACCGCCTCGCGGATGTTGTGGGTGACCATCAGCACTGTGACCGGGCTCGACTGCCAGAGGTCGATCAGGAGCTGGCGAAGCCGGTTGGCGGTCGCCTCGTCGAGCGACACGAAGGGCTCGTCGAGGAGCAGGATTTCCGGCTCGACCGAGTACGCCCGCGCGAGCGCCACGCGCCTCGCCATGCCGAGCGACAGTTCCGAGGGATAGGAGCGGCGGAAGTGCGCGAGCTCCACCGCATCGAGGATCGGCGCGAGATCCTTGCCCGCAAGCTCGGGCGGCAGGGCAAGGCTGATGTTCTGCTCAACCGTGCGCCACGGCAGCAGCCGCGGCTCCTGGAAGACGGCGGCGATCCGCGTCTCGCTGAGCGAGCGGGAGACGGCGCCGTCGAAATCCTCGTCGAGCCTGAGCATGATCCGAAGCGTCGTCGTCTTGCCGCAACCCGACGGCCCGATCAGGCAGGTGAAGGTTTCCGGAACCAGCTCGAATTCGAGGCCGCGGATGACCGCGACGTCGCCGCCCGTCGCACGCTGAAACGTCTTTCCGTCGATGCGGACTGAGAAGCACACGGCGCCCAGCGGCTCACGCCGCTCCGCCTGCGATCCAAATCGCTGTTGGTCGGCGACTAGCACCTCCTCTCCCCAATGGGGAGAGGAAATCGTGTGACGGGCACTCCTACCGGCCATTGAGGCGTCTCACATCCCTTCCTTCGCCGCTGTCCAGAACGTGCCGGGCGCCATCGTGGTCGCCGGCCCCACCAGCTCTTCCCCGCCGAGCGCGGCGAGCCGATCGTAGACCTTGGCGGTGTCGGCCTCCTCCTCGGCAATCGGCCGGTTCGGGATGCCCTCGCGGAAGCGCCTGACGGTGCTCTTGAAGACCGCGTCGTCGTCGATCCGCATCAGCGGGCGCAGGCGATCCCACTCCGCGTCGGAGGAGGCGAGCAGCTCCTTCGCCTGCCGCGACGCCTTGACGAAGCCGAGCATCGCGTCCTTGTGCTCGTTCGCCCATTCCTCGTTGAAGACGTAGCCGATCGCGGAAATCGCGCCGGTCGCGCCGAGCGCCGCGGCTGCCTCCGCGCCGGTCACGATCTCGCGGTAGCCCTGCACTTCGAGCCGGGCGTTGAAATTCCAGAAATTTGAAGTGGCGTCGAGCTCGCCCTGCAGCAGCTTCTCCATCAAGAGCGGCGGCGCGCCGAAGGCCGGCTCGGTCTCGGCGGCAAGGTCGAAGCCGAACTGGTCCTTGGCGAGGCCCTGGTACATCAGCCAGGTCTTGTCGAGCGGGCCGCCGGCGACGCCGATCTTCTTGCCCTTCAGGTCGGCAAGCGTGTTCGCCGTGCTGTCGGGCGGCACCATGATCGCGCCGACCGAGGTGGAGAAGGGCACCATGGTGAGGGGCAGGCCTTCCGCGCGCTGACGCGAAACGAACAGCCAGTCGCTCACGATCACGTCGACTTCGCCGGCATTGATGGCGATGCGCGTGGCGTCGTTGCTGGCGAGGATGACGGGTTCGAGCTTGAAGCCGTTCGCCTCGTCGAGCTTGTTATGGATGATCGTGTCGACTTCCCAGTTGACCGTACCGAACTCCAAAACGCCGATCCGGATGGTCTCCTGGGCGCTCGCCGGAACGGCGGTGAGGCCGATCAGTACGGCGACAGGCAAAGCCAGAAAGCTGCGGCGCATGCTTACCTCCCTACGATTTCGCGAATGAACGCCCGCTCGCGCCGGTTGGTCCGGCTGCGATGGGCTTGCATGTGCCGGGACCGTAGTCAGCCCCGGCCATAGTACCAACCTATAGGTCCGTTAGGCGGCGATGCGGTTCTGGCAGGGAGTGCGCCTACGCCTCGGCTGTCCGCGCCCGCGGCTCCATGCCCTGCGCCGGCTGGTAGCCCCATATGGCGAGCACCATGAACGAGAACAGGCAGCCCACGACGACGGCAAGCGAAACCGCGTTGAATTTTTCGTAGAGCGCGAAGCGGACAAGCTCGACGGCGTGGGTGAAGGGGTTCGCGGCGGAGATGCGGTAGAGCAGGAGGCTCGACTCCCGCATGTGCCAGAGCGGGTAGAGCGCCGATGACAGGAAGAAGGTCGGAAAGATCACGAAGTTCATCACGCCCGCGAAATTCTCGAGCTGCCGCACGGTCGAGGAGATGAACATGCCAACCGCCCCAAGCATCAGGCCGGTCAGGATCATCGCCGGCAGAGCGAGGACATAGCCGAGCGGCTCGAACTCGATGCCGAACAGCCAGGCGATGAACAGGAAGGCGTAGACCTGCAGCACCGAAACTGCGGAGCCGGCGGCAAGCTTCGAGGCAAGCAGGAACCAGCGGGGAAGCGGCGTCGTGAGGAGGACGCGCATCGACCCCATCTCGCGGTCGTAGACCATCGACAGCGACGATTGCATGCCGTTGAAGAGCTGGATCATGCCGATGAGCCCCGGCACGATGTAGATCTCGTAGGTTATGTAGGTCTCGTAGGGCGGAATGATCGAAATGCCGAGGACGGCGCGGAAGCCGGCGGCGAACACGATGAGCCACACGAGCGGCCGCACGAGCGCGGCGAGGAAACGTTCGCGCTGGTAGAGAAAGCGCATGACTTCGCGCCAAACGATGCCGACGAAGGCCCGCGCGTAGATCATCACTCGGCAACGGCTGGCGTGAGCATCGTGAAGGCCGCGTCGAGCGATCCGGCGCGCGAGCGCGCCACGACCTCCTCCGCCGTGCCTTTCGCCACGATTCTTCCCTTGTGCAGTATGATCAGCGGATCGGTGGGGAGGATTTCGTCGATCAAGTGCGTCGCCCAGAGGATGCCAATGCCGCGCTCCGCCGCAAGGTCATGCACGTGCGCCACGATCGCCTTCCGCGAGGGAACGTCGAGCCCGACGGTCGGCTCGTCGAGAAGGAGAAGCTCGGGATCGTGCAACAGCGCGCGGGCAATCTCCACCCTGCGCCGGTGTCCGCCGTTCAGCGCCCGCACGGTTTCGCGCGCGCGGTCAGCCATGCCGAGCCGGGTCAGCTCGCGCTCGATGCGCTGCTCAGCCTCTTTCCACGAAATCCCGCGCAGGCGCGCGAAGTAATGAAGGTTCTGCCTGACCGTCAGGTCGAGGTCGAGCGTCGGCTGCTGGAACACGATGCCGAGCGGGGCAAGCGAGTGCGCGCCCGCTTCGCGGATGTCGCGCCCGCTGATGACGATCTGGCCCTGGCGCGTGGCGAGGAGCCGCGTGATCAGCGAGAAGAGCGTGGTCTTGCCGGCGCCGTTCGGGCCGAGGAGCGCTGTGAACCGGCCCTTCTCGACCGCAAAGCTCACCTCGTCGAGAACCCGCCCCTCCTTGTATGAGAACGAAACGTCCTTGACGAGGAGCGCCGGTTCAGCCGCTTCCGTGGGCTTCTCCTCGATGCGCCTGCCGTCGATTGCGCGCAGGACGACCATTTTCCGCCTGTCAGGTTCGCTTCTCGTTGAGGTCCGCCCATTCGCAGTGGAACCGCTTGATGTGCCATTGCGGATGGCCGCCGGCCCATTGCGCCATCGTCGGGATGGCCTCCGCCAGGCAGGCGGTGAGAGAGCCGTGCGACTCGAAATAGAGGTGCTCCTCCCGGCAGGAAGTCGGATCGCTGAGCAGGCACACGGCGAGCACCAAATCGACGATCGGCATCTCGCTTCCCTTCGCGGTTACTGCCGGAACGTGTGTTCCGGCGGCTAGGTTCCCGCCAGTTCTGGCACGAAGATCTCGCCCTTGCCTAGTACCGCGGTATCGCCGACAAGACGGCGGAGCGGCGCGGCGAGCCCTCCGCCGCCGGCGATTCCTTCCGCGATCAGCCCGCGCGCAAGGAGGCGCATCGCGACCAGCTCGTGCGCGCCGGTGTCGATGAAGGTCGGTGTCACCGATGCCGCTCCGCCGGCGATCACGACGGTGCCGCGCGCCATCAGGTAGCCGGGGGATACGCCCGCCGCGCCGAAGCAGACCACGGTGCCGCCGATGATGCGGCTCGCCAGATAGTCGCCGGCGTCGCCTCCGATCGCGATCAGGCCGCGGCGCATGCGGTCGCCGGCACGTGCGCCGGCGCTGCCGCTCACGCTGATCACGCCGCCCTTCATGCC
>JBOHKB010000009.1:0-4736 GCA_050728815.1 Propylenella sp.
GGACAAGGAGAAGGCGGAACTAGAGGTACGCGAGCAGAACCGGCGGCTGAACGCGGTTCTCGCGAACATGCCCGAGGGCGTCGTCATGTTCGACGCCGACGGGCGTCTCGCGGTCTGCAACGAGCAGTTCTTGTCCACCTATAGCCTGACGCCTGGCCAGGTGAAGCCCGGAACGGCGTCCGAGGACGTAGTAGGCGCTATGGCGATCGGCGGCGCTTTCCCGACCGGAGAGAGCCAGGACCGAATCTTCGGCGGCGTCTCCGAAGGTGACGGCTCCGCGTCGGATACACAAGTGCGTGAACTCGCCGACGGCCGCGTCCTCGCAATCACCCAGCGCCCCGTTCAGGGCGGCGGCTGGGTGACGACGCACAACGACATCACCGAACTCCGCCGCATCGAAGCTGAGATCGCCCACATGAGGCGCCACGATGCGCTGACCGGCCTCGCCAACCGCGGGCTGTTCAAGGAGCGCGCCGCCGAGGCGCTATCTGGACTACAGCCGGGCGAATCCTGCGCGGTGCTTTGTCTCGACCTCGACCGGTTCAAGGAGGTGAACGACAGCCTCGGCCATCCGGCCGGCGACGAGCTGCTGAAGGCCGTGTCGCGACGCCTCACAAAGCACCTCAGGGAAACCGACACATTGGCGCGGTTGGGCGCCGACGAGTTCGTCATCCTGCAGACCGGCTGCAAGCAGCCCACGTCTGCCTCGATGCTGGCCGAGCGGCTTTGCGATGCGCTGAAGCCGCCGTTCGAGTTGCTCGGACACCAGCTCGCCGTCGAGGCGAGCGTCGGCATCGCCATCGGACCTACCGACGGAACCGACCCCGATCTCCTGATCAAGAACGCGAACCTCGCGCTCGCAAAGGCGAAGAGCGAGGGCCGCGGTGTCCAGCGCTTCTTCGAGCCCGGCATGGACCGGCGCATGCTTGAGCGGCGGAAGCTCGAGACCGAGCTCCGCCTCGCCCTGCAGAAAGGCGAGTTCGAGCTTCACTATCAGCCGCTCCTCGACGCGCGGACAGAGCGGATCACCGGCTTCGAAGCGCTCGTGCGCTGGCGCAATCCCTCGCGCGGCGTCGTCCCGCCCGGCGAGTTCATACCGCTCATGGAGGAAACCGGCCTCGTCGTTCCGCTCGGCGCATGGGTAATCCGTCACGCCTGCGCCGAGGCGGCGACATGGCCGGAGCCTGTCAGCGTATCGGTCAACCTCGCCGCCGCTCAGTTCGAGATCGACGATCTGGTATCGACGGTCGTCGGCGCGCTGTCGGCGGCCGGTCTGCCGCCGAACCGCCTCGTGCTGGAGATCACCGAAACCGCGCTCCTGAAGGACAACGAAGCGACGCTCAAGACGCTCCACATGCTCCGAAAGCTCGGCGTGAAGATCGCGATGGACGACTTCGGCACGGGCTATTCGTCGCTGAGCTATCTGCGGAGTTTTCCGTTCGACAAGATCAAGATTGACGGCTCGTTCGTCCGCGGCGTGTCGAGCAGTGCGGAAGCGCGCGCCATCATCAAGGCGGTGGCGACCCTCGGCGGCAGTCTCGGCGTCGAGATGACGGCGGAGGGCGTGGAAACCGAGGAGCAGCTGAACGCCGTGAGAGCCGAGGGCTACACGGAGATCCAGGGATATTTCTACAGCCAGCCGATCCCCGCGAGCGAGGTGGCCGGAATGTTTTTCCCAACCGGCGGGAAAGCGGCGACCGGCTGACTATGGTTTCGCCGGAAACGTCCGCGGCAGGAGGCGGCGCATGCGCCAGTGGAACGTGAAGCTGCGCGCCGAGAGAAAGATGAGCAGCGCCATCCAAAGACCGTGATTGCCGAAAAGCGGCGTGAGCGCCGCCCACGCGGCGAGATAGATCGCCGCCGACAAGAGCATCATGTTGCGCATGTCGCGCGACCAGGTGGCGCCGATGAAGATGCCGTCCATCTGGAAGGCGATCACGCCGGCAATCGGGGTCAGCACCGCCCACGGCAGGAATTCTCGCGCCACGGCGCGCACGTCGCCGGCGGTCGTCATCAGGTCGATGATAAGCGGGCCGAACGCGAGATAGACGAGGCTGAGCACGACGCCCGTGCTAAATCCCCACAGCATGGTCAGCCGCACGGTGCGCTCGAAGGCCGGGCGGAAGCGCGCGCCGACCGCGCGGCCGGCAAGCTGTTCGGCGGCCGTCGCGAAGCCGTCGAGGAAGTAGCCGCCCACGACGAAGAAGTGCATCAGGATGGCGTTGGCGGCAAGGACGACCGCGCCGTACTGAGCGCCCTGCCGGGTGAAGAAGGCGAAGGCGAAGAGGAGCACGAAGGAGCGGATCATGATGTCGCGGTTGACGCCGATGAGGCGCGAGAAGCCGCGCCGCTCGAAGATGCGCACCCATGACGGCATCACCGAAAGCGGCGCGAGCTTCAGCACGATCGGGATCTGCGCCAACACGATTAGCGCTTCCGCCAGCACGGACGCCCAGGCGACGCCCGGCACGCCGAGGTCGAGCCACAGAACGAACCAGACCGAGAAAAGGACGTTGAGGCCCGCCAGAAGCGTTTGCACGCCGAGCACGATCATCGAGCGGCCGAGGCCGACCAGCCAGCCGAGCAGCGCATAGTTCGCAAGCGTAAGCGGGGTTTCCCAGATGCGGATGTAGAGATAGTCGTAGATCGGCGCGACGACGGCCGGCCCCGGATCCATGAACCAAACGGCCACCTCGATGAACGGGACCTGCAGAACGAGCACCACGACGCTGATCACTCCCGCGACAATCAGCGCCCGCAGCAGCACCGCGACAATCTCCGACCTGTCCGCGGCGCCAACCGCCTGCGCCGTGAGCCCTGTCGTGCCGGAGCGCAGGAAGTTGCAAGTTGTGAACAGGATGTCGAGGATGATCGCGCCCACGGCGATGCCGCCGATCAGCGCCGCAACGCCGAGCTGACCGATCACCACCGTATCGATGACGCCGATCAGCGGCACCGAGAGATAGGCGAGAGTCATCGGCACCGCGAGGCGGAAAACCGCCGCGTGCGTCACCTCGAACGGGCGAATGCTTTCTCCAGCGAAGGCGCGCGTCGGCGCATCCGCGCTGCCCTCGATCATGTCAGGGTTTCCGCCTCGGGCGCATCGCCATAAACCACCGGCGGCGGCCGGCCAAGCCGGCCAGCCTTCCGCGATTAGGCCGAGACTACCGCGCCGCGGGCTCAGCCGGCTTGTCGACCTCGAACGCGCCGGTGCCGACGATATGGTCGTCGATCATGATAGCGAAGAAGTATTTTTCCCCGGGCTCAGCGTCGGCAGGGACCGTCGCGTCGGCGCCGAAACGTCCGGCGGAATCGATCGACCCGGTCGCGACCGGACGCACGTCGTCAAAGCTCTGCCCGCTCCAGACGATCACCGGGCGGTCTGCCGGGAGGCAGCGCGCGGAGAGCGTCACCGCCTGGTCGGCCGGCCCGCTCGCCGGCAACACCGAGAGGTCCACGTCGAGATAGCGGACGATCTTCTTCGGCCGGCACACGCCGTCCTCGGCCGACGCCACGGCCGGCGTTCCGGCGAGCACGAGTGCGGTCACTGTCGCTCGGAGCAGACGTCGGTGCGCCATTGTCTGTCTCGCGTTACCTCGAAGTCGTTTCCATGGGACTACCGGTCGATCTGCCCCCGCCTCAATCCGACCGCCGCATGCTTCCCCCAATCTTGAACAGTCGCATGAGGATGAAGAGCGGCACGACGATTATCGCCCCGGCGATCAGATAGTCGAACGCATCGGTGAAGAACGCAAAGCCCATGTTGTAGATGCGGCGTATGAGTCGCTCGACCGATTCGTAGATCTGGAACGGGTGGATGTTGAGCGCGGCGAGCACCAGCCCGACGACGAAGGAAATGACCAGCAGCCGCACGGCGACGCGGAGCGGCGTATCCCCGAGAAAGCGCGTGAGGCGCTGCGACATGGCTTTGTCCCGTGCTGGTCGCGCCTAACTAGGCCGCACCCGGCCAAGCGGCAAGCGCTTGCGTACTCGCAGATCGCGGGCTCACCCTTCGCTGCGCGGCAGGAGCTTCTCAAGCGTCTCCAGCCTGTCCGCCTCCGCCGGCGGCTTGTCCCAGCGGAGCCGGCTGATTCTGGGGAAGCGCATAGCGATGCCGGAGCGGTGGCGCGTGGACCGGTTCAGCCCCTCGAAGGCGACTTCCAGCACCAGTCCACGGTCCTTGTCGGCGCGCACGGCGCGCACCGGCCCAAAACGCTCCACCGTGTTGTTGCGGACATAGCGGTCGAGCGCGCGAAGCTCCTCATCGGTGAAGCCGAAATAGGCTTTTCCGACCGGCACCAGCTCGGACGCATCGTCCGGACCCGCCCAAACGCCGAACGTGTAGTCGGAATAGTAGGACGAACGCTTGCCGTGGCCGCGCTGAGCATACATCAGCACTGCATCGACAACATGCGGGTCGCGCTTCCACTTGAACCAAGGCCCCTTTGGCCGGCCTGGCATGTAGGCGGAATCCCAGCGCTTCAGCATCAGGCCTTCGGCGACCTCGTTGACGCAGCCGTCGAGCGGCGGTTCGGCGCGGAGCCGCGCGAGGTGTTCCCACCCGTCGAATGAGACGAGCGGCGAGACGTCGATCCGCGGCGAGGCGTGGCGCGCGACGAACGCTTCAAGGCGCGGACGACGCTCGGAGAAGGGAAGCGGCCGGAGGTCTTCGGCACCGTCCTGCAAAAGGTCGTAAGCGCGGATGAAGGCCGGGTGGCTGCGGATCAGCTTCGGCG
>JBOHKB010000010.1:0-10801 GCA_050728815.1 Propylenella sp.
CGGCCATTGCGGATAACATGGCCAGGCAGGCCAAAAACCTGCATCGGGGGTCCTCCTGAAGTTGCTGTCTTCGCAAACTTCAGCTTCGGAGACCCCCGAGCCTTTCTCAAGGCCCGCATCTCAGATGTGTTTGAACCCGGTCAGAAGCCGGAGCTATTTAGCCGGCGCGAGAGCGCGTAGCGTAGTTCGCCTTACTGGCTCGCCCAGAGGATGCGCGCGACCCAGTCCACGTCGCGAAGCGTCACGACGCGCGGGGGATGTGCGGGGTTGAACGACCCGAGCTCCAGCTCCCTGGAAGTCTGGCGGATCAGCGTCTTGGCCATGACCTCGCCGTCGGCGGTGCGAACGACGACGCGGTCGCCGCGCCGAATCTGCGTCGACGGCGATACTATGACGACATCGCCGTCGCGGTAGAGCGGCAGCATGGAATCGCCCGAGACTTTCAGCGCGTAGGCCGAGTCTTCAGCGAGGCCAGGAAACGCGATCTCGTCCCAGCCGTGCCCGGCCGGATAGCCGCCGTCGTCGAAGAAGCCGCCCGAGCCGGCCTCTGCCATGCCGAGGAGCGGCACGCCCGGTACGCTGCCTTCGATCGGAATCTCGCGTGGCGCGCCCCGGCGGCGTGTCAGCCCGACAAAACCTTCGAGCGACTCGCCGGTGGCGGCGAGCACCTTGGCGATCGATTCCGTCGAGGGCCAGCGCGGGCGTCCGTCATGGCCATGCCGTTTTGAGGGGTTGAACGCGGTCGGGTCCAGCCCGGCCTGCTTGGCGAGGCCCGAGGGGCTCAAGCCATGCCGCGCGGCGAGCGCGTCGAGCGCGCCCCAGACGGATTCGTGGTTCCACATGGGCTCCGTCCTCCCGCCAGCCGCCTGGGAATATAGTCCTTTCAGCCGGCTGTGGAACCCGAAATATCCGTGATGGTGAGGATTGGGTGAGCGCCGGGTAGCGGCGGCGCAGCCTATGCCGCCTTCGCCCCACCGAAGCGGCCGTAGAACGTCTCGCTGTTCTTCGCCATCTCCTTCACCAGGGCCGGCGGCTTGAACCGGGGCCCATGCTTCTTCGCCAGCCGTTCGGCAAGCGCGACGAATTCCGCAGCGCCCATGAAGTCGATGTAGGAGAGCGTTCCGCCGGTGTAGGGCGCGAAGCCGAATCCGAGGATCGAACCGACATCGGCTTCGCGCGGATCGGTGACGACGCCCTCCTCGACCGTGCGCGCGGCTTCGAGCGCCTGCGTGACCAGCAAACGCTGCTTCAGCTCAGTCACGTCGAAATCATCGCCGCGCTTCTGCGGAAAGATGTCGGCGAGGCCCGGCCAAAGCGCCTTCTCGCGGCCGGCATAGTCGTAGAAACCCTTAGAATTCTTGCGGCCGAAGCGCTCGCGCTTCACGACCATTTCCTCCAGGAGCTTTTCCTGCGCCGGATCGACCAGGATCTCGGTGCCGGCGTCCTTCTTGGTCGCCTGAAGGATCTTCCAGGCGAGATCGACTCCGACCTCGTCGGTAAGCGAGAGCGGTCCGACCGGCATACCGGCCATGCGCGCGCAATTCTCGATCATCGCCGCCGGCACGCCTTCGGCAAGCATCAGGTGGCCTTCGAGGAGATATGCCATGACGCAGCGGTTGGCATAGAAGCCGCGCGAATCGTTAACGACGATCGGCGTCTTCCTGATCGCGCGAACATAGTCGAGCGCCGTCGCGAGCGCTTCCTCGCCCGTCTCCTTCCCGAGGATCACCTCGACCAGCATCATGCGGTCGACCGGCGAGAAGAAGTGGATGCCGATGAATTTCTGCGCGTCCTTGTAGTTCGCGGCAAGCGATGCGATCGGCAGCGTCGAGGTGTTTGAGGCGAAGATCGCGTCGGCCGAGAGATGCGCCATCGCTTTCTTGGTCGCATCGGCCTTCACGCCGCGGTCCTCGAACACAGCTTCAATCACGAGGTCGCAGCCGTCGAGGTCGGCATAGTCGGCGGTCGGATGGATGCGGCTGAGCAGCGCCTCCTTATCCGCCGGCGTTGCGCGCTTCCGCTGGATCGCCTTGTCCATCAGGTCGGCGGAGTGCGCCTTGCCCTTCTCGGCGGATTCCTGGTCGCGGTCAATCAGCACGACCTCGATGCCGGCCTCGGCCGAGACGTAAGCGATACCGGCGCCCATGAAGCCGGCGCCGAGGACTCCGAGCTTCTTGATGTCCCGCTTCGGCACGCCGGGCGGACGCCGCGCGCCCTTGTTCAGCTCCTGCATCGAAACGAAGAGCGAGCGGATCATCGCCGCCGCTTCCTTCGTCTGCAGCACGTGCGCGAAGTAGCGGCTTTCCACCATCAGAGCCCGGTCCATATCGAGTTGGAGCCCCTCGAACACGCATTGGAGGATGGCGCGGGCGCTCGGATAGTTGTCGTAAGTCTCCTTGCGATAGATGGCGTTGGCAGCCGGCCAGAGCTGGAAACCCGCAGGCGAGAAGATTCGCGCCGGACCTTCCAGTCTGTAGCCCTTTTTGTCCCAAGGCTTCGTTGGGTCGAGCCCGGCCGCGAGCATCTTTCGCGCGGTCTCGACCAGCTTCTCCCGCGGCGCGACCTCGTCGACGAGCTTCATCGTCTTGGCCTTCGCCGGGTCGATGTTGGAGCCCTTCAGCATCATCTCCAGCGCCGCCTGCATGTTGTCGGTCATGCGCGGCACGCGCTGCGTGCCGCCGGCGCCCGGGAAAAGGCCGATCTTCACCTCCGGCAGCGCCATCCGGGTCGTCTTGTCGTCGGCCATGACGCGGCCGTGCGCCGCGAGCGCCAATTCAGTCGCGCCGCCCATACAGGCGCCGTGCACGCAGACAACAAAGGGTTTTCCGCAGGTTTCGAGCTTGCGGTAGAGGCGCGACATACGGCTCGATTCGCGGAGCAACTCTTCCTTCGCCTTTAGCGGGTCCTCTTTCAGCCGGCGCTGAAACGGAGCGAAAAGCCCATTCAGCATGGTGATGTCCGCGCCGCCGGAAAAGTCCTTCTTTCCCGACACGACGATCGCGCCCTTTGCCGCCGTGTCGCCGGCGACGCGATCGACGATCGCGTCGAGCTCCTCCATCGCCTTCGCGGTGAAGACGTTCATCGAGCGGCCCGGCATGTCCCAGGTGACGAGCGCGACGCCGTCCGCGCCGGTTTCGAGGCGGAAGTTTTCGTAGGTCATCGTTGGCCTCAGTAGGGCGTGCCGTCCTTGTGCAGGTAGCGCGACGCGCCATCCTTCGTTACGACCTGCATGTCGATATCAGAGTACTCGGCGCGGCCATTGGGCAGGCGCGTGCCGACCTCGAGAAACAAGGCGTCGCGGTTCGAGCGGTTAACGAGGTGATGTCCGTTGCGGGCTCCGGCCTTGAACGTGGCAACGTCGCCGGGCCCAAGCGCGGTCTCCCCCTCGTCCTCGATCAGCACCGCTTCCCCTTCCAGCATGTAGACCAACTCGTCCGCCTCCTCGTGCCAATGACGCTGCGACGACCCGGCGCCCGGCTGAAGCCGGCAGATGTTGACGCCGAACTGCGTCAGGCCGCCGGCATTGCCGAGTCGCTTGCGGAAGCGTCCCTTGGCGATAGCGTCGAATGGCGGCGGATAGTTGGTGCCGCCGGCTTCGGGAACGGCGGCGACGTCGATCTTCGGCATGGCTACAACCGCTCGATGATGGTCGCCGTGCCCATGCCTGCGCCGATGCACAGAGTCACGAGCGCGGTCTGAAGGTCGCGCCGCTCAAGCTCGTCGAGCACGGTACCGAGAATCATCGCGCCGGTGGCGCCGAGCGGATGACCCATGGCGATCGCGCCGCCGTTGACATTCACCTTCTCCGGGTCGAGGTCGAGCGCCTGCTCGTAGCGGAGCACGACGGAGGCGAAAGCCTCGTTGATCTCGAAGAGGTCGATATCGGAAAGCTCCATGCCGGAGCGCTTCAGCACCTTCTTTGTCACGTCGATCGGGCCGGTCAGCATCAGCGCCGGGTCGGAGCCGATATTGGCGAAGGCGCGAATCTTCGCGCGCGGCTTGAGCCCGGCGGCCTTGCCGCCCTCCTCGTTGCCGACGAGCACCGCGGCGGCGCCATCGACGATGCCGGACGAATTGCCGGCATGGTGCACGTGCTTGATCTTCTCGACCTCGGGATGCGCCTGGATGGCGACCGCATCGAAGCCGCCCATCTGGCCGACGATCTCGAACGACGGGTTGAGCGCGGCGAGCCCCTGCATGTTGGTGTCAGGGCGCGGGTGTTCGTCGCGGTCGAGGAGGGTCAGGCCGTTGATGTCGGTCACGAGCGTCACCGATTTCTTGAAGCGGCCGTCGCCCCACGAGGCAGCCGTGCGCTTCTGGCTTTCCACCGCGTATTCGTCGCAATCGTCGCGGCTGATCCCGTATTTCGTGGCAAGCAAATCGGCGGAGACGCCCTGCGGCAGGAAGTACGACGGAACCGCCACTTCCGGATCGACCGGCCAAGCGCCGCCCGAACTGCCGATGCCGACGCGGGACATCGATTCCACCCCGCCCGCCACCACCATGTCGTGGTGGCCGGTCTTCACCTGCGCTCCGGCGAGGTTCACCGCGTCCAGCCCGGAGGCGCAGAAGCGGTTGATCTGCATGCCCGGCACGTGCGTGCCGTAGTCCGCCGCGAAAATCGCGGAACGGGCGACGTTGCCGCCCGCCTCGCCGATCGGATCGACGCAGCCCAGGATCACGTCATCGACAAGATGCGTGTCGAGCTCGTTGCGGTCGCGGATGGCTTTCAGCGCGGTGGCGGCGAGGCGGACCGTCGGCACTTCGTGCAGCGCGCCGTCCTTCTTACCGCGCCCGCGGGGCGTGCGAACGTGATCGTAGATGTAGGCTTCGGGCATGGATGCCTCCTCCGGCCGGCATTTCCGTTGGGCGGCCCCGGCGGCGGTATGCACCTTTCGCCGGAGAACGGAAAGAGCTGCTCTAGTCGACTTGCCTTGGTCGCACTATCGAGATCAAGGACCCGACCCAACATGAGGTGCATCGCGCCGAAATGTCTACTTGAGGCCGCGACCCAGTCCTCTCATTTTCGAAGCGACCATTCTCCTCTCCTACCCGCCTTCTTGGATAGGCGCCCCATCAGTTGCAGCTTTTGGCCGGCCCAACGCATATCGTACTGCCAATTGTAGAAGAGAGGTCCCGAAGCCCTAAGATCGGATTCGTGCGCCTCCCAAATGTCTCGGGCGATTTCGGTTATGGATGCGGTACCCCCGCGCGCCCGCAAACTTTCTTCTATCCAAGGCATGAGATCGGATCGGTTCGCCATTCTAAAACGCCTCCGCCGGCAGCTTCATCATGGTCGCCGCACCTGATGAAATGCGCGCCAAGTGCGCCGCGGTCTCCGGCATCGTCCGCTCCATGAAGAATTTTCCGAGCGTGAGCCGCGTCTCGTAGAAAGCCGCGCGGCCGTCGGTGCCGTCCGCAAGCTTTTCGGCCGAGGCCTTGGCCATCCGCGCCCACATGTAGCCGAGCGCGACCAGCCCGAAGAGATGCATGTAGTCGGTGGAGCCGGCGCCGGCATTGTCGGGCTTGGCAAGCGCGTTTTGCATGAACCACATGGTCGCCTGCTGCAGATGGCCGAGCCCGGCCTTGAGCGGCGCAAGGAACGCCGCCAGCGCCTGGTTCGCCTCGTTCTCCTTAACGAACGCCGCGACCTCGTTGAAGAAGGCCATCACCGAACGGCCGCCGTCCTTCGGCAACTTGCGGCCGACGAGGTCGAGCGCCTGGATGCCGTTCGCGCCCTCGTAGATCATGGCGATGCGGGCGTCGCGCACGAACTGCTCCATGCCGTGCTCGGCGATGTAGCCGTGGCCGCCGAAGATCTGCTGGGCGTCGACGGTGTTCTGGAAACTCTTATCGGTAAGGACACCCTTCAGCACCGGCGTCAGCAGCCCCATCGTGTCGTCGGCCGCCTGCCGGTCGGCGGCATCGCCCGATTTCCGCGCGACGTCGCCCCGAAGCGCCGTCCACAGGAAAAGCGCCCGCGCGGCCTCGTTGAAGGCGCGGATCGACATCAGGATGCGGCGCACGTCGGGGTGGACGATGATGGGATCGGCACTCTTGCCGGGCTCCTGTGCGCCGGTCAGCGCCCGCCCCTGCCGGCGCTCGCGGGCGTAGTTGACAGCGTTCTGGTAAGCGACCTCCGACAGCGCCAGCCCCTGAACGGCGACGCCGAGCCGCGCGTCGTTCATCATCGTGAACATCGCGCGAAGACCCTTCTCGCGCTCGCCGACCAGCCATCCTGTCGCGCCGTCGTAGTTCATGACGCAGGTGGCGTTGCCGTGGATACCCATCTTCGCTTCGATCGAGCCGCAGGAGAGGGCGTTCCGCTTGCCGGGAGCGCCGTTCGCGCCAGGCAGGAATTTCGGCGCCACGAAGAGCGAAATCCCCTTGGTCCCTTCCGGCGCGCCTTCAATGCGGGCGAGCACCAGGTGCACAATGTTCTCGGCGAGGTCGTGCTCGCCCGCCGAGATGAAGATCTTCTGGCCGGTGAGGGAATAGCTGCCGTCAGCGGCAGGAGCCGCCTTGGTCTTGATGAGCCCGAGGTCGGTGCCGCAATGCGGCTCCGTCAGGTTCATCGTGCCGGTCCATTCGCCCGACACGAGCTTTGGCAGGTAGAGCGCCTTCTGCTCCGCCGAGCCGTGCAGCGTCAGCGCAGCGATCGCGCCCTGCGTGAGTCCGGTATACATGCCCCACGCCATGTTGGCGGAGGTGACGAACTCGTTCAGAATCGCGGCGAGCGTGTAGGGCAGCCCCTGCCCGCCATATTCCGGATCGGCAGATAGTCCGACCCAGCCGGCTTCAGCATAGGCGCGATACGCGTCCTTGAAGCCGTAGGGCGTCGTCACCGAGCCGTCGTCGTGGCGGGTGCAGCCCTCGATATCGCCGGTGCGGTTCAGCGGCTGCAGCACTTCCTCGCAGAAACGCGCCGCCTCCCCAAGCACTGCCTCCACCGTGTCGAGCGGCGCATCGGCAAAACCCGCGAGGTTGGAGTAGCGTTCGTAGCCGAGCACGTCCCGAAGCAGGAAAAGAACATGGTCGACGGGAGCGCTGTAGGTGGGCATGGACGGTGTTCCGTTACGGTGGGCCGATCGAGGCGTGACGCTCGAGGCGACCTACGCGGCGGCCTCGTGCGCAATCCGCGCCTCGCCGGTCTGGCGGTCGCGCAGCATACCGGAAACGATGTCCATGGTGCGCGTCAATTCGTCGATCGCCTGCTCGATGTCCTGCTTCCGCCGCCGCAGAAATCCGACCTGCTCGCCAAAGCGGGCAAGCGCCTCCTGCAGCTGCGGCGCCTCCCCCTCCTTCAGATCGTAGAGCTTCAGCATTTCCTTGATTTCGGCGAGCGGGAAGCCGACCTTCTTGCCGAGAATCACCAGTTTCAGGCGGGCGCGGTCGCGCCGGGAATAGAGGCGGTTCATGCCTTGCCGGCGCGGGCTGATAAGCCCCTTATCCTCGTAAAAGCGAAGCGTCCTGTGGGTAACGCCGTATTCTCGCGCCAGCTCGCCGATGGTGAAGGTCGTCTGCATGGTTGTTCTCGGGTTGTTGTGCTCGCAAAAGTCGAGCTCCTTCAAGGAGAAACGGGATCGATTCGGAGCGGCGAGGTCACGCTAACGTCAAAGTAACCTAGCCGGCGAATCCTCGGATCTCCGCTTCCGCAGCGTTAAGGAATCTAAACGCTTGTGGTTAATTTTCCGGAAATAAGCCCGCCCGGTTAACCCGCTATTTACCTTCGTTACGATCATCTTCAGTTAGGGGCGGATCACGGACGATTCGCGGTCCGAGGACGCGCTTTCCTGCGCTAAATTCCGCCCCGAGGAGCACTGATGAACGCGCGAACCTCACGGAGCGCCAAGGCGGGTAAAGCGTCCACCGACAATCGCGATCAGCAGACGGGACTCGAGCCCGACCTCATGTTCGACGACCTGGTGGACGCCCGCTTCGACGAACAGGGCCGGCTGTCACAGGTGGGGCGCGGCAGTCGCCAACGAATTGCCGAGCAGCTCGACGCGCGTCCCCCCGCGACCAGCGCCGCGGAGCTGGAGCAGGCGATCCGGAAGCTCGCCGAAGGCCTCGACGCGATCGAACGTCAGAGCCGGACGGCGAAGCCCGAAGCGCAAGCAGTGCGCGCGGAGGCCGGCAAGCGCGACTTCGTCACCTATAGCCTCGATCGGCTTGAGGCGCGCCTCGAGGCCCTGAGCCGGCGGCTGCAAAGCCGCGCCACGTCGGCAGAGGCAGCGCCCGAAATCGAGGCCGAGCGCGAGGCCGAGCGTCGCGCCGATCCTTCGCTTGCGATCGATCCGGACTATGCCGCCGAGAGGGCCGAACTGAGGCGCATGGCAGAGGCGGAGCGCGTTCGGCGCGAAGCCGAAGCGGCGGCCGAGGCTTGGCAGCTTGAAGCGGAGGAGGAGGCGGCAGCGGACGCGGCAAGACGCGCGGCCGAAACCGAGGCCATGCGTCGAGCCGACGAGGAGGCCACGGAAGCCAGACGCCGCGCCGAGGACGCGGAGGCGGAGGTCAGGCGCCGGATGGAGGAAATCGCCGAGGCCAAGCGCCGGGCCGACGAGGAGGCAGCTGAGGCCAGGCGCCGGGCCGAAGCAGCCGAGGCCGAGGCGCTCCGCCATGCCGAGGCCGCCGAGAGGGAGCGCCTGGCGCGGCTTGCCGAGGCGCGGCGCGAGGCGGAAGCGGCGGCCGAGATGCAGCGCCAGTTCGCCGAGATCGAGGCACGCATCGACGCCCTGCAGACGACAGTCGACCAGAATCAGATCGAGCCGGTGCGGCAGGAGCTGATCGAGCTGCTTGGCGAGATCGAGGACCTCACCCGCAACCACGGCAGCGTCGGTGCTGCGCTGGAACAGATCAACGCCCGGCTCGGCGAGATGGAAGTCAAGGTGAACGCCGCCCGCAACATGGCCGGCAATCGCCTAGGCGACATCCAAGACCGGCTGGTCGGACTGACCGAGCGGCTCGACGACGTGGAGATCGAAATCCCCGGCTTCGACGCGATCCGGGAGAACCAGAGCGCCATCCTCGAACGCTTCGACCGGATGGAAGGGCTCGTCCACCACCTTGCCTCGCCCGAAGAGCTTCTCGACCGGGTGGACGGACTGCGCCGCCAGCTGCAGACGATCGCCTCGCAGGAGGAGGTGGGGCGGATCGGCGAGCGCATCCTCGGCCTCGCCGAGCGACTCGATGCGCTGCCGGAGACGCTGAGCGACGCCGCCCAGCTTCGAAGCATCGAGAACCAGCTCGGCACGCTCGCCTCCGAGCTGCAGGGCGGGCGGCAGCAGCGTATGGCGGAAGCCGCCGATCTCGATCGGCGCCTGTCCGAGCTGTCGGCCCTGCTCCACCAGGTCGAAGAGAGCGGACGCACCCCCGACCTTTCGGCTCTCGAAGAACGGCTCGCCGAATTCGCCGCCCGTTTCGACCGGGACCGCGCCGCAGACGGCGAGGCGCTTTCGAGGATCGAGCGCCGGCTCGGCGCGCTCGCAAGCGCCGTCGATGAACAGGAAGACAGCGTATCGACGGAGCTCATCGCGGGACTGACGCACAAGATCGATATGCTTGCCGACGCCATCGATGCGCAGGACGCGACCGGCGCCCGCCGCGACGTGGATGCGCTTGGCGACAAGCTCGACCAGCTCTCCGCGCAAGTCGCCAAGCAGGCGGAACATCTGTCGCGCGCGCAGATCCAGCCGCTCGAAGCGCGGATCGACCACATGCAGCGGCAGCTCGACGAGGTTGCCCGGCGCGCCGAGGCGTCGAGCGATCAGTTCCGCCCGTTCGCGCGGATGCTGCAGGAAATCTCCGAGCGCGTCAGCACGCTCGGCGCCCCCGATGCGCCAACGCCGCTCTCGTTGCGGCTGGAGGCGATCGAGGAGCGGATTGCCGGCTTCGGCAACGGCAAGGGGCCGGACCTCCGGGCGCTGCAGACGCAGCTCGAGGGCGTCGTCAGCCGGCTCGAGCTGCTCAAGGGAAGAAGCATCGACCCGGCGCGCCTGACGGAGCTGTTCGACCGCGTCGATTCCGCCATCCGTGCGCTGCCGGAGGACCGGTTCGACCGGCTCGAGCGGAAGCTCGCCGACGCGGCGATCCCGCCGGATCGCTTCGACCGCCTGGAGAAGGCCATCGCCAAGAGCGCTCCCAAGGACATCGAGGGACAGTTCGAGCGACTGGAGCGGCGGATCGCCGAAGCGATCGCCGCCGGCATTTCCGAGGAGGACATCCACCGGCTGGAACGGCGGATCGCCGAAGCGATCGCCGCCGGTATTTCCGAGGAGGACATCCACCGGCTGGAACGGCGGATCGCGGAAGGCGCCTACCCCGGCATCTCCGAGGAGGAAGTCGAGCGGCTCGCGCGACGGGTCGCGGAAAGCGCCCGCGAAGCACTCGGCGACCGCGGCGCCTCCGATATCTCGGAGGAGCGGTTCGCGCGGCTCGAGCGGAAGCTTGAGACGATCACGCTCGCGAGTTCTTCCGACGGCGAATTCCCGTCGGTCGAAGACATCGCCGAGCTGCGCGGCGATATCGTCGCGCTTCGTCGCGAGCTGCGCTCGCTTCCGGCGCTTGGTGGTGGAGAGGCGAATCTCGGCGAAGTCCTGCAGGGCATCGCCGCGCGCATCGACCGGCTGCCGCAGAACCTGCCGGCGACCACCGCCGATCTTGAAACGCAGATAGAGCGCATCGCTCGGCTCATCGACGACCCGAGCCATTCGCGGCTCGCGCTTGCCCATATCGAGGCGAGCCTGAAGTCGATCGAGGAGCGGCTGGAGGAGACCCGGCGCGCCTTTGCCTACCGTCCGGC
>JBOHKB010000011.1:0-2310 GCA_050728815.1 Propylenella sp.
CGAGCACATCGCCGACGGCTCTCAGCTCGCCGCGATAGGCGAGACGCTCGCGGAGAAGCCGCGCCGCCGAATAGGAGCGGCCGTCGCTGAACGCGGGGAAGGAGAGCGCGATCAGCGAGAGCCGGGAGAGGTGGGGCTCGAGCTCGCGGACGGGCTCCCCGGCCAGCACCTCCGCGCCGAGCGGACCCTCGTGCGACAGAAACCGCTCAGTGTCCGCGAGCAGTTCCTTCAGCGGGACGAGCAGCGGATAGTCGCCAGCAAGGAGCGCCGAGCCAGGCGTGTGGCGAATCCATTGGTCGGGCTGAAACCGGCCGTCGCGCCAGATCGTGTCGGAGGCGCCGCTCATATGCCGCTTCCGTCGGTCTCGAACGAAGCGAGGCCGAGATGGATGCCGCACTCGGTCTTGTCGGTGCCGCGCCAGCGCCCGTCGCGCTCGTCCTCCCCTTCGGCGACGCGGGTGGTGCAGGGCATGCAGCCGATCGAGCGAAAACCGTCGGCGACAAGCGGGTGCTCCGGCAGATCGTACCGCTGCCGATAGGCCTGCACGTCCTCCTTCGACCAGTTCGCCAGCGGATTGATCTTGATGCGCTCGCCATCCGCCTCCGCCAGCGGCAGCGCGGCGCGCCTGCCGCCCTGGTAGCGCTTGCGGCCCGAAATCCAGGCGTCGAAATCCGTCAACGCCCGGGCCAGCGGCGCCACCTTGCGGATTGCGCAGCATTTGTCCGGCTCGCGCAGCCAGAGACCTGAGTCCGTGTCCTGCGTCGCAAGCGTCGCCGGGTCGGGCCGCGCCACGCGCACGTCGGTCAGGCCGAGCCGCTCGACGATCGCGTCGCGATAGCGGAGCGTCGAGCCGAACATCTTGCCGCTGTCGATGAAGATCACCGGAACCGACTGATCGACCGACGCGGCGAGATGCAGGAGCACGACGGATTCGGCGCCGAAGCTCGAAACGAGCGCCAAGCGCCCGGCAAACTCCTGGTGGATGACGTCATCGAGCAGCTCGTGCGTCGGGAGCCTCGCCAGGCGTTCGTTCAGCAGCCATGCATGCGCGATTGCGGGATTCTCTGGGTCGAGCGGGCGCGCGATCGCCTCAAGCAGCGCCATAGAGCGCCTCCTTGAACGGAGCGGGGCCGACCCGTCGGTATGTCTCCAGGAACGTCTCGCCCGTGCTTTCGCGCGTCGCGACGTAGGTGTCGACGAGGGTCTCCACTGCGTCGACGATCTCGTCGGTGGAGAATCCCTTGCCGACGATCTCTCCGATGGAGGCGGTCTCGTCGCCCGATCCGCCGAGCGTGATCTGGTAGAATTCCTCGCCCTTCCGGTCGACGCCCAGAATGCCGATGTGGCCCGCATGGTGGTGGCCACAGGCGTTGATGCAGCCGGAAATCTTGATCTTCAGCGCGCCGATCTCCTCCTGCCGGTGGGCGTCGGCAAAGCGCTCCGAGATGCGCTCCGCGACAGGGATCGAGCGGGCGTTGGCGAGCGAGCAGTAGTCGAGCCCCGGGCAGCAGATGATGTCGGTGATGAGCCCGGCATTGGCGTTGGCGAGGCGGGCGGCGACGAGCGCGTCGTAGACGTCCTTCACTTCGTCGAGCGCCACGTGCGGCAGCACGAGGTTCTGCTCGTGGCTGACCCGCACTTCCCCGTGCGAATAGCGCTCGGTGATGTCGGCCACGGCGTCGAGCTGGTCGGCGGTGGCGTCGCCCGGCACGCCGCCGGTCGGCTTCAAGGAAATCGTGACAATCCCGTAGCCGGGCATGCGATGCGGGCTGAGATTGTTGCGGACCCAGAGGTCGAATGCCGGATCGGTACGCCGCGCGCGCTCCAACGCCGCGCTCGCCGCCGGCCGCTCCTCGTAATCGGGCGGCGCGAAGTAGGCGGCGATGCGGCGCACTTCCTCTTCGGGCAGGCTGAGCACGCCGCCGCGGTTCGCCTCGAACTCTGCCTCGACCTGCTCGGCGATGTTCTCCATGCCGGCTTCGTGGACGAGGATCTTTATCCGCGCCTTGAACTTGTTATCGCGGCGGCCGTGCATGTTGTAGACGCGAAGAATCGCCTCGGAGTAGGCGAGCAGGTCTGCCTCCGGCAGGAAGTCGCGGATCTTTTTGCCGAGCATCGGCGTCCGCCCCATGCCGCCGCCGATATAGACGGCAAAGCCGAGCGCGCCCTTGTCGTTCCGCTTCACCTGGTAGCCGATGTCGTGGAACTGGATGGCGGCACGGTCGACCGGCGCGCCGGTGACAGCGATCTTGAATTTCCGCGGCAGGAAGATGAACTCGGGGTGCAGCGACGACCACTGGCGGAGGATCT
>JBOHKB010000012.1:0-43201 GCA_050728815.1 Propylenella sp.
GTTCGAGGCCGCGGGCGTTACCGCTCCCGATCTTTCCAGCCGGACGGGCGGCATCCGGCTCCTCAACCAGCAGCTCGCCGGACGCGCGGCGCTCGCCGGCCAGGGCGTCGCAATCCTGATGCCCGACTTCTTCGCCGAGGAGCTGGCGTCGGGGCTTCTCGTGCAGCCCTTCCCGTTCGTGCGGCAGGAGGCGGGGACGCACTACTGGCTTGTCTATCAAGAGGCGCGCAGCCGCTCGCGAAAGATCACAGCTTTCCGCGACTGGATTCTCGGCGATGCGGCCGGCGCGGCCTGAAAGCGCTCAGCCGCCCGCTGCAAAAGTCCGCGCCGCCGGCGATACGATGCGCGCGCCGGAGCCGGTCACTTCGTAGACCGCGAAGCGCCGCTCGGTCAGCCCGCTCGGCATGAAGCGGAACACGCCGTCGACGCCGGCGAAGCCGTTGGGGCTGGTCAGCACCGAGGCCTGGAAGCGATCCGCCCCGTATTGGCGCACGAGCCCGATGGCAAGCACGGTTGCGTCGTAGGCGAGCGTCGCGTTCCGCGGCGGCGTCGATCCGTAGGCTGCTCGATATTTTCGCGCAAAGTCGTCGTAGCCCTGCTTGGCGGGCGCGGGGAACCAGCCGCCGACCAGCGCCGGGCTGTTCAGGATGCGCGGGTCGTCCCACTGGCCGGAGCCGAGGAACTGGACCCGGCCGCGCGTGACTCCACTCGCAGCCAGTGCGGCGGCGAGCGTCGGCGCGGCATCGCTGGAATCGGGCAAGAGCAGCGCGTCGATCTGCGGAGCGATGGCGGCGATCTCCGCTGCCTTGGCGCGCATGTCCGCCTCGTTCGGCTGATACGATTTGACGGTCACAACCCGCCCCCTCGCCGAGGCGACGGCGCGGCGGAACGCCGCCTCCACCACCGAGCCGTAGGCGTTGGCGGGAAGAAGCGCAGCGAACGACTTTCGTCCCTGGCTCGCCGAATAGGAGACGATGCGGTCCACGTCGTCGGCGGGAAGGAAGCTCAACAGGTAGACGCCCGGCCCGGCGACGCCTGCATCGGAGGAAAAGGCGACGACCGGCGCGCCGGCGCCGCGCGCCTGCGGCGCGACCGCCGCGACCTCCGCCGAGAACACCGGCCCGAGCACGATCTCCGCGCCTTGCGTCAGCGCGGAAGCGATGGCGGCCTGAGCGCCCGCCGGCGTGCCCTTGGTGTCGTGGACGGTCACCTGGATGCCCGAGTTCGGGAAGTCGCGGATCGCAAGCTCGGCGGCGTTGCGGAAGGCGCGCGCCGTCTCGCCGCCATTGCCGCTCGCCGAGCGGGGGAGCAGCATCGCCACCCGGACGCCGCCCGACCCGATCGTCTCGCCGCTCGCGGCGGGTTGTCCGCCTCCGAATCCGAAATTGCCGAGCGCATTGAAGGCGCTGCAGGCCGCAAGCGACGCCGCGACGATCAGGCATCCGAGAGCGCGGAGAGCCGACTTTACCCCAAGCGGTCGGTGGCGGCGTGACAAGGAGGCACGCTCCTTTCCAAGCCCGGCAGCGCGGATTACGAACCCTAGGGAGAATCTTTTTGGGCGGCAAGCGCGGGCCCGCGCCGCCGCGGGTTCTCGGGGAGGCAGGCCTTGGGCGATCGGCCGCCGGGACACGAAGCGCGGCGCGGATATCGCATCCGTGGCCAAAGCTTCTCCGCGCCGCCGCTCAAGCCTGGCCTCTATGTCGTGGCGACGCCGATCGGCAATCTCGGCGACGTGACGCTCCGCGCGCTCGACACGCTTGCCGCGGCGGACCTGATCGCCTGCGAGGATACGCGCGTCACCCGAAAACTGCTCGACCGATACGGCATCGAGGCGAAGCCCGTGAGCTACCACGAGCACAGCGGGCCGGCGGCGCACCGGCGCATCCTCGACGCGCTGGCAGAGGGTCTTTCCGTGGCGCTCGTCTCCGACGCGGGCACGCCGCTTCTCTCCGATCCGGGCGCGCAACTTGTCGCCGACGCGCATGCCGCCGGGCATCGCGTCATCCCCATCCCGGGCCCCTCCTCCGCCATCGCCGCGCTCTCGGCCGCCGGCGTTCCCGCCGACGCGTTCCTCTTCCTCGGCTTCCTCCCCTCGAAATCCGGCCAGAGACGGAAGCGGCTAGCAGAATTCTCTCGTCTTCCGGCGACGCTCGTGCTCTTCGAATCGCCGAACCGCATCGCTGCGCTGCTTGCGGATGCCGAGGCGGTGCTTGGGGCGGATCGCCGAGCGGCGATCTGCCGCGAGCTGACCAAGCTGCACGAAACGTTCGATCGCGGCACGTTCGCCGAGCTCGCGGCGCGCTATCGCAACGCGGCGGTGAAGGGCGAGATCGTACTTCTTGTCGCGCCGCCCGACGACGCCGGGCCTCCATCGGAAAAAGATATCGATGCGATGCTCGCCGATGCGCTCCGCTCGGCAAGCGTCAAGGAAGCAGCCGAGGCTGTCGCGAGCGCGACCGGCATCTCGCGCCGCGACCTCTATCAGCGGGCGCTCGCGCTCAAGGGACGCCGGTGATGGAGCGGATGCGCGCGCGTACGCGGCATGCCGCCTACCGCCACGGCCACGTGGCGGAAGCCGCAGCCGCGCTGCTCCTCCTCGTCAAGGGTTTTCGGCTGATCGCCCGCCGCTACAGGACGCCGCTCGGCGAGATCGACCTGATCGCCAAGCGCGGAAGGCTCATCGCCTTCGTCGAGGTGAAGGCGCGTCCGTCGCATGCAGAGGCGCTTGAATCGGTCGGCCGCTTCTCCGAGCGGCGCATCGTGGATGCGGCCGATCTCTGGCTCGCGAAACACCCCGATGCCGCCGGACTCGACCTCCGCTACGACATGGTCCTTGTCACGCCATGGCGATTGCCCGTGCATATCGCCGACGCCTTCCGTCCCGGCTTCGAGAAGGTCATATGATTGCGCGGAGGCCGCGGCGCGGCTAACGCCGTCGCCTGGGGAGAGGACGCCCATGCCGCTCAAGGTCGCGGTCCAGATGGACCACATCTCGACACTCCACATCCGCGGCGACACGACGTTTGCGCTGATGCTGGAAGCGCAGCGGCGCGGGCACGAGCTCATGCATTACACGCCCGACCGGCTGGCGCTCCGCGCCGGCAAGGTGACGGCGCGCGCTGAGCCGGTCACAAAACTCGCCGACGAAGAGGGCCGGCACTACGCGCTCGGGGAAGCGGCGCTCCTCGACCTTGCGACCTGCGACGTGGTTCTCCTGCGGCAGGATCCGCCCTTCGACATGGCCTACATCACCTCGACGCATCTCCTGGAGCGCATCCACCCGAAGACGCTTGTGGTGAACGACCCGGCGCATGTCCGGAACGCGCCGGAAAAGATGTTCGTGACAGAATTCTCCGACCTGATGCCGGAGACACTGATAACGCGCGACCCGAATACGATCCGCGATTTCCGTAACGAGCTCGGCGACATTATCCTGAAGCCGCTCTACGGCGCCGGCGGGGCGGCCGTGTTCCGCCTGCGCGAGGACGACGAGAACCTCTCCGCGCTGCTCGAACTTTTCCTCGAGCGTTTTCGCGAGCCCTTCGTGGTCCAGCGTTATCTCCCGGCCGTGCGGCAGGGCGACAAGCGCATCATCCTCGTCGACGGCGAGGCGGTCGGGGCGGTGAACCGCATCCCGGCGATGGGCGACGCGCGTTCCAACATGCATGTCGGCGGCAAGCCGGTGGCGACGGAGATGACCGACCGCGACCTCGAAATCTGCGCGGTGCTCGGGCCGGAGCTGAAACGGCGCGGCCTGGTGCTCGCCGGCCTCGACGTGATCGGCGGCTACCTCACCGAGATCAACGTCACCTCGCCGACCGGCATACGCGAGATAGCCCGCTTCGGCGGCGCCGACATCGCCGCGCTCTTCTGGGACGCGGTGGAAAGGAAGTTGGGCTGACGATGGAGCTCGGCGGTCTTTTCATCGCCATCGCGGTCGGGCTATCGGCGCTCGCGCAGATCCGTAGCGATCCGCGCATCACCAAGGAATTCCGCCGGCAGTCGTACGCGGCGCTCGCTTTCTATGCCGTCTTCATCGGCTGCGGCATCGCGGCCCTGCTCGTCCTTCTCCGCAACGGCGAGACGGCGGCGGTCGCCGCCGCGACCTTCATCTTCGCGTGGATCGCGCTCGGGGCGCTCTGGCTGATGCGCATCGCGCCGAGGCTGCGCGAGCCGCCCGCCTGGCTGATGAAACCATGGTCGGCGCTCGACTGGATTCTTGTTGCGATCGCCACCGGAGCCGCGCTGGTCGCGACCCTCGGCTAGTGCCTTGCATAGCCTTCGAGCGATGTTCCTCTTTCGTTCTTGACAGCGAGGGCGGAACGCCCTTTACTTGCGCCTCTTGCCCTGGGGCGTCTTCCATGGTCGCGCGCATCACCACCGTCGCCTTCCAAGGCATCGACGCGGTACCCGTCGACGTGCAGGTGCTGATGACGCCGGGAAAGCCGGTCTTTAACATCGTCGGACTCCCCGACAAGGCGGTCGCTGAAAGCCGCGAGCGAGTGCACGCGGCGCTGCACGCCTCGGGCCTCGCCCTCCCGGCGAAGCGGATCACCGTCAACCTCGCCCCGGCGGACCTTCCCAAGGAGGGGAGCCATTACGATCTCCCGATCGCGCTTGGCCTGATGGCGGCGATGGGCGCGGTCGCCTCCGACGCAGCTTCCGAGCATGTCGTGCTCGGCGAGCTGTCGCTCGACGGCCGTATCACGGCCGTGGCCGGCGTGCTCCCCGCCGCGATCGGCGCGAACGCGCTCTCCCGCGGGCTGATCTGTCCCGCCTCGTGCGGACCGGAGGCGGCGTGGGCGGGTGAGGACGTTGCCGTCGTCGCGCCTGACAGCCTGATCGCGCTCGCCAACCATTTCCGGGGCACGCAGGTTCTGTCTCGCCCGCAGCCGGCGGTCCGCTCCGGCGGCGAGGGCATGCCCGACATGAAGGACATCAAGGGCCAGGAGAGCGCCAAGCGGGCGCTCGAAATCGCCGCCGCCGGCGGCCACAACATGCTGATGGTCGGCCCGCCGGGCGCCGGAAAGTCGATGCTGGCGAGTCGCCTCCCCTCGATCCTGCCGCCGCTCATGCCGCGCGAGCTTCTGGAAATCTCGATGATCGCCTCGATCGCCGGCGAGCTGACGGACGGAAAGCTCTCCGACCGGCGGCCCTTCCGCGCTCCTCACCATTCCGCCTCGATGGCGGCGATGGTCGGCGGCGGCGTGCGCGCCCGGCCGGGAGAAGTTTCGCTCGCGCATAACGGCGTGCTCTTCCTGGACGAGCTTCCGGAATTTTCGCCGCAGGCGCTCGATTCGCTCCGCCAGCCGATCGAGGCGGGCGAGACGGTGGTGGCGCGCGCCAACCATCGTATCACCTACCCCTCGCGTATCCAGCTCGTTGCGGCGATGAACCCTTGCCGCTGCGGCAAGGCCGGCGAGCCGGGCCACGTCTGCCGGCGCGGGCCGCGCTGCGCCGCCGACTACCAGGCGCGCATCTCCGGCCCGCTGCTCGACCGCATCGACATCAGGATCGAGGTGCCGGCGCTCGCCGCCTCCGACCTGATCCGCCCTGGGTCGAGCGAGATGAGCGCCGCGGTTGCCGAGCGCGTCGCCGCCGCCCGCGACATCCAGCGCCAGCGCTATGCCGGGCTCGCCAAGGTGCGCTCGAACGCGCAGGCCGGCGCCGACCTGATCGAGACGGTCGCCGCGCCGGAGCGCGCCGGCATGCGGCTCCTCGAAGACGCGGCTGCTTCGATGCAGCTCTCGGCGCGCGGCTATCACCGGGTGCTGAAGCTCGCGCGCACGCTTGCCGACCTCGATGCAGCGGAGACGGTGGCGCGCATCCACGTTGCCGAGGCGCTCGCCTACCGCGCCATGCCGCTCGAGCTGCAGATGGCGGCGTAGACCATCGCCCGACCGATCGCGCCGACACCACTTGTGGAACGCCTGTCATCCGCCGTTCGCGGGCCTGTCGCGCAAGCGTAATCTCCGCTTTCTACTCCGCCAGGAATTGCGGTCGATCTGATTCGCCGTGGCCGAGGATTTGGGATGGACGCCTACACGCTGCCGACAGAAACCACCCGCGCGCGACCGTTGCGAGACGCCTTCGCGGCGAGCCGGAATTTTCTCTCGCGGCGGCAGCTCGTCAGGCGCATTTCGCCGCCTGCCGGCCCCGGCGCGGAGCCGCTCGGCCGTCTCGGCAGTCTGGAAGTGAGGCTCGCGAACTCGCCCGCCGAGATCCGCCGAGCGCAGGCGCTCCGCTATCAAGTGTTCTTCGAAGAAATGTCAGCACGGGGCGACCTGCGCACGCATAGTCTCCGCCGCGACGCCGACCGCTTCGATCGCGTCTGCGACCATATCCTGGTGCTCGACCGCACGGCCGCCGACCGCTCGCTCATCGGCCGCAGGCCGCGGGTGGTGGGAACCTACCGGCTGCTCCGCGACGACGCGGCGCGCCTGAACGGCGGCTTCTACACCGAAGCCGAGTTCGACATCGCGCCGCTCATCCGCATGAAGCCGTCGCTCCGATTCCTGGAGCTTGGGCGCTCCTGCGTGCTTCAGCCCTACCGCAACAAGCGCACGGTCGAGCTGCTCTGGCACGGCGTCTGGTCTTACGTGCTCGCGCACGGCATGGACGTCATGATTGGATGCGCGAGCCTCGAAGGCACCGACCCGGATCGCCTGGCGCTTCAGCTGAGCTTCCTCCATCACCATGCGCGCGCCCCTGACGAATGGCGGGTGCTCGCGCACGACCATCTCCGCGTCGAGATGAACCGGCTGCCGCGATCGGCGATCGACGCGCGGGCCGCGCTCCGCTTGCTGCCGCCGCTCGTCAAGGGCTATCTCCGCCTCGGCGCGTTCGTCGGCGACGGCGCG
The DNA here is from genome assembly GCA_050728815.1 of Propylenella sp. Taxonomy (GTDB): domain Bacteria; phylum Pseudomonadota; class Alphaproteobacteria; order Rhizobiales; family Afifellaceae; genus DASWJZ01. The sequence goes on from JBOHKB010000012.1 coordinate 6,861, forward strand.
GTGATCGACCGCCGGTTCGGCACGATCGACGTCTGCATCGTCCTGCCGGTGTCGGCGATCCGCTCGCGCTACATGGACTATTACGGCGCCGACGCCAGCCGCTACGCGCTCAAGCCTCGGGCTCTGCCGCGCGGCGCGCCTCTTTCCGCCGCCTGATCCGCACATAGAGCGCGCCCTCCCCGCCGTGCCGGCGGTTCGCGGGCTCGAAGCCGACGACGAGATGCCGGAGGTCCGGGCGCGACAGCCACGCCGGCACGGACTGCCGGAGAACGCCGCGGCCCTCCCCGCCGCCGGCGCTCCCCTTGCCGGTCACGACGAGCACGATGCGGTGGCCGCGCACCTGCTCCTGGCGGAGAAACGTCTGCAGCAGCGTGAACGCCCGCTCCTGCCGCATGCCATGGAGATCAATGCGCGCGTCGACCTCCGCAAGCCTCCGTGCCAGACGACGGCGCGTGCGCTCCTCAAGCGGCGCGAGCGCCGGCGGTTTTTGTGGCGGCGGCAGCGGTGCGCGGTGCACCGGGATCGGGCGCGCCGGACTTTTCTTCGGCGGAGCGGGCTGCGCCGGCGGCTCGATGGGCTTCGCCAATGCTTTCGCCAACGGCCGCACCGTCTTGCCGAGGCGCTCCCAGAGCGCGTGTTCCTCGTGCGTCAGCTTGCGGCTCATCTTCGCTCAGGATGCCTCGGCAGGAACGAGCACGATCATCGACGCATCGTGCCGGATGCGGCCCGCAACCGATCCGGCGGCGGCCCCGGAGCCGACAAAAATGTCGCCGCGCGCCCGCCCGATAATGGCCGAGCCGGTGTCGTGCGCAATCATCAGGCGCCGGAACGGCCGGCCGGCTTGCTCGATGTCGGGCAGCTCAGGCGCATTGACCCAGACCGGCGTATGAAACGTGTGGAGCATCCGATCGACGGCGAGGCTGCGGCCGGGAGTGAGCGGCACGCCGGCGGCGCCGAGCGGCCCCTCCGCTTCGCTCTGTCCGGTCGCACGGAAGAAGATGAAGGAGCGGTTCTCGCGCATCAGCGCCCTCCCCTTCTCCGGATGCGCCTTCAGCCACGCCTCCAAAGAATCCTTGTCGGCCGCATCACGCGGCAGCAGGCCGCGCTCCACCGCGAGCCGCCCGATCGACGTGTAGGCGTGACCCGATTTGCCGTCAAAGGCGATGCGGAGGGTCGCGCCGTCCGAGAGGCGCAGCCGTGCCGAGCCCTGCACATGAATGAAGAAAGCATCGACGGGATGCTCCAGCCAGGCGAGCTCGAGCCCTCTTCCCGCCAGCGCACCGTCCTCAATCGCCGCGCGGTCGAAGTACAGCGTGAGGCCGCCCTCCCCGCGCCGTGCGAACCGCATGTCCGGACCCCATCCCGCCGGCCGTTCCGTTTCCGACACGTCAACGAGATCATCCGGGCGCCGATAGAGCGGCACGCCGAACCGCTTTGTCTTCACGAGACTCGCGTCGACCTCGGGCTCGTAATAGCCGGTGACGAAACCGCGCGCCTCGATGCAATGAGGAACGAAGTTCCTCTCGAAGAATTCTCGCGCCCCCCGATCGTCGCGTGGGAGAAAGTCGAGCGCGGCACGTGCGATCCGTTGCAGCGCCGTTCCGTCGATGCCGAGGCCACGCGACTTCGGCGGCGTTTCGGCGATCAACTGCGCGCCTGCGCAGAACGTAACGAACGCATCCGCGTGCGCGTCCTCGTTCCAGCCCAGAATCTCGGAGAAAGCGACCGCGCGAAGGATCACATCCCGCTGCGCGGGCTCAGACGGCTTCGGTAGCGACAAGCTTCCAGTTCGGGTCGCGAGAGCTTACGTCGCGCGCAAACGTCCAAGCATCGCGGATGGTCTGCACCTCGGAGGCGTCGCCGTCGACGACCGTTCCGTTCTTGTCGCGTGTGCAGGAGATCAGCTCCGCGACGAAGCGGACGGAGATGCGCGCATCGCTTCCGTCGAGTTCGGCCGCGGTGATCTTCGATTCCTCGATGCCGACGAAGGTCAGCTCGGCGGTTTCTTTCTTGCGCTCGCGCTCGTCTATGGCAGCGACGAACCCGTCATAGACGTCGGAGGCGAGCAGATTCTGAAGCTGCTTGCGGTCGCCCTGGGCGAATGCCGTGACGATCATCTCGTACGCCACCCTGGCGCCCGCGAGAAAATGCTCGGCGTCGAAATCCGGCGACGCCTTGCTGACCCCTACCAGACCCTCGTGAACCGGCGTGCCGGGGCTCGCATATTTCGACAGCGGTTCGAGGTCCACCGGCTCGGCTGTCGCCGCCGATCCGCGCTCACGCGCAGGCAGCGCGACGACATTGTCGTTGCGAGCCCCCGCAGTCGGCTTGACGCGCGGATCATAGGGCGACGGCTCGTTGCCGGTGCGGCGGCCGAGCACGCTCCCGAGCCGCATGAAGATGACCACGGCAATGATCAGGAAAATGATGGAATAAACGTCGAAAAACCCGCTCATGCCAGAAATCGGCTCGCTCCCGGGCGCCTCGCAGACGGCCGCGCCATCCTCAATCGCAATGTAAGCAGGTTTCTGGGTAAGTCCAGGGACTGCATGTGGAATCCTTTGCAGTCCGCTACGCCCGCCCCATATGGGCGATGAACAGGCATCCCATGCGGCTCCCCTTTTCCCTCGCTTTTCTTCTCCTCGTCCTCGGCGAGATCGCGGTCTTCATTCTTGTCGGCGAGGCTGTCGGCGTGCTCGCCACCCTCGGGCTGACGCTCTTTGCGATGGTCGTTGGCGCACTTCTCCTCCGCTTTCACGGCGTCGCGACGCTCGTGCGCGTGCGCGCCGAAATCGAGGCCGGGCGGACGCCTGCCGCGACGCTCGCCGAAGGCGCTGTGCTCGCCATTGCGGCTTTCCTGCTCATCGTCCCGGGCTTCATCACCGATGCAGTCGGCGCGCTGCTCTTCCTGCCGCTGGTGCGGAGGATGCTGTGGCGGGCGATCCGCCGCAGCGTCCGGGTACGGACGGCGCCGCCGCCGGCCGAGCAAGCACGTGGCCCTGTCGTCGACCTCGAACGGAGCGAATACGGGGCGCGGCCCCGGCCCGACAGCCCATGGCGGCCGGAACAGAGCCGGCTCCCGTAGATTGTTCGCTTCGCCCGTGCTAGGCGGGCCGCGGACAAAAGGGGCTGATAGGAATGGCCGAGACAGGAAGCACCAATGGCGGCGAGGCCGCGCCCGCGGCGCCGCAACCGCAGCAGCAGCCCGGAATTCACGTTCTCGGCCAGTACATCAAGGATCTCTCGTTCGAAAATCCCGGCGCGCCTAAGTCGCTGCGGCCGAGCGACAAGCCCCCGCAGCTCAACGTTAACGTCAACGTCAGCGCCCGCCCCCAATCGGAAACCGACTTCGAGATCGAGCTGAAGCTCGAGGCCAAGGCGGCGCGCGGCAACGAGACCCTGTTCATAATCGAAGTGAGCTACGCCGGGCTGTTCCAGGTCAGGAACGTGCCGCCAGAGCACGTGCAGCCGTTCCTGCTCGTCGAGTGCCCTCGCCTGCTCTTCCCCTTCGCACGGCAGATCGTCGCCGACGCGACGCGGCAGGGCGGCTTTCCGCCGCTCATGATCGATCCGGTGGATTTCGCCGCGCTCTATCGCCAGCGCATGGCAGAGCTGAGCGTACGGCAGGCCGCCGCCAGCAAGAAAGCCTGAGCGCCGCGAGGCGGGCCTACACCGCCGCGACGGCGGCGATCTCCACTGGTGGCCGGTAGCGATTCCACAGAGGATCGGCGCCGAGTTCCGAGAGGAACGCGGTGTGCGCACGTTCGTCCTCAATCGTCAGCCGCGGCGGCAGCGGATGCGGGCGTGGCATGACGCGCGAATCCGAAAACACCTCCACGCCGGTGCGGCCGAGCGCGCCGAGCGCCAGCGTCGCCTGCCGCCCGCCGATCAGCTCGAGATAGACCTCGGCGAGGATCTCGGCGTCGAGAAGCGCGCCGTGCTTGGTGCGGGCGCTGTTGTCGATGCCGTAGCGAGCGCAGAGCGCGTCAAGGCTGTTCGGACCGTTCGGATGCCGGCGGCGTGCAAGGATCAGCGTATCGACGAAACGATGCTCCTCGACCGCTGCGCGGCCGCAGAGGCCGAGCTCGACATTGATGAAGTCGCGGTCGAAGCCGGCATTGTGCGCGACGAGCGTGGCTTCGCCGATGAACTCGAGCAGACGCTCCGCGACCTCCTCGAAGCCGGGCTGGTCGCGCAGGAACCCGTCCGTCAGGCCATGCACGTTCGCCGCCTCGAGCGACACGGCGCGGCGCGGGTTGACATAGCTGTGAAACGTGCGCCCGGTCGGGATGTGGTTCAGCAGCTCCACGCAGCCGACCTCGATGACACGGTCGCCGTTTAGGCAATCGAGCCCGGTGGTCTCGGTGTCGATGACGATTTCGCGCACGGATGCGTTTGTGATTGCGTTCGCGGGGCGATGCAAGCGGCTCGGCGCGCTTCCTGGGGATAGTCTTAGAGCGTCGAGGCGAGCGCGCGCAGAATCGCGTCGACCGCACGGCCGGCCGCCTCGAAGCCGCGGCCGCTGTCGATCACGAAGTGGGCGCGACGCCGCTTTTCGGCGTCGGGAACCTGCCGCTTAAGCAGCGCTTCGAGCTTCGCCTCCGTCATGCCCGGGCGGGCAAGCACGCGGGCGCGCAGTATTTCGGCGGCAGCAGTCACCACGACGACGATGTCGACGCGATCCGCGCCGCCCGCCTCGAAGAGAAGCGGCACGTCCACGACGGCAAGGTGGCAACCCTCCCCCCTCTTCCGCTCCAAAAATTCGCGCTCGCTCTCTCGCACCAGCGGATGCACGATCGCCTCCAGCCGCTTAAGCGCATCGGCATCCCCGACCACGCGCTCGGAGAGGCGCGCGCGGTCCACAACACCGCCGACGGTCACGCCGGGAAACGCCGCTTCTAGCTTGGCCGCCGCCCTCCCCTGGTAGAGCCTATGCACGGCGGCGTCGGCATCGTGGACCGGCACGCCGCGCGCAGCGAACATCGCGGCTGTCGTGCTTTTGCCCGCGCCGATCGATCCGGTGAGGCCGATGACCCGCATGTCACTTGTCCAGATCGGCAACGACGAGCGCGCGGAGCTCCGGATCGACCGTGGGCCGCGCGCCGAACCAGTGTTCGAACCCGGGGACGGCTTGGTGCAGCAACATGCCGAGGCCATCGACCACGTTGAGTCCATGTTCAGCGGCAGCGGCCAGGAACGGCGTGACGAGCGGGACGTAGACGAGATCGGTGGCGATCGCGTCGGGCCGCGCCTCGCGCCAGTCGATCTTCAGCGACGTGTCGCCGTCGAGACCCGCCGACGTGGTGTTCACAACGATATCCGCGCTCGGAAGAAGCTCCGGGATCAGATCGAGTCCGCCGGCGCGGACCGGAGCGCCAAAATGCTCCGCAAGCGCGACGGCGCGCGCAGGTGTCCGGTTGAGCACAGCGACCGACCGGTAGCCGGCTTCGACGAGCGCGAAGATCACCGCGCGCGCCGCGCCGCCCGCGCCAAGGACGAGAGCGTTCCCGCCGCCGCGCCAGTCATCCTTGACGTTTTCGTCAAGGTTAGCTGCAAAGCCGTAGGCGTCGGTGTTGTCGCCGTGGAGGGTTGAGCCTTCGAGCCAAAGCGTGTTCGCCGCTTCGAGCTGGCGGGCGACCGGAGTCAATACTTTACATGCGCGGAAGGCGGCTTCCTTGTGCGGAAGCGTTACGTTGCCTCCGCAATAGCCATGCTCGGCGAACGAGGAGAGAAAGCCTTCGATCGCATCGGGCGGGACGGCCTCGGCCCGATAGTCGCCGTCGATCCCATGGCGCTTCAGCCAGAAGCGGTGGATCAAGGGCGAGCGCGAATGCGCCACCGGCCAACCGACGACGAAAGCGCGCCGAGCGGTCATTCGACCTCGCCCTGTTCGCGGAGGAACCGAATGAGCGGCAGGAGCGGCAGGCCGAGGATGCCGAAGAAGTCGCCTTCCACCTTATCGAAAAGCCGGACGCCGCGCCCTTCGAGCTGGTAGGCGCCGACGCTTTCGAGTGCCTGCGGCCCGATTTCGGCCAGGTACCGGCCGATCTCGGCCGGGCCAAGCCTCCGCATTGTGAGATGCGCCATCTCCGTGTGCTGCCAGAGGATTTCGCCGGAGCGGATCACGGCGGCCGCCGTATGAAGCGCGTGCGTCTTTCCCGAGAGACGCAGCAGCTGCCGGCGCGCAGCCTCCATGTCTTCCGGCTTGACGAAACGCTCGCCGCCAAGCGCAAGCATCTGGTCGGCTCCAATGACGAGATCGCCCGGGCGGCGCTCGCTGACCTGCATGGCTTTCGCGAGCGCCAGCGTGGCCACGAGGTCCTCGGGCGGAGCGCCGGCGTCGATGAGCGGCTGCTCGGCGGCGCGTTCATCAAGTGCCGCGGGGACAGCCTCGAAGGCGATCCCGGCATTCGCCAATAACGCCTGGCGCGCGCGGCTGCCTGAGGCAAGGACGAGCGTCATGCCGGCTTCCGCGCCGCATGGAGGGCCAGAATTGCCGCGGCGGTTTCCTCGATAGATCGCCGGGTCACGTCGATAACCGGCCAGCCCTGACGCGCGCAGAGCTTTCGGCTCCAAACGATCTCTTCGGTGACCATGTCGCGATCGACATAGGAATCCGTCAGCTCGTCCGACTTCATGGCAAGCACGCGGTGCTGACGAATCTGCACGATGCGGTCGGGGCTCGCGACGAGGCCGACGACGAGCGGATGGTGGGCGTTGGTCAGGGCAGGGGGGATTGGCGCGCCTTGCACCAGCGGAAAGTTTGCGGTCTTGACGCCGCGATTGGCGAGATAGATCGCCGTCGGCGTCTTTGACGTACGGCTGACGCCGACGAGCACGACATCGGCCTCTTCGAGCGCATCGGAATGCTGGCCGTCGTCGTGCTCGAGCGAAAAGTTCAGCGCCTCGATGCGGCGGAAATAGTCGGCGTCGAGCGCGTGCTGCGCGCCGGCGCGCCCCGCGGACCGTGCGCCGAGATAGGCCTGGAAGGCGGTCAGCACCGGCTCGAGGACGGAGACACAGGGAATGCCAAGGTTGCGGCAGCCGCTTTCGAGGTAGGCCGCAAGACTAGGGTCGATCAGCGTGTAAAGGACGATGCCGGGCGACTGTTCGATTTCCGAAAGCGCCTGCTCGACCATCGCCTGCGTGCGCACCAGCGAATGGATGCGCTCGACCGCATGGGTGTGCTTGTACTGGGCCGCCGCAGCACGGCCGACCGCGATCAGCGTCTCGCCGGTCGCGTCCGAGACCAGGTGGAGATGGAAGTAGCGTTGCGTCGGCACCGGTCGAAGATCCTGTGGAGGAGGGCGGTCCCGCGGACCTCTAGCCGAAACCGGGGCGGCGGAGATACCGCTTCCCAAAAAAGCTTCAACAGGCTCGGCCGCAGTGGATAGATCGGGCGTTCATACCACCGACGGCTTCAATCCAAGCTCTGCGGTGTTTCCCCACTATTCTGAACAACGCCAGCGATTCTGTAAACCATTGTTACAGCTGACTAATCCATCCCACGATCACAGCATTTCAATGAGTTATCGATTTCCCCTGCAAGCGCTCCGATCAGAGCTTCGACCGGACGGATTGTGGACACCTGACAATCCCTCTAATTCATACCCCCAACAACAGAAACAGACTCTTTAACGACTCTTTAAGGAAGATTTCCGGCGAGTGAACGAGCGCCCAAAACTCCTGCGCGTCCTTGCCGGCGAGGCGGTGTTCCCACCGCCGATCTGGCTCATGCGCCAAGCTGGGCGCTACCTGCCCGAATATCGGAAGACTCGGAAGCAGGTGGGGTCGTTCCTTGACCTCTGTTTCACGCCGGAGCTTGCGGCGGAAGTAACCTTGCAGCCGGTCAGGCGCTTCGATTTCGACGCTGCGATTCTGTTCTCCGACATCTTGGTTGTGCCGCATGCGCTCGGGCAGGCGGTGTCCTTTGAGGAAGGAGAGGGTCCTGAGCTGGAGACGCTGGGCGAACGCCTGGAGGTGCTAAACGGTCGCGATCTCAGCGTGAAGCTTGCGCCGGTCTTTGAGGCGGTTCGGCTGGCGCGACGTGCGCTCCCACGCGAGAAGGCGCTGATCGGCTTTTGCGGCGCGCCGTGGACGGTCGCGACCTACATGATTGCCGGGCGCGGGACGGCGGAGCAGCTTCCGGCACGATGGCTGGCGCTGGAGAATCCGGATCGCTTGCAGCGGCTGATCGATATCTTGGTCGAGGCCTCGGCGAACTATCTCGTCGCTCAGATTGAGGCTGGCGCCGATGCAGTAAAAATTTTCGACAGTTGGGCGGGCGTACTTGACGATGCAGGCTTTGTGCGCTGGGCGGTCGAACCGGTGCGGCGGATCGTGGAGCGCGTGAGGAAGGCTGCCCCTAAAACCCCGATCGTTGCCTTTCCGCGCGGAGCCGGCGCGCGGATCGGCGACTATGCCTGTGCTACCAAGGTCGACGCTCTGGCGGTCGACTGGATGACGCCGATGCTGTTGGCGCGTGAGCTCGTACCTGAGCCGACAGCCTTGCAGGGGAATCTCGATCCGCTGAGGGTGGTGGCCGGGGGGAGGGCGCTCGACGAGGGCGTGGATGACATTCTCGCAGCAATGCGGGGGAGGGCGCACATCTTCAATCTCGGGCATGGGATCACACCGGATGCTCCGCTCGCCCACGTGGCGCGGCTCGTCGAGCGCGTCAGAGCGGCGGGCAGTCTTTGAATGCTCTGGGTCAAGTCGCTGCACGTGATCGCGGTCATCGCCTGGATGGCGGGGCTGCTCTACCTGCCGCGGCTGATGGTCTATCACGCAGACAGCGCCGTCGGATCTGAGAAGGCGGAAACCTTCAAAGTGATGGAGCGCCGGCTCCTCAACGGCATCACGACGCCGGCGATGATCGCCGCCTGGGTTTTCGGCGTGTGGACGGCGTGGCTGGTCGGCGCCTGGAGCGAGGGCTGGTTCCACGCTAAACTCGCCTGCGTGCTCGTGCTCACCGCGTATCATCTCGTTCTGGCGCGCTGGGTGCGCGCCTTCGCGGAAGACCGCAACGTGCGTCCGGCGCGCTTCTACCGCATCGCCAATGAGGTGCCGACACTGTTCCTGATTGCCGCCGTCATCCTGGCCGTCGTGAAGCCGTTCTAGCGGATTAGGCTTGTCTCAACCCGACAGCCTCGCTATCTATGGTCGGCGCCGGCGTCAAAAAGGCGCGCAAGGACGCGTTCCCGCCCTCCCACCGGCGGGGTCCTCGCAGCACCGCAGCCGCGGCCAACACTCTCTCCCTCCTTTTTCTTTCCCGATCGGGAACAATCCATGCAAGAAATGAAGCTTCAGGAATTGAAGACGAAGTCTCCGACAGAGCTTCTGAGCTTCGCCGAAGAACACCAGGTCGAGAACGCGAGCACGCTCCGCAAGCAGGAGCTGATGTTCGGCATTCTGAAGAAGCTCGCCGACAACGAAATCGAGATCATCGGCGAGGGCGTCGTCGAAGTGTTGCAGGACGGCTTCGGCTTCCTCCGCTCGCCCGACGCCAATTACCTGCCCGGCCCGGACGACATCTACATCTCCCCCTCGCAGATCAGGCGGTTTTCGCTCCGCACCGGCGACACCGTCGAGGGCCAGATCCGCAGCCCGAAGGAGGGCGAGCGGTACTTTGCCCTGCTCAAGGTGAACCGCATCAACTTCGAGGACCCGGAGAAGGCGCGCCATAAGGTGCACTTCGACAATCTGACGCCGCTCTATCCGGACGAGCGCTTCAACATGGAGATTGTCGACGACCCGACGCGGAAGGACATGACCGCGCGCGTGATCGATCTCGTCGCGCCGCTCGGCAAGGGCCAGCGTGCGCTGATCGTAGCGCAGCCGCGAACCGGCAAGACGGTGATCCTGCAGAACATCGCGCACTCGATCACAGCCAACCACCCTGAGTGCTATCTTATCGTGCTGCTCATCGACGAGCGGCCCGAGGAAGTCACCGACATGCAGCGCTCGGTGAAGGGCGAGGTCATTTCCTCGACCTTCGACGAGCCGGCCTCGCGCCACGTGCAGGTGGCCGAGATGGTCATCGAGAAGGCAAAGCGGCTGGTCGAGCACGGGCGCGACGTCGTCATCCTGCTCGATTCCATCACCCGGTTGGGGCGTGCCTACAACACCGTCGTGCCGTCCTCGGGCAAGGTGCTGACGGGCGGCGTCGACGCCAACGCGCTGCAGCGTCCGAAGCGCTTCTTCGGCGCCGCGCGCAACATCGAGGAGGGCGGCTCGCTCACCATCATCTCGACCGCGCTGATCGACACCGGCAGCCGCATGGACGAGGTGATTTTCGAAGAGTTCAAGGGCACGGGCAACTCGGAAATCGTGCTCGACCGGAAGGTTGCCGATAAGCGAACCTTCCCGGCGATGGACATCCTGAAGTCCGGCACGCGCAAGGAAGAGCTGCTGGTGCCGAAGGGCGATCTGCAGAAGATCTTCGTGCTGAGACGCATCCTCTCCTCGATGGGCGTGGTTGACGCGATCGAGTTCCTGCTCGACAAGCTGAAGCAGACCAAGACGAACGCCGAGTTCTTCGATTCGATGAATACGTAGCGTTCCGTGAGCGCCACGAGATTTCTCTAGGGTATCTCCCGGAGCCCGTCGTAGCGCCTGGTCTTCAGCTCAAAGATATCGACCCCCTCGATGCAGCGCGCGTTGAGCGAGACTCCGGTCTGGTAGCCAGTGCGCATCATCGCCGTTCCGCAGACCGGGCAGAAATGGTGGCCGCCGGCCGCATCGCGCCAGAGATAGGTTGAAATCCGGACATTCTGCGTGACCAGCCGCACGGCCTCTACCGGGACCTTCCAATGCAGAAAGCTGTGCCGGGCGCATGTCGAACAGTTGCATTCCACCAGATCAGCGAGCTCGGCATCGACCTCGAAGCGGATGGCGCCGCAGTGGCAGGAAAGCGCGTGGGGCCGCTGCATCGGTCGTCTCCTCGGCTTTTAGGTCCCCGTTGACGTGAGGTCGGCAATGACAACGCTGCGAGACAACTTCTACATCATCACCGGCGGACCAGGCTCGGGCAAAACCTCCGTCATCGAGGCGCTGCGCGAGCGCGGTTTCTACTGCGTCGACGAGGTCGGCCGAAAGATCATCCGCGAGCAGCTGATGATCGGCGGCGACGCGCTGCATTGGGGCGATCGCGCGAAATTCCTGGAGCTGATGCTGTCGCGCTCGATCGGCGACTACGAGCGGGTGGGCGACAGCGGCGGGCCTGTCTTCTTCGATCGCGGCATTCCCGAGCTCGCCGGGTACGGCCCTCTCGTCGGCATTCCGGCGCCTGCACATGTGACGAAGGCGGCGGAGCTGTTCCGGTATGCGCGGACGGTGTTCGTCATGCCGCCTTGGCGCGAGATTTATCGGAACGACGTGGAGCGGAAGCAGGATTTTTCCGAGGCGATCGTTTCGCATGACATCGCCGTCGCCACGTATCGGGAGTTTGGCTACGAACCGGTGGAAGTGCCGAAGGCCCCGGTTGGCGATCGTGTCGCGTTCATCCTCGAGCGAATCGGAGCGGGCAGCGAATCAAGCCAGCCGTAGCCCGCAGTGCTCGGCGAAATGGCGGAAATCGCCGTCACGGGTGATGAGCGCAACGTCATGATCGATGCATGATTGCGCGATCAGCATGTCGGCAAGTCGAGCGCGCAGTCGGCGTGCGAGGATTGTTGCACGCATCGCCCCCGCTCGGAGCCAGTATCCTTCGGTGATCTCTAGTGACGGAATGGCAAGCACGATCTCGCGTTGGTCAGCTGGAAGCGAACGCTCTGAGAGTATCTCAGTGACGACGACCGGCGGAAAAGCAATGTCGCCGGAGGCCAGCGCCGAATCCAACCGCTCGACGTCGCGACCTTTGTCGCCCTGAACAAACGCGATCCACGTCGAGGTATCGACCGCCAGCACGCTCAGTCTTCTCGGTGTTCTTTGAGGTCCACAGTGAATCGGAAGGTGCCGCGAAGCTTGCGAGCATCCTGTTGGGCTCGAATCTGAGCGAGCCTCCGCAAGCCAAGCCGCACCGTTTCCGTAACGCCTTCTCCGGTCAGCTCCTGTGCGAGCTTGAGGTCACGCTCAAGAACCTGGACGGTGATTTTTCGAAGTTCACCCATGCTGGTGTCATATACCAGCCCCTCGACCAGCAAACAAGGCGGATGGTGTCACATGTCTACTCCGCCGGTTTTGAGACAAGTCCCCTCCGCGTTGCGCTGAGTTCCCTCACGGCGTCTCGATCCGTGCCTATCTCCGGGAGGCAGCTGAAGGCATCACACAGAAAAAGCGCGGCGGCCGAGCGGGTGGGGCGCTTGCCTTCGGCGGGATGTCCCTTGCGGATGGCTTCGAGTGAAACATGGGCGCTGAAGAGCGCCGGGTCGGCTTCCGCTGACGTCAGCTGGAGCAACGTCATGGCCTCGTCGCCACCGCCGACGACGAAAGCCAGCCGGCCGCGGAGGAGCGTGTCGAACGCCGATTGCAGGCTCGCCGTGCCCACCACGTCCTGGGCGCCACCTGGGCCAAGATGGCGGAGCATATGGTCGGCGCGCGTGTGGTAGCGAGAATCGCCGGTCAGCATGAAGAGCGTGGCTGCGGCAGCCGCCAAGGTTCCGGTCGCCGCAGGGGTCGCCTCATCGGTGAGCGACAGCGGGCGGGCGATGAGGGGAGCGGCGTCGTCGGCAGTGAGGCTGTAGGCGGCCGATTCGTCCACGAAATGGTGCCGGTCAGCCGCCGCGAACCAGACTTCGGCGCGGTCGAGGTGGCTGGCGTCGCCGGTCAGCGCGAAGAGATCGAGCGCGGCCTGCGCCATGTTGGCGTAGTCGGTGGCGACGCCGGGGAAGACCAGGCTCCCATCGAGGGTGGAATGGGCGAGGCGGTCGCCGTCACTCATCGATTCAGACACGAAACGGAACGCCTTCGCCGCGGCGTCGCGGGCCTTTTCGTTACCGGTGGCGCGGGCGGCATGCGCCAGTCCGGAGATCGCGAGGCCGTTCCAGTCGGCCAGAACCTTGTCGTCGCGCGCGGGCTGCGGGCGCTTGTTCCGCTCCGCTAGGAGCCTGGCGCGCAAACGCCCGAGCTCGGCCTCGCGTTCGTCGCCGAGCCAGCCCCGGTTTTCCGGCGCAAGCCGGTTCAGGATGTTGTGCCCTTCCCAGTTGCCCGCGGGTGAGACGCCATAAGTCTTTGCGAATATTGTGGAATCAGCTCCGAGCAGGTTCTTGATATCGTCGGAGGTCCACACGTAGGTGAGACCCTCCTCGTGCTCGGTGTCGGCGTCCAGGCTCGCAGCGAAGCCGCCGGCGGGATGCTGCATCTCCCGCAGAAGCCAGCCGACCGTCTCGTCGATTCGGGCCCGGAACAAGGGCGACGGCGTCTCGCAATGCGCGAGCGACAAGAGCTTGAGAAGAAGCGCGTTGTCGTAGAGCATCTTCTCGAAGTGCGGGACGAGCCACTCGGCGTCGACCGAATAGCGGGCGAAGCCGCCGCCGACGTGATCGTAGATGCCGCCCTGGCAGAGGAGCGTGAGTGTGTTCACGACTGCGGTGCGGTAGGCGGGCTCGTCGGTGCGGCGGGATGCTCGCCAGAGGACTTCCAACACGACCGGGTTGGGGAACTTGGGCGCACCCCGAAAACTGCCGCCGGCCATGTCCCAGATGGAGAGGATCGTGCGCGCGGCGTTGTCGAGGACCGACGCATCGGGCGCGCCGGCGGTTGGCGAGACAGGCCGATTCAGATGGCTGGTGAGGGCCGAGGCGTTCTGCGCGACCGCCGCGTCGCCTGAGGACCAGGCCGCGCTCACGCCCGAGAGAACCTGGCGGAAGCTCGGGCGGCCCCACCGCGGCTCGGGTGGGAAGTAGGTGCCGCCCCAGAACGGCTCACCGCCGGGCGTCAGGAACATCGTCAGCGGCCATCCGCCCTGCTCGCCCAGCGCATGCAAAGCGCGCATGTAGATCTGGTCGACGTCGGGCCGCTCCTCGCGGTCGACCTTGATCGACACGAAATCGCGGTTCAGGAGCTCTGCCGTAGCAGGGTCGGAAAAGCTTTCGCGCGCCATGACATGGCACCAGTGGCAGGCGGCGTAGCCGATCGAGAGATGCACCGGAACGTTGCGGCGCTTCGCCTCGTCGAACGCCTCTGGTATCCACGGCCACCAATGAACCGGGTTGTCGGCATGCTGGCGGAGATAGGGGCTGGTGGCGTCGGCTAGTCGGTTCATGCGCAAGCGGCGGTTTCCGGATGGATAGCATATACGCCCTGTCAAGCGGCGCGGCTCCGAGCGGCGTCGCGGTGATCCGCATTTCCGGGCCGAGGGCTGGGGATGCGCTGGTTTCGCTCTGCGGCAAGCTGCCTGAGCCGCGGCGCGCGACCCTCCGCGCGCTTCGCCGCCCCGGCGATGGCGCCGTTCTCGACCGTGGTCTTGTCCTGTGGTTCCCGGGCCCGCGCAGCGAAACCGGCGAGGACATGACGGAGCTGCAGGCGCACGGCAGCCGCGCCGTCATCCAGGCGATATTCGAGGTCCTGTCGTCGCAAGGGCTGCGCCTGGCCGAGCCCGGGGAGTTCATTCGCCGGGCCTTCGTGAACGGCAAGATCGACCTGACCGAAGTCGAAGGCCTCGCCGATCTGATCGCCGCGGAGACCGAGGTGCAACGGCGCCAGGCGATCGGCCAGGCGGGCGGGGCGCTCGCCAAGCGCGCCGAGGAATGGCGCGAGAAGCTGATCGGGCTCCGCGCGGAGATCGAGGCGCGACTCGACTTCTCCGACGAGGGGGACGTGCCGGACGAATTGCCGGCAGGCTTTCAGGAAGGGGCGGCACGGCTCCGCGCGGACATGCTCGGCACGGTGATCCATTTCGGGGCGGCGGAGCGTGTGCGCGAGGGGTTTCGGGTCGCGATACTTGGCCGCCCAAATGCCGGCAAGTCGTCGCTGCTGAATGCGTTGGCCAGGCGGGAGGCGGCCATCGTGACGGCCGAGGAGGGGACGACTCGCGACGTTCTGGAACTGCCGCTCGATGTCCGTGGCTATCCGGTGCTGCTCTTCGACACGGCCGGATTGAGAGAGGCGGCGTCCGAGGCGGAGCGGGAGGGCGTGCGGCGCGCCCGGGCCGCCGGAGAGGCAGCCGATCTCGTTCTGTGGCTCGAGGATTCCACGCAGGAGAGCGAGGCTCCGCCGGCCTTCCCGGAGGATGTAGAGGTCTGGCGGGTGTCGACCAAGGTCGATCTCGGAAGTCGGATCCCAGACCAGGCTATCCCGACCTCGGCGCGTACTAGGGAGGGTCTCGAATACCTGATCGACAGGATCGGGGGGGCGGCCGCTTTTCGGCTCGGGTCAGGGTCGGAGATCGTGACGCGGGAGCGCCAGCGCGGGGAAATTGAGCGCGCGGCGGCGACGCTGGCTGAAATCGCGGATGCAAAGGCGGACGAAATTGCAGCGGACTTGCTGCGCTCAGCCAGCGAGGCTATTGGCCGTCTTACCGGGCGAATCGGCGTCGAGGACGTGCTCGACCGGCTGTTCCGCGAGTTCTGCATAGGTAAATAAAGTTTCACGTGAAACCATTTGTTAAGGTTGTTCCACGTGAAACAGGTGCGTGAGAATGCGAAAGGCTGATGTCATCGTTGTGGGCGGTGGGCACGCCGGCGCGGAAGCCGCGGCGGCCGCGGCCCGATTCGGCGCCGATACGATTCTTATTACGCACCGTTTCGCCACCATTGGCGAAATGTCTTGCAACCCGGCGATCGGTGGGCTCGGCAAGGGCCACCTCGTCCGCGAGGTCGACGCTCTCGACGGCCTCATGGGCCGAGTGGCCGACCGCGCTGGCATCCAGTTTCGGGTGCTGAACCGCCGCAAGGGACCTGCGGTGCGCGGACCGCGCGCGCAGGCCGATCGGACGCTCTACCGCGCCGCCATGCAGGACGAGATTTCTCGGCAGCCGCGGCTTGCCGTCGTCGAAGGAGAGGTCGCGGACCTCATAATCGCCCACGGCCGCGTCGCCGGCGTCAAGCTCAAGGACGGCAGCGAGATCGCCGCGGCATCGGTCGTACTCACGACCGGCACGTTCCTGAGCGGCCTGATCCACATCGGCGAGCGAACGATCCCCGCGGGACGCCATGGCGAGGCGCCGAGCATCGGGCTCTCCGACACGCTTTCGCGGATCGGGCTTCGACTCGGCCGGCTTAAGACCGGCACGCCCCCTCGCCTCCAACGCGACTCGATCCACTGGGCGAGCCTCGAGCGGCAGCCCGGCGACGTGCCGCCGGAGCCGTTCTCGTCGCTGACGACGAAAATCGCCAATCCGCAGGTCGATTGCCACATCACGCGCACGACCGCCGAGACGCACGCCGTCATCCGCGAAAACCTCTCCCGTTCGGCCATGTATTCCGGCCGCATCCGAAGCCGCGGGCCGCGCTACTGTCCCTCGATCGAGGACAAGATCGTGCGCTTCGCCGACCGCGAAAGCCACCAGATTTTCCTTGAGCCGGAAGGACTTAACGACGACACCATCTATCCGAACGGCATTTCCACCTCGCTTCCGGAAGATGTGCAGCTCGCGCTCGTCCGCTCGATGCCGGGGCTCGAGCGCGCCGAGATCAAGCGCGCCGGCTACGCCATCGAATACGACCACATCGACCCGCGCGAACTGGCGCCTACGCTCGAATGCCTGAAGATGCCGGGCCTCTACCTGGCCGGCCAGATCAACGGAACCACTGGCTACGAGGAGGCGGCGGCGCAGGGTCTCGTCGCCGGGCTCAACGCAGCGCGCGCTGCTTGTGGCGCGTCGCCCGTCACCATCGGCCGCGCCGACGGCTACATCGGCGTGATGATCGACGACCTCGTGACGCGCGGGGTGAGCGAGCCCTATCGGATGTTCACGTCGCGCGCCGAGTACCGTCTGTCGCTTCGCGCCGACAACGCCGACCAGCGGCTGACGCCGCTCGGGCTGGCGGCGCGCTGCGTCGGAACGGAGCGGGCCCGTGCCTTTGACGTAAAGGTCAAGGCGCTCGCCGAAGCGCGTCAGACGCTCAACCGCCTGACGCTTACGCCAGCGGAAGCCGCCAAGCATGACCTTGACGTAAACCAGGACGGCGTCCGGCGATCCGCGTTCGATCTCCTCGCCTATCCGGCGATCGATGTGCCGCGGCTCACCGCGATCTGGCCGGAGCTGGGCCGGATCGCCGCGCCGATCGCCGAGCAGATCCGGATCGATGCGCAATACGCGGTCTATCTAAGGCGCCAGCAGGCGGATGTGGAGGCAATGCGTCGCGACGAGGCGCTGACGCTCTCGCCCGACCTCGACTATTCGGCGATCGCAGGCCTTTCGACCGAAGTGCGCGAGAAGCTCGCGGCGGTGCGCCCGGCGAGCATCGCGCAGGCGAGCCGCATCGACGGCGTAACCCCAGCGGCGCTCACGCGCCTCTTGAGCCATGTCAAGCGCAAGCCCGAACGCGCCGGCCGCAGCGCTGCGTGACGACGATGCATCGTCGGCCGCCGCGCTCGATCGATTCGGCTTCCTCACCGGGGAGGCGCGAACGGACCTCAGGCGCTTCGTGGCGCTCCTCAAGGAATGGCAGCGTGCGCACAACCTCGTCGCGCGCGGCACGCTCGACGAGGTATGGACGCGGCACATCGCCGACAGCCTGCAGCTCCTCGACCACGCGCCCGACTATCGTCATTGGGTCGATCTCGGCAGCGGCGCCGGCTTTCCCGGTCTCGTTGTCGCCATCGCCAGCAAAGGCCACGCCGAGCGGCGTTTCACGCTCATCGAGGCGAACGGCAAGAAGGCGGCGTTCCTGCGCGCCGCGATCCGCGAGACCGGCGCGAACGCCTCGGTCGTCGCGGAGCGGATCGAGGCGCACCCCAAAATTCCGCCGGCGGATGTCGTGTCCGCGCGGGCGCTCGCGCCGCTCTCCGAGCTGTTCCGGCTTGGCGCGCCCTATCTGGGCGAAGGAGCGGTGATGCTGCTCCTCAAGGGACAAGATTTTGTGCACGAGCTGAACGCGGCATCTAAGTCTTGGGACTTCGATGTGCTAGATTTCCCAAGCGTGACAGACCCGGGCGGCCGCGTTCTCGCCATCCGCAATCTTCGACCGAGGGGGCCGCGGCCATGAATCCGCAGGACATGCTTCTGGATATTCCCCGCGTGCTCGCGGTCGCGAACCAGAAGG
Source organism: Propylenella sp. (assembly GCA_050728815.1). GTDB lineage: Bacteria > Pseudomonadota > Alphaproteobacteria > Rhizobiales > Afifellaceae > DASWJZ01. The sequence goes on from JBOHKB010000012.1 coordinate 25,007, forward strand.
GGGGCGTGGGGAAGACCACGACCGCGATCAACCTCGGCACGGCGCTCGCCGCGATCGGCGAGTCGGTGCTGATCGTCGATATCGACCCGCAAGGGAACGCCTCGACCGGCCTCGGCGTGGAACGCACGATCGGCGCGGTTTCGACCTACGACGTGCTGATCGGCGACGTGCCGCTACGAGACGCCACATCCGAGACGGCTGTGCCGCGCCTCCACATCGCGCCCTCGACGCTCGACCTGCTTGGCGTGGAGCTCGAGATCGCCGGCATGCCCGACCGCAACTTTCGTCTGCGGAAGGCGGTCGCTGCGCTATCCGAGCCCGGGCGCGGTCCCGGCTTCACCTACGTTCTGGTCGACTGCCCGCCGTCGCTAAATCTCCTCACCATAAACGCCATGGCCGCGAGCCACGCGGTGCTCGTGCCGCTGCAATGCGAGTTCTTCGCGCTCGAGGGGCTGAGCCAGATTCTGAGCACGGTCGAACGCGTGCGCGCGGGCTTGAACCCGCAGCTCACCATCCACGGCATCGTGCTCACCATGTTCGACGGCCGCAACAAGCTCGCGACCCAGGTGGTCGATGACGTGCGCGCGCATCTCGGCGACACGGTCTACCGCACCGTCATTCCGCGCAACGTCCGGATTTCGGAGGCACCGTCGCACGGCAAGCCGGCGCTTCTCTACGATCTTCGATGCGCCGGCAGCCAAGCCTATCTCAGGCTTGCGAGCGAGATCATCCAGCGCGAGCGGACGCTCCGCGCGGCTTGAGGAGAGAAATGGCCTTGGCATTGGAACAAAAAAGGCGGCTCGGCCGCGGACTGGACGCGCTGCTCGGCGCCTATCCCGCGGAGGCGGAGGAGCCGAGCCGGCGGGACACGGGGCGGCGGACGGTGCCGATCGCGTTCATCGAGCGCAATCCGCGAAACCCGCGCCGCGATTTCGCCGACGCCGAGCTGGACGAACTGGCGGCGTCGCTCACGAAGCACGGCATCGTGCAGCCGCTCGTCGTGCGTGAGATCGCCGGCGTCGGAGAGCGCTACGAGATCATTGCCGGCGAGCGGCGCTGGCGGGCGGCGCAGCGCGCCGGCCTGCACGAGGTGCCGGTGACGGTGCTCGACGTATCCGACCGCGAGGCGCTCGAGCTTGCGATCGTGGAGAACGTGCAGCGCACCGACCTGAACCCGGTGGAGGAGGCGCGCGGCTACCAGGCGCTGATCGAGGAATTCCAGTATTCGCAGGCGACGCTCGGCGAGACGATCGGCAAGAGCCGCGTGCACGTGACGAACACGCTGCGCCTCCTGAAGCTGCCGACCGCTGTGCTCGAGATGCTGGAGACGGGAGCGCTGTCGGCCGGGCACGGGCGGGCGCTTCTCTCCGCAGCAGACCCCGAAAAACTCGCGCGGCTCGTTGTCGTGAAGGGTCTTTCGGTGCGCGAGACGGAGCGCCTGGCGCAGGAGCCGGCCGAGGCGGCGCGGCCGAAAATTCAGTGGAAGCCCCAGGTCCGGAACGCCGACATTGCGGCGCTGGAGAAGGAGCTCGCCGATCTCCTTGGGCTCAAGGTGGAGCTTCGCCACCAGGACAGCGGGCGCGGGGAACTCCGCATCACCTACGCGACGCTCGAGCAGCTCGATCTGATTTGCCGCAGGCTCCGCCGCTAGCTCGGTCAGCCGCGCTTCAGCCGTTGCGCTTCGAGCGCGACGGCATGAAAGGCCTCCGACATCGCCGCGTTTTCGAGCGCCGGCTGCAGCCGGGTCAGTGCTATCGCCGCATCGATCCGGCGGCGCGCGCTTGCGAGCGCTCTGGCCGTCCATCGCGACAGCGCCGCCTCGACGTTGTCGCGTCGGCGGAAGAAGATCGGCGGCCTGGCGAAACGCATTGCATCTGAGACGGACGAGCCCGCATCGACCGCGACGCGGAGCGATTGCAGCATGATGAGGTGGCGGAGCGCGAGCGTTCCAGCAGCGACGGCGGAGCCGCCTTCCGAGCGCAGCCGGTCGAGCTCCGTTTCCAGCGCCTCGTGGTCGCCGTTCAGCGCCGCGTCGATCCCGTTGTCGGTGCGCGCCTCGGTCGTATCGCCGACGATTGCCGCGACGTCCTCGACGCCGATCGATTTGCTGTCGCCGGCATAAAGGAGGAGCTTCTCCAGTTCACCCCGCGCGGCGAGGCGATCGCCGCCGAGGCTGTCCATGAGCATGTCGAAGGCTCGCGGATCGATGGTCACGCCGGCTTCCTCGGCGGTGGCGCGAACGAAGGAGGCGAGGTCCCGCCCCTCCAGCGGATAGGCAGGCACGGCGACCGCGTGCTCGTTGCGCTCGAAGGCTTTCCGAAGCGGGCTCGTCGATGCAAGGTCGCCCGCCTCGACGATCAGCCACGCCGCGTCCGGCGGGCGGTCGAGCACCGGCCCAACCGCGCCGATCACGTTGTGGCGCCCGTCGGTGACGCGGAGCGCGACCACCGGCTCGCCACCGAAGAGCGAGGCGGACTGCACCTCGTCGACGACGCGGCCGGGGTCGGAGGAAAGCTCGTCGGAGCCGATACGGGTGACGGTTTCGGCGCCGCCGCGCTTCACCGCGAGCCGCTCCACACGGCGCGCGCGTTCGGTGATCGCGCCCTGGTCGCTGCCGTAGACGAGAAAGAGCCGCAGCGAATCGGGCGGCGCGGCGAGAAAGCGGTCGGCTTCGTGCGCCTTGACGGCGACCATGGCGTCAGTTGGTGGCGAAGTAGGCGGCGAGGCGCGCCTGCGTCAGGCCGGCGAGCGTTTTCGCCAGGCGATCCTCGGCATCGCGCTGCGCGCGGATGTTGGCGAAATCCTGCGACGAGCGCGCGTAGGTGTCGACGGCGGTGACGCTCGCGCCGTAGACCGAGTCGCCGGTCGCCGCATCCTTCAGCAGGAAGGAAACGCCGCCGGTGAGCTGATAGGCGTTCGGCGTGCCGGTGCCGCGCTCGACCGCGATCGTCTGCGAGCGGATTGTCATGCGGAAGATGAGCCCGTAGCGCGCCGCGGCGCCCTCGCCGCCGCCGCGCAGTCCGAAGAGCAACGCGTTGCGGTAGGACTGCTCGACGCGGTCGGCTGGCGGCTCGACGTCGATTGCCGGAAGATCCGCCTGCGGACCGGGCGCCGCCGTTGTCGTCGCGTAGAGCGGCCGCAGCTGGCAGCCGGCAAGGCTCAGCGCGGCAATCGCGACCACAGCGCAGACCAGGCCACGCTCACGCCACAACATTGACGATCCTGTTCGGTACCACCACGACGCGGCGCGGCGGACGCCCCTCGAGGAAGCGCTGGACAGGTTCCAGCGCAAGCGCCGCTTTCTCCACATCGTCGTTCGAGGCATTGATCGCCACCGTCAGCTCGGCGCGCTTCTTGCCGTTCACCTGCACGGGCAGCAGCACCGTGTCGACTTGGAGAAGTTGCGGCTCGGCCTCCGGCCAAGCCGTCTCGGCGACGAGGCGTTCATGGCCGAGCGCGTTCCAGCACTCTTCGGCGAGATGCGGCATCATCGGCGAAATCATCAACACCAGCGCTTCGGAAGCCTCACGTAGCGCCCAGCCGAGGTCGGGCTTGCCGTTCTCATCCACCGATGCCGTGAGCACGTTTGTCAGCTCGTAGAGCTGCGCGACGGCGAGGTTGAAGCGCAGCTTTTCGATGTCCTGCGTCACCGCGTCGATGGTGCGGTGGACGTGCCGCCGGAGTTTCATCGCGGGCTCGCCGAACATCGCCGGACGGGGGAGATTAGCGGCCGGAAGCTTCGGCGCGAGCGTCATGACCAGACGATAGATGCGCTGCACGAAACGGTGCGCGCTGGCGACCCCGGCCTCGGTCCAGATCACGTCGCGCGCGGGCGGGGAATCCGACAGCACGAACCAGCGCGCAGTGTCGGCTCCATAGTTCTTGATGAAGTCGGTCGGGTCGACGGTGTTTTTTTTCGACTTCGACATTTTTTCGATCGGGCCGATCTCGATCGGTTCGGCGCCGTCGCGCAGAAATGCGCGGCGTGCATTTCCCTCGCCCTCGATCCGAACGCTCGCCGGCTCCACCCACTCGCCATCGGCGGTCCGGTAAGTTTCGTGGACGACCATGCCCTGCGTGAACATGCCGTCAAAGGGCTCGTCGGGTCCACCATGCCCGGTTCTGTTCATCGCGCGGGCGAAGAACCGCGAATAGAGCAGGTGCAGGATCGCGTGCTCGACGCCGCCGATATACTGGTCGACGGGGAGCCAATGATCGACGACGCGCGGCTCGGTCGGCGTTTTCGCATGAGGCGTCGTGAAGCGCGCGAAATACCAAGACGAGTCGACGAACGTGTCCATCGTGTCGGTCTCGCGCCGCGCCGGCCCGCCACACTTCGGGCAGTGCACATGTCCCCACGTCGGATGCCGGTCGAGCGGGTTGCCGGGGCGGTCGAACGAGACATCCTCGGGCAAGAGCACCGGCAGCTCGTCGCGCGGCACCGGCGCCACGCCGCATTTGGCGCAGTGGATCATCGGGATCGGGCAGCCCCAGTAGCGCTGCCGCGAGATGCCCCAGTCGCGCAGGCGGAAATTCACCTGGCGTTCCCCGACCGGCCGGTTGCCTCGCGTTTCCGACTCAAGACGCCGGGCGACTTCCTCCTTCCCCGCGGGCACGCTCATGCCGTCGAGGAAACGCGAGTTTATGAGGCGGCCATCGCCGACATAGGCCTCGTCGGTGATGACGAAGGTTTTTGGGTCCTGATCCGGCGGGCAGACGACAGGCGTTGCGCCGAGCCCGTACTTGTTGACGAAATCGAGGTCGCGCTGGTCGTGTGCCGGGCAGCCGAAAATCGCTCCGGTGCCGTAGTCCATTAGCACGAAGTTCGCGACATAGACCGGAAGCTTCCACGCCGGATCGAAGGGATGGACCGCCTTCATGCCGGTATCGAAGCCGAGCTTCTCCGCCTTCTCGATCGCCGCTTCGGCGGTACCGAGGTGGCGGCATTCCTTGATGAATTTCTTGAGCGCCGGGTTCTTCGCGGCCGCTGCGGCGGCGAGCGGATGGTCGGGCGAGAGCGCGATGAACTTCGCCCCGAACAGAGTGTCGTGGCGGGTGGTGAAGATTTCCACCTCGGCCTCGGCGTTCGGCGTCGTCTTTTGATCGAGCGCGAAGCGGACCAGCACGCCCTCGGAGCGGCCGATCCAGTTCTCCTGCATGAGCCGCACTTTTTCCGGCCAGCGGTCAAGCGTCTTCAGCGCGTCGAGCAGGTCCTGGCTGTAGCGCGTTATGGTGAAGAACCACTGCGTCAGCTCGCGCACCTCGACCGGCGCGCCGGAGCGCCACCCCAAGCCGTCGATCACCTGCTCGTTGGCAAGCACCGTCTGATCGACCGGGTCCCAGTTTACCTTCGCGGTTTTGCGCGCGACCAGGCCGGCGTCATAGAAGTCGAGGAACAGGCGCTGCTGCTGCGCGTAATATTCCGGGTCACAGGTCGCGAATTCCCGGCTCCAGTCGTACGATATGCCGACCGACTTCAGCTGGGCGCGCATCGCCGCGATGTTGGCGTAAGTCCACTCCTTCGGATGAATTTTTTGCTGCTGCGCGGCATTCTCCGCAGGCAGCCCGAACGCGTCCCAGCCCATCGGATGGAGGACGTTGTAGCCGCGCGCGCGCCGGTAGCGGGCGATGACGTCGCCCAACGTGTAGTTCCGCACGTGCCCCATGTGGATGCGGCCGGAGGGGTAGGGGAACATGTCGAGGACATAGTATTTCGGGCGCGGGTCGTCGTTCGGCGCCTCGAACAGCCGGCGCTCGTTCCAGACGGCCTGCCAACGCGCTTCGACTTCGCGCGGACTGTAGCGCTCCGAGGACATTTCTATTCGCAATCGGCCAAGAAAGCGGGGCCGACCTTCACCAGAATTGCCGCGGTGGGTCAACTCAGCGGGCGAATTTGCGGTTGCCGGCCCACCGTGTTAGCGCGCGACTCGAGGAGGGCGGCGGGATGACGAACGCCGAGGCCCGGCTTGCCGCGGTCAGGGAGCGCATCGCGAAGGCGGCGGCCCGCGCCGGGCGAAGCGCCGCCGATATTGCGCTGATCGCCGTGTCCAAAACGTTCGACGCATCCGCTATCGAGCCGGTGATCGCCGCCGGCCAGCGCGATTTCGGCGAGAACCGCGTGCAGGAGGCGCAGACGAAATGGCCGCGCCTGAAGGCTCGGTTTCCTGATGTGACGCTCCATCTCGTCGGCCCGCTTCAGACCAACAAGGTGCGGGACGCCGTTGCGCTCTTCGACGCCATGCACTCGCTCGACCGCGAAAAGCTCGCCGACGCGCTCGCGAAAGAAATCACGCGTCAGGGGCGGAGGCTTTCCCTTTTCGTTCAGGTCAACACCGGGGAGGAGCCGCAGAAGGCGGGTGTTGCTCCGCAAGAGGCGGCGGAATTTGTGCATCGGTGCCGGGACAAGTACCGCCTGCCGGTCGAGGGCCTCATGTGCCTGCCGCCGCTCACGGACGATCCTGTCCCGCATTTCGAGATGCTCCACCGGCTGGCGGAGGGGCTTGGGCTGAAATCGCTGTCGATGGGGATGAGCGCCGATTTCGAGGCGGCGATCGCCTACGGCGCGACCCACATCCGCGCCGGTACGGCGATCTTCGGGGAGCGAGGCTGAGTCCCCGCGGGAATCCGGTTTCCTGCGCCTTTTCGCGGTTATCTTCGCAAGAATCTCCCGGTGGCGCTTAGCCGATCCTTAAGGCCCTTCGGCGAGGATGCGCCAGTCGGCCGGAAAACGCTTTCCGCCGACCCGTTAAGAGCAGGGCCGTGCGAGACGCACGGCTCCGTCTGGGGCTGCACATTGCAAGCTAGTCAAGCCGCCGTCCAACGCGCCGAGACCGTCTTTCAGCAAAGCCGCGCGCTAGCGGCGGCGTCTTCGCTCGGGCACGTCGTGTCGGTGAGCGGCTCGCGCGCCGAGATCGCGGTCGGTTCGGCTGCATGCTCCCAGCATCGCAGCGATCCGCTGTCGGTCGGCAAGCTGCTCACAATCGAGGCCGGGCGCTCGCGGTCGGTCGCGCTGATCTATGAGGCGGAGGCCGGCGGCCCGAACCAGCCGGACACGATGCTGGCGCGGGTCGAGCTGCTCGGCGAGATCCGTCCGTCGGAAGGCAGCGGCAAAGCCTATTTCGACCGCGGCATCCGCACCTATCCCTCGGTTGGCGCGCCGGCGTACGAGATCGACCCGGCGTCGCTCGAAACCATCTACAAATACGACGGCAAGCAGACGATCACCATCGGCACGCTCGCTCAGGACGAGCGAATCCAGGCGACGCTGCAGGTGCAGGATCTGCTGCAGAAGCATTTTGCGGTGCTGGGCACGACCGGCTGCGGCAAATCGAGCGCCGTCGCGCTCGTCCTCGACCAGATCATGAAGGCGACGGAAGCCACGCGTGTCCTCCTGATCGACCCGCACAACGAATACCGGAGCGCGCTCCGCGGTGTCGCCGAGATCGTCAGCCCGACAAACCTCAACCTGCCGTTCTGGCTGTTCAATTTCGAGGAGATCGTCGACGTCATCTACCGCCGCCGGCCCGGCGTGGCGGAGGAGGTCGACGCCCTCTCCGACCTCATTCCGCTCGCGAGGGCGCGCTACGCGCAGACCGCGGAGCAGGGGAGCGCGCTCCTGCGCCGCGACCCCGACGCCGGCAGCTTCACCGTCGATTCGCCGGTGCCCTACCGCATGCACGACATACTGGCGATGATCGACGAGCAGCTGGGCAAGCTCGACAATCGAGACGAACGGCCAAAGCTGCGCCGGCTGAAGTCGCGCATCGAATCGGTGATCCACGACGCGCGCTACCAGTTCATGTTCTCGAGCCGCACCATTGAGGACACGATGGCCGACATCCTCCGGACGCTGTTCCGCATTCCGGCCTTCGGAAAGCGGATCACGATCCTGGAGCTGGCCGGATTCCCGGCGGACGTGGTGGACGCCGTCGTCTCCGTGCTCTGCCGGCTCGCCTTCGATGTCGGCGTTTGGGGCGGAGGGCGCGTGCCGCTGCTGGTCGCCTGCGAGGAGGCGCACCGCTATGTGCCGGCCGACAAGCGCCTGGGCTTTGGCCCGACGCGGCGCGCGATCTCGCGGATCGCCAAGGAAGGGCGGAAATACAGCGTCTATCTCGGACTGGTCACGCAGCGTCCGGCGGAGCTCGACCCGACCATCCTCTCGCAATGCAGCACCATCTTCGCGATGCGCATGGCGAACGAGACGGACCACGCCATCATCCGTTCGGCGGTGAGCGACGCCGCCGCCTCGACGCTTGCCTCGCTGCCTTCGATCGGCAACCGCGAGGCGATCGCGTTCGGCGAGGCGGTGTCGATGCCGATGCGGGTGCGGTTCACGGACCTTCCGAGCGAGCAGTTGCCGGCGAACAGGCTGCCCAGCCTGCGCACGACGCTGACGGAGGTCGAAACAAGCGATTTCGTGGAAGAGGTGGTGCGGCGCTGGCGCACAGTTGCCCGGCGCGAACGCTAGCTACGTTCGGATTTGGCCGCCGTCGACGACGATGACCTGGCCGGTGACCCAACTTGCCAAGTCGCTCGCAAGGAATAGGGCGACATTCGCCACCTCTTGGGCAGTACCCATGCGCCGCGCCGGAATGCGTTCGAGGGCGGCCTCGTACACCTGAGGCTCTTCCGACTTCCGCTTCTCCCAAAGCCCGCCGGGAAATTCAATCGAGCCCGGCGCGATTGCGTTTACGCGGATGCGTTTGTCCGACAGGGCCAAGGCCTGGGAGATCGTATAGTTCATTACGGCAGCTTTGACCGCTCCGTAGGCGGGAAGGCGCGCGGATCCCGTAATTCCACGAATTGAACTGATGTTGACGATCGCGCCGGCCCCCGATTTCTCAAGGAAAGGAACCGCTGCCCGCGTTGCACGCACAGTGCCCAGCAAGTCTACATCGATCCCTGCGAACCAGGCAGACTCGTCGTCACCTTTGCTCATACCCGACGCGTTGTTGACGAGTACGTCGATGCCCCCAAGCGCCGCGGCTGCGTTGGTGATGAACTCAACGGTCGAAGCTTCGTCGCCGAGATCGCAAATCGCCGCGTGTACCTTCGCGTCGTGGCGCGCAATCTCGGCGGCTGCAGCGTCCAAGCCCCTCCCTGCCTCGCGCGCATATTGCGACGCGGGCTCCAGCTCGCGCGAAACTGAGCGCCATCGCGAGTCCGATTCCGCGGCTCGCTCCTGCGACGACGACCGACTTGTCTGCAAAAGAGAGCTGCATGACTCCGCGCTAGCGGGAAACGGTGCGGCGAGGCTTGGCGTCCAGGCCAGCCTCGCCGATCCATATGGCGCTGGCCCGAACCGCTGGTGAGCTTTCGCTCTACGCTATTCTCGCGGCCTCGCGGGCGAGGCGCTGAATCTCGCCGGGCCTTATCCCCAGCTCGCTCAGCTGGCGCACGGTCAGCGCGCGCAGCTCGCGAAGGGTCGCCCGGTACCTGCGGTCTGAGCGCCAGCGGCGGAACGTCTCCGTCATGACACTCTCCATTTTCCTCTCTCCGGCGATCGCTCGGGCGGGTGCCCGGCTTCTGCCTTCCATACCGGAAGCTTAACGTTCTGTATGTTTCCGGCGGTTTTCGTACGGCGGCTCAATTGCGTTCAAGAAACCGCGAAATGGTTTCGTGGCGTTGCCCGCGGCGAAACGAAAGGGGCTGAACCTCACCGGAATCCGGCGGTTTCAGTCGATCCAGAGTCCCCGGGACTTGTGCCAGTCTTCGATCGACTGCTCGGGATAGAAGTCGAAAACCGCGTCTTTCGGGCCGATGTCGGGCACGACCCAGCTAGGCTTGAAGGCGAGCATCAGGTGAACGCGCTCCGGCGGCGTCGGCAGCTCGGTGTCGATCGCCGAGGCGAAGGGGTGGACAAGGTCCGGCCAGGACGGGTCGAAGAGCCAGAGCGCCGAGGCGCATTTCCGGCAGAAATGGCGCTGGCCGGAACTCGTCTCGCAATGGCCCTCGTGCTCGATCTCGGCGCGATAGATCGCGAGCGCCCGCCGGCCCTCGACCTTCAAGGTGGCGGCGTCGCCCATCAAGTTGATGGCGTACCCGCCGCCGCCCGCGGTCTTGCGGCAGATCGAGCAGTAGCAGAGCTGGTAGGGGTGGGGCGTGTGGCTCTCGACCGAGAAGCGCACCGCGCCGCAACGGCAGCTCCCCTCCAACGTGACCGGCATTCCGACGGCCTTTCGTGAAACGGCTGCGTGCTCCGCTACTGCGGCGGCGGCGCCGGCCACTGAATGAAAGGCGGCGGCGGCTCCTGCTCGGGCGGGACGAAGTCCGGCGCCTTCTCCCCCTTGTTCTCGAACGAGGTGACGTAGCGATGGAGCGAGCGGACATCGGTTTCGGTCATCGCGCGGATATTGAACCACGGCATGGGCGGGCGGGTCACAAATGTCTTGGCGTATTCGACCCAGGCGTCCTCGGTCAGTTCGGCGAAGCGGAGGCGGAGGTTCATCGGGTAGGTGGTGCCCCACGGACCGCGAAAGCCCAGAATATCGCCCTTCAGCCATTCTTCTTCCGGGATGTCGCCGCCCGCTTCGGCGTAGCCGGCAGTGTGGCAATCGTTGCAGCCGCCGATCTGCACCAGGTAGCGCCCGCGCTCCACCGACGGCTCATCCTGCGCCGAGGCGATAAGCGGCGCCGCCGAAAGCGACAAGCCGGCGATCAATCCGAGCCAGTGCCTGCATCTCATGTCTTCCTCCCATCAAGTGGAGCCGCGCTCAGAGCGCGACGCTATTACGGACAGCGGTGGAGGCCAACCCGCGACCGCCTGTTTCCGACGCGCGGCCGAGGACTGGTTGCAACAACAAACTCCGGCCGCGGCCCGGCGGTTGCGAGGAGCAGCGCAAGGTGGCGCGGGCTGAGCGCGATGCAGCCTGCGGTTGGCGCATATCCGGGCCGCGCGAGATGCAGGAAGATGGCGCTGCCGCGCCCGCGCACGCGAGGCGAAAGATTCCAATCGAGCACGCCGACCACGTCGTAGAGATGGTCTTCGCGCCACATCGATTCGTGCGCGGCGGCGCTCGGCAGCCGGACGGGGCAATTGTAGCGGCCGTGGCGCGGGTCCTCGCACCAGCCGTCGTGGCGGCGAAGTGTGCGGAGCGGCAGCGGCGAGCGCGGCCGGAGCATGCGATCGGCGCGATAGCAAAGCGTCAAAAGGCGAAGTCGTCCGGCGGGCGTCGCGCCGTCGCCCTCGCGCTTCAGATGCGTGACGCCCGTGCGGCCTAGCGCGCACGGAAAGGAGAGGGAGCCGCAGCGCACGATGCCGCGACGGCGTTCACCCGGCCATGACATGACTGTGATCCGGCGCATTTGCCGCGACCCGCCCGGTTTGATTTTTCGCTTCCGCTTTCGCATGAGGTTCTCCCCCGGCGTTCGACAGGGTGGCACGCGTCGGCGCTCTAGCCTAATCTTGTGCCAGCGAGAGATGCGAGGCCCCCCATGACATCCCGCAGGATTCTCATCGTCGATGACGACGCCGATCTCAGCGAGGCCCTGATCGAACAGCTTTCCCTCTACGACGAGTTCGAGCTGGCGAATGCGGCGACGGCGAGCGCGGGACTGCAGGCGGCGCGCGAGGGCCATGTTGACCTCGTCATTATGGATGTCGGCCTCCCCGACATGGACGGACGCGAGGCGGTGAAACTTCTGCGCAAAGGCGGCGTCAGGGCGCCGATCATCATGCTGACCGGCCATGACACCGATTCCGACGCGATCCTCGGCCTCGAGGCCGGCGCCAACGACTACGTGGTGAAGCCGTTCCGCTTCGCCGTGCTTCTCGCGCGCATCCGCGCGCATCTTCGGCAGCACGAGCAGAGCGAGGATGCGACCTTCTCCATCGGGCGCTACACGTTCCGTCCCGCCGCCAAGATGCTGCTCGATCCGACCGGCGGTAAAGTCCGGCTCACAGAGAAGGAGACTGCGATCCTGAAATACCTCTATCGGGCGGGCGACCGCATCGTTACCCGCGACGTGCTCCTCTCGGAGGTGTGGGGCTACAATTCCGGCGTCACCACGCACACGCTCGAGACGCACATCTATCGCCTCCGCCAGAAGATCGAGCGCGACCCGTCGCACGCCGAGCTGCTCATCACCGAATCGGGCGGCTACAAGCTTGCGAGGTGAAACGATGTCGGTGTCGCTCGAATCCGATGTGGACGTCCTGAAGCGCATCCCGTTTTTCCAGGGCTTCTCTCCCGAGCACCTGAAGCTCATCGCCTTCTCCGCCGAGAGCCGTTCGCTGCCGGACAAGCTTCTCCTTTACGACGAGGGCCAGCTTCTCCATTCCGCCTACGTCGTCATTTCCGGAACGCTTCGCGGGACGCGCAAGGCAAAGGAAGGCGAGCGGGCGGCGAGCCGCGAGATCGGCGCGGGCGCGATGCTCGGCGATCGCGCGCTCGTCCTCGACCTCCGTGCCGACGAGGCGGTCCGTGTGGAGAGCCGCGCGCGCGTGTTTCAGATCCGCAAGGTGATGTTCCGCCGGCTTATGCAGGAATATCCGGAGATCGCCGTCATCTTGCGCTCGCGCCTGACGCGGAGCGTCATGCAGGCGGCGGCGGATTTCAATGCGGTCAAGGAGCGGCTGCGCGCGATCGAGCTTTAGAGCGTTTTGCGGCGCGTCACCGGAGCGAACTCTCCCACCATCTGAGCACCCGCATCGCTCGGAGAGTCACCCACCGCGAGGGCTTGCCCGGCCCGTCGTCGACTTCGAACCACACCCGCCCGGTCGGGCTCCAGTCGAGCGGCCAGGCGCCGTCCTCCAGGCGTCTGGAACGAACGTGGCCGATAGCCTCGCCGAGTCGCGGATCGGGATCGGCGCCGGCAAGCATTGCAGAGGAGCGGAAATAGTCGAGCGCGCGCAAGATGTCGTAGCGCCAGCGGTTGGGGTGTACAAAGGACAAAAACCGGTCGTCCGCCGGCTCGCCCGTGCTGAGGCGGCGGAAGAGGTTGCGCTTCAGGAGGTACTCCTCGCCGGACTTGCGTGCCTCGCGGGTTGCAGGCGTGCCCCCGGTAGCCTTCTCGTACTCCAGGAGCCCTTCCAGCACGTTGATCGTGCTGTGGAACGAGGAGCGGACCGAGCCGTTCGCCCGCTCGCAGTTCCAGCCGCCGTCGCCCTGACGCTCGCGCAGCAGCCTCTCGACGATCGGCGAGACGTCGACCCTGAAATAGGCGCCGTCGGCAACGGTCCGGCCGTTGATGCACTCCTCGACTTCGCCCTCCCAGTAGGGCTGGCCGGCGTGATCCCAGCGCGAATTCGCGCCGATCAAATCGACCGTCCGTTTCGCCCGGTCCGACAAGGGATCGAGACCGAACTCCCGGAGCTGCGACAACGAAAAGCACGTGGCCGTCCACGGCTGACCGTGCTCCTTCCATTCGCGAGGATCGAAACCGGCCGGGACGAAGGAGCCGCCCGCCCATTGCCCGTCCTTGTCCTGGCAAGCGAGAAGTCTGGCTCCCCAGCCCTCGGTTTCCACGTTGGCCCGCTCCGCCGCCCATTCCGATTCCGGGGCGTCGAGCAGGTCGCGCATCGCCTGCCACCGGATCGACGGGTCGGATTGGAGAAGCCAGTCGATCACCGAGCGAGATTCGGTCATCCGGGCGCACCATCAGCAGGTCAGGGGCGACGGCTCGGCTATTATCAGTTCCAGTGACCTGCGCTAGCCCGAAGCGCGCCTGAGAGTGCCGGCTAGCCGAATGTCGCGATCACCGGAACGTGGTCGGACGGCCGTTCCCAGGAGCGCGCCTCCTTCAGCACCGAAAGCGATCTCGCCTGCGGCACGAGATCCGGCGTCACCCAGATGTGGTCGAGCCGGCGGCCACGATTGTTCTTCGTCCAGTCGGGCGAGCGGTAGCTCCACCACGTGTAGAGTTTTTCCTCCGGCGGGACGAAGTGGCGCATCAGGTCGACCCAGCCGCCGGCCGCACGCGCCCGCTCGAGCCCCTCCGTCTCCACCGGCGTGTGGCTCACGACGCGCAGCAGCTGCCTGTGCGACCAGACGTCGGTCTCGAGCGGCGCGATGTTCAGGTCGCCGACCAGGATCGCGCCGGGCCTCGCGATCGCCTGCATGCAGCCCTGCATCTCGCGAATGAAGGAGAGCTTGTGCGCGAATTTCGGATTCGCCTCCGGGTCCGGCTCGTCGCCACCCGCAGGCACGTAGAAATTATGGATCGTGATCGCCCGCCCGCGGTGCTCGATGGTGGCGGCAAGGTGCCGCGCGTCGTCCTTGCCGCAGAACTGGCGCTGGTCGAGCGAAACGAGTGGCCGGCGCGAGACGATCGCGACGCCGTGATAGCCCTTCTGCCCGTGCACGGCGATGTGCCGGTAGCCCGCCTGCCGGAATGCCTTCAGCGGAAAGTTGCCGTTCACGCATTTCGTCTCCTGCAGGCAGAGGACGTGCGGCCGGTATTTCGCCAGAAAATGCTGCACTAGGCCGATGCGGAGCCGAACGGAATTGATGTTCCAGGTGGCGACGGAGAGGGGCATGGGGCCAGGAAAAACGCCGATCGTCTCTGATCCGGGCGGAGGCGGGCGGAGTCCAGCGCGACCCACCGCCTCTCCACATGAAAAGCCGTCGGCAAAAAAAGAAAGCGCCCGGCCTCTTGCGAAACCGGGCGCAGCGGCAAATCACCGTTGAACCGGTGCAGGCGGACCGCGAGACGGGGGGCATGACCGCGGCCCGCCACTCCGCTGGCCTCTAGTTGGATAAGCCGGGCTGGGAGTTCAAGCCCGGTGCGGCGCCGCGCGGCAGGCCGCCGCCATTTGGCGGCAAGCCGGCGAAACACTATTGCAAATGCAAGTCGTTATTATTAGCATACCAAAATGGTGAGAATCAGCCGGCGCCGTCTGCTGGGCTCCATCGCGACGGCGGGCGCCGCGAGTGCGCTTGTGCCCGCCTCCGCGAGGGCGCAGTCGGCGGAGCCGCCGCGCCCGGCGCTCGCGCACACGCATGGCGGCGTGAACAACGTTGTCGGCAAGGTCGATTACGCCAGGAACGGCTTCGACCCGCACGCCATCCTGACCGACTGGGACACGGGTGTGGTGAGCGCTCTGCCGAGCGGACAGCGCCTCCGCGAATACGAAATCACCGCCGTCGACCTCGAGATCGAGATCGCCCCGGGCGTTTTCTTTCCGGCCTGGGTCTACAACGGACGCGTCCCCGGCCCGACGATACGGGCGACGGAAGGCGATTTTGTCCGCATCCGCTTCACCAACGCCGGAAGCCATCCGCACTCGATGCATTTCCACGGCATCCACAGCGCCCGGATGGACGGCGTGCCGGGCGCCGGGCAGGCCGAGCCTGGTGAGACCTTCACCTACGAGTTCACGGCGAAGCCGTTCGGCTGTCACCTCTACCATTGCCACACCCTGCCGCTGAAGCGGCACATCCATAAGGGCCTCTACGGCGCCTTCATCATCGATCCCGACCCGGCGCTGCATCCGGGCGATGGACTGGCGGTCGCTCGCTCGCGGCTGCTCGGCACGCCGGAGAACGCGGCCTGGCAGGAATTCGTGATGGTGATGAACGGCTTCGATACCAACTTCGACGAGGAGAACGAGTTCTATGCGGTGAACTCGATCCCGTTCGCCTACTTCAACGAGCCGATCAAGATCGAGCGCGCCCGCCCCATTCGCGTCTATCTCGTCAACCTGACCGAGTTCGACCCGATCAACTCGTTCCACGTCCACGCCAACTTCTTCGACTATTACGACACCGGCAGCACTCTGACGCCGACCTTGCGCACGGTCGACACGATTATGCAGTGTCAGGCGCAGCGCGGCATTCTGGAATTCACCTTCGCCGAGCACGAGCCCGGCATCTACATGTTCCACGCTCACCAGAGCGAGTTCGCCGAGCTCGGCTGGATGGCGCATTTCGAGGTCGCCTGATGCGGCTCGCGTGGCTCCTCCTGCCCGTGGCGCTGCTCGCCGTGTTGCTCGCGGCGCTTCTCGTCTGGCGACCGCTCGATCCGCTCGCCTCGGGCGCGCCGCCGGTCGAGGAGATCGGCATCGAGCGCGTGCGCCTCAGCCCGGGCCTGATCGAGCTCGACGTCCGCGCCGACGGCTCGCAGCCGGTCACGATCGCGCAGCTGCAGGTGGACGGCGCCTACCGAACTTTCAGCCAGTCGCCCGAGGGGCCGATCGAGCGGCTCGAAACGGCGACGCTGTCGGTCGAGTACCCCTGGGTCGAGGACGAGACGCATCATCTCGTGGTCGTCACCTCGACCGGCGTCACCTTCGGCAAGACCATCGACGTGGCGCAGGCGACGCCGACGCTCGAACGCTCGACCGCGATTACGCTGGCGCTGGTCGGGCTGCTCCTCGGCGTCGCGCCGATCGCGGCGGGCATGCTCGCCTACCCGGCGCTGAAGTCGGTCGGCGCGAACGGCATGCAGTTCCTGCTCGCGCTCACCGTCGGCCTTCTCGTCTTCCTCTTCATCGACACGCTTCGCGAAGGGCTGGAATTTTCGGCTGACGCGGTGGAGCGCCTTCGGACCGAGACGCTCGTCTGGGTGTCGATGCTCGCCTCCGCGGCCGTGCTGCTCGCCGCCGGGCGTTACGGCGGTCGCGCCCCGCAGGGCGTGGCGCTGGCGTTCTTCATCGCGCTCGGCATCGGCCTTCATAATTTCGGCGAGGGGCTGGCGGTGGGCGCCTCGCTTTCCGCCGGCGCGGCGGCGCTCGCCACCTTCCTCGTGATCGGCTTCACCATCCACAACGTGACCGAGGGCGTCGGCATCGCCGTGCCGCTCGTCGACGAACGGCCGACGCTCGCGGTGTTCGCCGGGCTGCTGCTTCTCGCCGGCCTGCCCGCCGTGGCGGGCGTCTGGCTCGGCGCGGTCGCCGTCAGGCCCTTGTGGCTGGCGCTTTCGTTCGGAATCGCCGCCGGCGCGCTGCTGCAGGTCATCATCGAGGTCGGCGCGCTCGCGCTTCGGCGCGGCGGACCGCTTGCGATCGGCCCGGCGACCCTCGGCGGGATCGCGGTCGGCCTCGGCATCATGTACGCGACCGCGCTTTTGGTCTGAACACGGCGACGGGTGTGGCATTCCCCACATCCGCCGGCGGCGGATGGCGGTAGAGGATAGCGTCCCACTTGGACAGCTGACTTGCCCCGCTCGCCGTCGCAGTCGAGCGGGGCCTTTTGCGTACCGCGACGGCGGGCATCGGCCGCGCCGACGGCCTATATTCTGCTGAGGATGCAGGCCTTCGCCACACTTCTCGACCGGCTTGTGCTGACCCCGAGCCGCAACGGCAAGCTCAAGCTGCTCGCCGACTATTTTCGCGTCACACCCGATCCGGACCGCGGCTACGCGCTCGCCGCCATCACCGGCGATCTTTCGATCGCGAGCGTCAAGCCGGCGATGCTGCGCGGCCTCGTCGTCGAGCGCATGGACGAAGTGCTGTTCGGCTATTCCTACGACTATGTCGGCGACGTCGCCGAGACGATCGCGCTCGTCTGGCCCGGAGAGCGGCGCGGCGAGGCTGTGCCGCGCCTGTCGGAGGTGGTGGAGGCGCTGCACGCCGCGTCGCGGCTTGAAGGGCCGCGGATCGTCGAGGGCTGGCTCGATCGGCTCGACGCATCCGGCCGCTTTGCGCTGATCAAGCTCGTCACCGGGGGGCTCAGGGTTGGCGTCACCGCGCGGCTCGCCAAGCAGGCGCTGGCTGAGATCGGCGGCAAGGATGTGACAGAGATCGAGGAAATCTGGCACGGCCTTCAGCCTCCCTATGTCGCGTTCTTCCGCTGGCTGGAGGGGGCAGGCGAGCGGCCGGTCAGCGCCGCGCTTGCGCCGTTCCATCCGGTGATGCTGGCGCATGCGCTGGAGGAAGCGGAGCTCGCGAAGCTCGACCCGACGGATTACGCGGCAGAATGGAAGTGGGACGGCGTGCGCGTGCAGGCGGTTGGCGACAAGGGCGTGCGAAAGCTCTACTCGCGCACCGGCGATGACATTTCGAGCGCTTTTCCCGACATCCTTGAGCATCTCGGCTTCGACGGCGCGATCGACGGCGAGCTTCTGGTCGCGCGCGAGGCCGACGGCTCGGTCGCGGTCGCGCCCTTCGGCGACCTGCAGCAGCGGCTGAACCGCAAGACCGTCTCGCCGAAGCTGATCCGCAGCCACCCCGCCTTCATCCGCGCTTACGACCTTTTGCAGGACGGCGCGGACGACCTCCGCCCGCTTCCGTTCGTGGAGCGACGCAAGCGGCTGGAG
>JBOHKB010000013.1:0-4512 GCA_050728815.1 Propylenella sp.
GACATTTTGTTGGTCCCCTACTGGCGCGCGTTTTCGCGAGCCGCGCTCGGCAGCACGATCGCGCCGTTCTTCACGTTGAAAGTCCCGAATCGCGACGTGCCGACATTCACCATCGCCGGCTCGTTCATGCGGCCGCCGTTCATCATCCGGTTGGGGTTGGGAGCCCTCTGGGCGGTCGCCGCCGTCACTTCGTAGTGATAGAGCCCGTCGGGGAGGCGGCCCAAGGCGCCGAGCTGCAGCGCCACGCTGCCGCTCCGCGAAAAAGTCTGCATGTAGAAGCCGTTCGGACCGCTCACTCTCAAAGTGGCGTTGGTCGTGCCCGGAATGGCCATGCCGACGGCGCTGCCGAGCACCCGCAGGTCCTGCGCTAAGGTTTGACAGGCGGCGCCTATGACGAGGCACGCGCCGAGAACTGCTGATGCAAATCTCATTTCCGCCTCCGTGGTTTGCGGGTTGAAACGAGTTTGGAAAATTCTTCTTTGGGTCAGGCTAGCGCAGAAACGTGGGATCGCCGAGAGAAAATCCCGGATCAGCATCTGAAGAAAATGTGACGGCGCGACCCCGCGCGCCGGTCGCGGACGGCCCAAATCTGAATGAGGAGGGGCGCTATTGCCGGAGGAGGGCGTCTTCCAGCGCGTCGATGCGGCGCTGTTGATCTTCGACGCGCGCCTGCTGCTCCTCGATGCGGCGCTGCTGCTGCTGGATCACCGCGACGAGGTCGGCGATGACGCCGTAGGTTTTGACCGTGTACGGCTCGCCGTCCTTGAGGCCGACGAGTGCGGGGTCGACCTCCGCCACTTCCTCCGCGATCAGCCAGTGCTCAGGCTCGTCCGGCGTGTCGATGTAGCTGCCGAAGCGCGGCTTCAGCGCCATCACGTTCGCGAGCGCCCGGTCCGGCTCCAACACACCGCTGACGTTCTTCAGATGCCGCGTGGAAGGGATGCACGAAAGGTCTCCGGCGACGCTGCTTCGGATGCCGGAGGCGCAGTTGGCGACGCCGGCAAGGCGCACCGTTCCCGTCGTGTGGAACTGAGCCGCGGGCGTCGTCGTGCCCACGCCGACGTTGCCGGAGGTGGCGAGGACCATCCTCGGCGTGTTATTCACCCGCAGGTGCAGCGGGTGGTTCGTGTCCGTCCCCACCACCGCGAAGCCGAGATCGCCGCGCGCCAAAAATTCCACGGCGGCTCCCATAAAACTCCCCTTGAAGCCGGTGCCGCCAACCATTTCCAGGTTAGCGGTCGGGGTGGCCGTCCCCATGCCGATGGCGCCGTTCGTCAAGACCAGGCGGTTCGTTCCCGCGTTGGGGAGGATCCTGAACGGCAGCTGGAATCCGTTCGTCGTGTCTCGGATGAAGAAGCCTTGCTCGTTTCCCTGAACGTCCCAGACTTGTGGATCGAAAGCGAGGCTGCCGTCCTGCTCCAGGCGAAGCCCCGGCGTGTTGCCCGTCCTGATGTGAAAGTCAAGAATCGGCGTCGACGTCCTCAGACCGACCCTGCCGAAGGAGTCGACGAAGATGGAATTGGCTGGCGCGCCGGCGGTGAGGGTGAGCAGCGCGGTTCCGCCCTCCGCGCCGGTCGAGGTGTCGCCCATGTCCTTCAGCGCGAGATAGCTCGCGCCGCCGCCGGCGGTCGCGTTCGCCTCAATCCGCCAGTCACGTGTCGGGAAGCCGGGGTCGCTGGTGTCAACGAAAGCGAGCCGAACGATTGAATCCTTCAGGCGGAGCGTGTCGTTGTTGAAGACCTCGCCATCCAAGCAGGTGAACCCGACACACTCGCGGCCCATGACGATCTGGTCGTCGTTGATGACATCGTCGGCGGCCGTTTGGCCGGAGACAAAGAGCAACGAGCAAACAGAAAGCGTGATCGCCCGCGCGATCTTGCGCGCCGTGAGTTTTCGCATGTCGAAACCCTCCCTCAGCCGTGTCGGCGCGGGGGCCTTCGAAGGTTGCCCGCGCCTGCACGAGCAATCTTGCGTAGAAGTCTAGCGCAAGAGGCGAACTCCGCCGAGTCGGCAGATTGGGTCGCCCGGGAGCGCCGGCCCGTAAGACTAGGGCTGCTCGCGCTCAGCCCGCTCCAACGCGCGGCGCGGCGCTATTGCGGGATGAGGGCCAGCTCCAGCGCGGCGATCCGGCGCTGCTGCGCCTCGAACCGCCGCTCCTGCATCTCGAACCGCGCCTGCTGCGTCTCGATTTCGCGCTGCTGCATCTGGATGACTGCGACGAGGTCGGCGATGACGCCATAGGTTTTCACCGTGTAGGGCTCGCCGTCCTTCAAGCCGACGAGCGCGGGGTCCACCTCCGCCACTTCCTCCGCGATCAGCCAGTGCTCAGGCTCTTCCGGCGTGTCCTTGTAGGCGCCGACCTGCGGCCGGAGCGCCATCACGTTCTGGAGCGCCACGTCAGGCTCAAGAGCGCCGACGATATTTTTGAGATGTCGGGTGGAAGGGATGCAGGAGAGGTCGCCAGCGGCGTTGCTCCGGATGCCGGAGGCGCAGTTGGGAATACCCGCGAACCGCATCGTGCCGATCGTATGCAGTCGGGCGGCGGGCGTGGTCGTGCCGATGCCGACATTGCCGTTGGTGGCGAGCACCATTCTGGCAATGTTATTGGTGCGAAGATGCAGCGGGTGGTTCGTGTCGGTGCCGACCACCGCAAAGCCGAGGTCGCCGCGCGCCAGGAACTCCACCGCCGCCCCGAGAAAGCTCCCCTTGAAGCCGGTGCCGCCCACGATTTCCAGGTTGGCGGTCGGGTTAAGCGTCCCCATGCCGATGCCGCCGTTCGTCAAGACCAGGCGGTTCGATCCCGCGTCGGGGAGGATCACGAATGGTACCGAGAAACTCTCTGAGACAAAGAAGCCAGTGTGGTTGCCCCCGACGTCCCATCTCTGCGGGTCGAGGCCGACGCTGCCGTCCTGCTCCAGGCGGAGCATCGGCGTGTTGCCGGTGACGACATGCAGCCGTCGGGCGGGCGTCGAAGTCCCGAATCCGACCAGGCCCGCGGAATCGACGAAAATCGAGTTGGCGGGCGCGCCGGCGGACAGGTAGAGCAAGGGTGTCCCGCCCTCCGCGCCGGTCGATGCGTTGCCCATGTCCTTCAGCGCGAGATAGCTCGCGCCGCCGCTAGCGCTCGAGTTGGCCTCGATCCGCCAGTCGCGGGTCGCGAATGGGGCGCTGCTCGTGTCGACGAAACCGATCCGGTTGTTGGGATCCTTCAGGCGGATCGTGTCGAAGTCGAAGGCCTCGCCGTTCACGCAGGCAAGCCCGACACACTCGCGGCCGATGACGATCTGGTCGTCGTTGACGACGTCGTCGGCGGCCGCTTGGCCGGACATAAACAATGACGAGCAAACAGAAAGCGCGATCGCCTGTGCGACCTTACCCGTCGTAAGCTTTGGCATGTCGAGACCCTCCCTCAGCCGTGTCGGCGCGGGGGCCTTCGAAGGTGCCCGCGCCTGCACGAGCAAACCTCTGGTGAACCTTAGCGCAAAAAACACGACTCCGCCGCGCAAAAAGCGCATCGCGCAAAACCACTGCGCGAGGACGGAATGTGCCGGGGGCGCTAACCGCGCTTCATTTGTGGAGCGGCTGCTCCATTTGCGGCGTGGCGTTATTGCGGGAGGAGCGCCTGCTCCAGCGCAGCGATCCGCGCTTCGAATTGCGCCTTCTGCGTCTCGATCTGGCGCTGTTGCCCCTGGACCATGGCCTGTTGAGCTTCGATTTCGCGCTGCTGCGCCTGGATCACCGCCACGAGATCGGCGATGACGCCGTAGGTTTTGACCGTGTAGGGCTCGCCGTCCTTCAGCCCGACCAGCGCGGGGTCGACCTCCGCCACCTCCTCCGCGATCAGCCAGTGCTCGGGCTCCTCCGGCGTGTCCTTGTAGGCCCCGACCTGTGGCCGGAGCGCCATGACGTTCTGAAGCGCCACGTCCGGCTCCAGCGCCCCGGCGATGTTTTTCAGATGCCGCGTGGAAGGGATGCACGACAGGTCGCCGGCCGCACTGCTCCTGATGCCCGAAGCGCAGTTCGCCACGCCGGCCAAGCGCACCGTCCCGGTCGTGTGGAACTGCGCGGCCGGCGTCTGCGTCCCCACCCCGACATTACCGGAGGTGGCGAGCACCATTCTGGGCGTATTGTTTGTCCGCAGATGCAGCGGGTGGTTCGTGTCGGTCCCCACCACGGCGAAGCCGAGGTCGCCCCGCGCCAAAAACTCCACGGCCGCGCCCAAAAAGCTCCCCTTGAAGCCGGTGCCGCCGACGATTTCGAGGTTGGCGGTAGGAGTAGACGTCCCGATGCCGACGCCCGTGTTCTTGAGGACCAGGCGACCGTCTCCCGCATTGGGGAATATCTGGAACGGAAACGAGGAATTCGTCTGGTCTGAGACGAAGAATGCCACTTCATTGCCCCCCGACGTCCCACCCCTGCGGGGTGAGGCCCTGGCTTCCGTCCTGCTCCAGACGAAGCGTTGGCGTGCTGCCGTTGACGATGTGCAGTTCCTGGGCGGGCGTCGAGGTTCTG
>JBOHKB010000014.1:0-10317 GCA_050728815.1 Propylenella sp.
ATCATTACCCGCCGCATGGCGGACGCCTCCTGACCATGGCCGCCAATTCGGACGACACGCCGGGAGCCCGGGTCGCCGCCGAGCCGCTGGAGGCGTTCTGCCGCGACGCCCTCAGGGCGGCGGGCGCCAGCGAAGCCACCGCGAAAGCCGCAACGCGCGCCATGATGCACGCCTCGCGGCTGGGCATCGACAGCCACGGCGTGCGCATGCTCGGCCACTATCGGCGCGCCATAGCCAATGGCCGCGTCAACGGCCGGCCGCGGTTGCGCTTCGCGCACGACTTCGGCGCGACCGCCGTGCTGGATGCGGACAACGCTCATGGTGCGCTCGCCACCTACGCGGCGATGGATCGGACGGTGCAGATCGCGCAGAGCGAGGGCATCGGCGCGGTCGCCATCCAGAACTCGTCGCATTTCGGGGCGGCTGGCGCCTATCCGCTCGTCGCGGCGGAAGCCGGCATGATCGGTCTCTGCGTCTGCAACGCCGATGCCATCGTCCGCCTGCACGGCGGGGCGGAGAAGTTCCACGGCACCAATCCCATCGCCGCCGCAGTGCCCGTCCCTGGCGAGCGGCCGTGGCTACTCGACGTGCCGACGAGCGCGATGCCGCTGCAGCGGGTCAACCTCTACAAGAGCCTCGGCCGCCGGCTGCCGCCTGGGGTCGCCTCCGATGCCGACGGCCGCGACACCGACGATCCGGCCAGGGTCGCGATGCTCGCGCCGCTCGGCGGGGAGATCGTCGGCTACAAGGGCGCCGGGCTCGCCGGCCTCGCCGAAATCCTGAGCACGGCGCTGACAGGCATGGGGCTGAGCTTCGAACTGATCGGGATGGTCGGCGACGATCTCTCGACCCCACGCCGCCTGGGCGCTTTCGTGCTCGCGCTGAAACCGACGGCGTTCGTGCCGCAGGAAGTCTTCGACGACACGATGCGGCGCTACGTGAAGGCGCTGCGTGCGTCGCGCGCCGCCGGCGACGTCAAGGTGATGGCGCCGGGCGACCGCGAATGGGCGGAGGAGGAGCGCCGGCGAAGGGAAGGCATCCCGCTCGATCCGGAAACGCTCCGCGCGTTTGCAGAGATCGCCGCGGAAGCCGGGATCACGCCAATCGCGACGCTCGGCTGAGCCCGCCTCAGAATCCGTAGAGCCTGGCCGGGTTGTCGACCAGGATTTTGCGCCGGTCGGCCTCGTCCGGCGCCCATTCGAGAAGGAGGTCGAGGAGCAGCGCTTCGTCGCGATAGCGCTCTCTCGGCGTGCCGATGTGGGGCCAGTTCGACGCCCACAGCATGCGTTCCGGCGCCGCTTTCACTAGCGCCTTCGCCAGCGCGCCCACATCGTCGAAGAGCGGCGGGCCGACCTTCGACACCTCGTAGGGAGCGGAAAGCTTCACATAGGTCCGGCCGGCCGCCACCAGGTCGAGAAGCACGCGGAAGGCGGGATGATCCGGCGGCACAGGCTCGAAGAATTTTCCGACGTGATCGATGACGAGCGTGCAGGGCAGGCTCCGCAGCAGCGTCTGCCGCTCCGGCAGCAACCGGCCGTCGAGCTGCACCTGCGCGTGCCAGCCGAGCGGCGCTATGCGCTTCGAAAGCGGCAGAAGGCTCTCCCAGGGGATGACGCCGCCCGGCAACATGTGAAAACGGAGGCCGCGAATGCCTGCCTGGTCGAGCCGTTGCAGTTCCGCGTCCGAGACGCTTTCGTTGACAACGGCGATCCCGCGCGTCCTGTCACCCATCGCCGCCATCGCCTCGAGTGTGCAGGAATTGTCGGTTGCGTAGCCTGACGGCTGCACGACCACTGCCCGCTCGATGCCGAGCCGCTGGCAGACTGTCAGGTAGTCCGCGACCGGCGCTTCCGGCGGCTTCATGGTCGCGGTCGGCGCGAGCGGGAAGCGCGACTCGAAAACGTGCATATGCGTGTCGGTCGTGCCGGGCGGGGCCTTCAGCCGCGGCCGGGCCGCATCGTCATTCGCCATTCAATGCTCCCTTCTACCGCAGCTCATTGCCGCAAGCGCGCGAGCCGTGCGGCTTTGTCGGCGTTGACCGCGCCTTCTGGAACTTCGCCGCGGAGGATCGCCGCGGCCTGCCGAACCGTTTCCAGCGCCTGGTGCTCGAGCGCCTCGGGGGTCAGGCCGGCGATGTGCGGGCTCGCGATCACGTCGGGCCGGCGGGCGAGATGGAGGGGCGGCTTCTGATCCTTCGCGCGGCCGACATCGAGCGCCGCGCCAGCGATTTTTCCCGCGTCGAGCGCGCGCTCGAGCGCCGCCTCGTCCACGAGATTGCCGCGCGAGGCGTTGATCAGCCAAGTAGTCGGCTTCATCGCGGCAAGCGCCGCGGCATCGATCAGGTTCTCCGTTGCGTCGGTGGCGACGGCGAGCGGAACGACGAAATCCGATTGGCCGAAAAGGTCTCGAAGCTCGACCTGCTCGAATGGCGCCGGGGCCTGCCTGTAGGGGTCGTGAACGAGAACACGCATCCCGAGCGCGTGCGCCGACTCGCACAGCCGCTCCCCGATTGCACCGAACCCGATCACGCCGATCGTGCTCCCGGCAAGCTGCCGCCCGACGATGAAGCCGGGCTCCTCGCCGCGGCGGTAGGATTCCGCGTATGCGAGCGAATGCCGCGCGGCCATCACCATCGCGCCCAGTATCCATTCCGCCACTGCGGCCATGAAGCCGCGGCTCGCCCGCGTAACGAGAACGCCGGCGGCGCTCGCTGCGGCGACATCGACGGTGCGGATATCGACCTGGCCGCGGATGTAGGCGACGAGGTCCGGCAATCCCGCGAAGACTTCCGCGCCCCCGGTCGCCTCGCGGTCGGAAACGATGACCAGGCAATCGCGAGCGGCTGCAACCAGCTCCTCGACCGTCATAGGGCGGTCGAGCGGGTTCAGAATGACCTCGCCGACCTCCCGCAGCTTGGTGAGAGCATGCGCGCCGTACCAGGTTTCGCGCGCTGCGGTCGAATGGGTGAGGAAGATGCGCGCGCGCGACCGGGCCATTCGCTACTCGAGGCGGTCGCCGAGCGCGCCGACGAGGACGGCCTCCAGCTCCTTCATCTCCGCAGGCTTCAGGTCGGTCAGCGGCGGGCGGACCGGCCCGGCGGAGAGGTCGACGATTCGCATGCCCGCCTTGACGATCGACACGGCGTAGCCGCGCCCGCGATTCCTGAGGTGAAGGTAGGGGAGGTAGAGCTTTTGCAGAAGCTCGTCGGTCGTCGCGGTGTCGCCCTGCCGCACAGCGCGGTAGAATCGCATCGCGGTCTTCGGAATGAAATTGAAGACGGCGGAGGAATAGGTCGTGAAGCCGGCGGCAAAATAAGGGACCGCAAACACCTCGGCGGTCGGCATGCCGCCCACATAGACGACGCGGTCGCCAAGCATCTGCCGGACGGCGACGAGCTGCTCGACGTTGCCGTGGCCGTCCTTGAAGCCGATCAGGTTCGGCCAGTCCTCGGCGAGGCGCGCGAGCGTCGCCGCGGCGTAGATGGCGTTGTCGCGATTGTAGAGGACGACGCCGATCGACACCGCGCGGCAGACCGCGCCGACATGGAGCGCCAGCCCCTCCTGCTCCGCGCCGACGAGATAGGGCGGAAACAGGAGCAGCCCGTCGGCTCCTGCCGCTTCCGCCGCGCGGGCGAACTCGATCGCTGTCCGCGTCCCATAGCCCGTGCCGGCGACGACCGGCACATGCCCCGCTGCCTCCTCGACCGCAGCGCCGACGACCGCCTGGAACTCGGAGAGGCTGAGGGAGAAGAACTCCCCGGTGCCACCGGGGGCGAACAAGGCGGCGGCGCCGTTTTCGATGTTGCGCCGGATGCTTGCGCGATAAGGCGCCTCGTCGAATTGGCCCTCGGCGTCGAAATGCGTCACCGGAAAGGCGAGGAGCCCGGACGCGACGGCGCTTTTCAGCTCCAGGTGCGAGAGAGCCATGCCGCCGGTTCGCTCAGCCGCGCTGCTTGCCGGCGAGCTTGGCGTATCGCCGCCGGCTGTTGGTCAGATGCCGCCGCATCGCGTTCTGCGCGCCGGAGACCGAATGGCTCGCGATCTCCGCGACGATGTCGCGGTGCTCGCCCTGGATCGTGGTCAGGTAGGACCGTGAGTCGGGCGGTGCGACGCGAACGCTTTGCCGGGGAATGATGTAACGGCCGAGGAATTCGAGGAACCGGAGAAAGTGCGCGTTTCCGGTCGCTTTGGCGATGGCGCGGTGGAACGCAAAATCCTGCTCGATTGCCAGCTCGCCGCGATCGAGCGCGTCGTCGATCGTAGTCAGTGCGGTCTCGAGCGCGCGGATATCGCGCTGCGTCGCGCGCTCGGCCGCAAGCCCCGCCGCCTCGGTTTCGACGGCGGTGCGGAGTTCCATCAGATCGAGAACCTCGTCGATCGAGCCGAGGCCGCCGGGCGCCAGACTGAAAGGCCGCGGCTCGGCATCGTCCACGACAAAGGCGCCAACCCCCTGACGGGTGGCAACGAGGCCCTCAGCGCGCAAGGCGGCGACCGCCTCGCGTACGACGGTGCGGCTCACCTGGAAAGCGGCAATCATCTCCTGTTCGGTCGGCAGGCGCGCTCCGGCAGCGAGCTCGCCGCTTGCGATGTCCGCGCGGATGCGTTCGACGACTTCGTGGGTTAGACTGCGCGGCCGGATTGGGGCATAGGCTGTGGCCGGCCGTGCAATGGGCTGCGAAGATGAGCTTGACACCGCCCGCGCCTAAGGTTGTATGGTCATCATATGACATGACGGGTTAACATGCCCCCGTCACTTGGGTCAATTACTCGGACCAGGGAGGAAAGCATGAATAGACGAAGCTTAATCGGCTACGGCGCCGCGAGTGCCATCGTCGTTGCCACAGTGCTGGCCGGCGGCGTCGCGTTCGCCGAGGACATGGTGCTGAAGTCGGCGGACGTTCATCCGCTCGGCTATCCCACCGTGGCGGCGGTGGAGAACTTCGGCAAGAAGCTCGCCGAGGCCACCGGCGGCCGCCTCAAGGTCGAGATCTATCCCTCGATGCAGCTCGGCGGCGAGAAGGAGACCGTCGAGCAGGCGCAGGTCGGCGCGCTCGCCATGACGCGCGTCTCAGTCGGCGTCATGGGGCCGATCATCGACGACCTCAACGTCTTCAACCTCCCCTTCGTCTTCCGCGACGTCGACCACATGCACGCGGTCATCGACGGCGAGATCGGCGACATGCTGCTGCAGAAGATCACCGACAATCCGAATGCCGGGATCGTGGGGCTTGCCTGGATGGATGCCGGCACGCGCAACGTCTACAACAGCAAGAAGCCGGTCGCGAAGAAAGAGGATCTGGCCGGCCTCAAGATCCGCACGATGGGCAACCCCATGTTCGTCGACATGGCGAACGCCATGGGCGCGAACGGCGTCGCGATGGGCTACGACCAGCTCATCAACGCGATGCAGACCGGCATCGTCGACGGCGCGGAGAACAACTATCCGAGCTACTCGACGGGACAGCACTACAACTACGCGCCCTATTACTCGACGACCGGGCACCTGATGATCCCGGAAATCCTCGTCTTCTCCAAGAAGGTGTGGGAAACCCTCTCCGCTGAAGATCAGGCGCTCATCACCAAGCTTGCCAAGGAAGCGCAGCTCGAGCAGCGCGACCTGTGGATGGCCAAAGAGGAAGAGTCGATCGCGGATATGAAGGCGCACAACGTCACCATCACCGAGATCACGCCGGAAGAGAAGAAGCGCTTCCAGGACGCGATGAAGCCGGTGTGGGACAAGTACGGCTCGCAATACGCGGAGCTTTTGTCGAAGATTCAAGCCGTGCAATAGTCTGACCGCGTCGATTGCGAGGCCGGCGCCGCCTGCGCCGGCCTCTTCGTTGTCCGGGGGACTCTGATGCAGGCGGCCTATATCCGCGCGATGGATGCACTGCAGCGCGTCTGCATGGTGATCGCCGGCGCCTGCCTCGTCATCATCACCCTCATCATCCCCTGGGGCGTGTTCACGCGCTACGTGCTCGGTTTCGGCTCGTCCTGGCCGGAGCCGATGGCCGTGCTCCTGATGATCTGGTTCTCGTTCACGTCGGCGGCGGTCTGCTACCGCGAGCACCTGCACATCGGGGTAGCCATACTGCCGAACGCACTCTCCGGCTGGCGCCGCGTCCTTCTCGGCTGGGTGGTCGAGCTTCTGATGGCCGGCACCAACTTCTTCATTCTCGTCTACGGCGTGCGGCTGGTACGCACCACCTGGTATCAGGTGATCGCCGATTTTCCGATCGTTTCGACCGGCGTTTCCTACCTTCCCGTCCCGGTCGGCGGCGCAATCATCCTGCTCTTCGTGATCGAACGCCTCTGGCGGGGCACGCTGTTCGGCGCTCCCGGCGAAGGCGCGCTCAGCCGCGCCGCGCTGGAATAGCAGGCGCAACCGATGCCCGTCCTCGTCCTCATCGGCGGCTTCGCGGTCTTCTGTCTTCTCGGCATGCCAGTCGCTTACGCGCTCGGCCTTGCCGCCATCGTCGCTGCGCTGTGGATCGACCTGCCGCTCGAGGCGGTGATGCTGAAGGTCTCCGACGGCACGGACGACTTCGCGCTCCTCGCCATCCCCTTCTTCATCCTCGCCGGCGCGATCATGGGCGAGGGGGGAATGGCGGAAAGGCTGGTCAATCTCGCCAAGATTTTCGTCGGCTTCATTCGCGGCGGGCTCGGTTTCGTCAATATCCTCGCTTCCGCCTTCTTCGGCTGCATCTCGGGGTCGTCGGTCGCCGACACCGCCTCGATCGGCTCGGTGATGATCCCGCAGATGGTCAGGAACGGCTATCCGCGGCTCTTCGCGGTGAACGTCACAGTGGCGGGTTCCTTGCAGCCGCTGCTCATCCCGCCCTCGCACAACGCCGTCATCTATTCGCTTGCCGCGGGCGGCTTCATCTCGATCGGCGACCTCTTCCTCGCCGGTGCGATCCCCGGCTTCATGATCGGTCTCGCGTTGATGGGCTTGGTCCTCTTCATCTCGCGCCGAGACAACCTGCCGAAGGGCGAATTCGTACCCCCGCGCCAGGCGCTCCGGATCGCGATCCAGGCGTTCTGGGGGCTGCTCACGGTCTTCATCATCCTCGGCGGGATTCTTGGCGGCGTCTTTACGCCGACGGAATCGGCCGCGGTCGCCTGCATCTACGCCTTCATCATCACCATGTTCGTCTACCGGGACTACAAATGGAGCGAGCTGCACCTGTTGATCGGCCGCGTTGTGCGCACGGTCGGCATGGTGATGATCATGATCGGCTTTTCGGTCGCCTTCGGCTACATGATGGCGATCATGCGGGTGCCGTTGCTGGCCGCCGAGCTTTTCCTCTCAATCGCCGACGACAAGTACACGCTCCTCCTCCTCATCAACATTATCCTGCTCGTCCTCGGCACATTCATGGACTTGGCGCCGATGCTGTTGATCTGCACGCCGATCTTCCTGCCGATCGTGATGAAGTTCGGGGTCGACCCGGTGCATTTCGGCATCATCATGATCCTCAATCTCGGGATCGGGCTGCTGACGCCGCCCGTCGGGCCGACGCTGGTCGTAGGCTGCGCCATCGGCAAGGTGAGCATGGAGGCGGTGTCGCGGAGCATCCTGATCTTTTACATTCCGCTCTTGGTGGTGCTCTTGCTTGTGACCTATGTGCCCGGCTTGTCGCTCTGGCTCCCCTCCTTGTTCTAGGTCTTTAGGCATCAGCGCCGGTCGGTCGGAACGCAAGGATGGATGCAAACGAAGAGAAGCTGCGCGTCGCGCTGGTGGGCACCGGCCACCGGGGCACAAGCACCTGGGGCAGGGAGCTCCTCGCCAGCCACCGTGCCCGTGTGGATCTCGTCGGGCTCGCGGACAAGAACTCCATGCGCGTCGAGCGCGCCCGCGCGGCGATCGGCACCAATTCGCCGACCTTTACCGACTTCCGGGAAATGCTTGCCGCGACGCGCCCGCAGACGCTGATCGTCTGCACGCGCGACGATACGCATGCGGAAATCATCGTCGCGACGCTCGAGGCGGGAGTCGATGTCATCACCGAGAAGCCGATGGCGACGACCGCCGAAATGTGCCGCCAGATTCTCGCGGCCGAGCGGCGCACCGGCCGCCGCGTCGATGTCACGTTCAACTACCGCTACGCGCCGACCGCGCGGCGGATCAAGGAAGTGCTCCTGTCCGGCGCGATCGGGGAGATCGCCTCGGTTGATTTCCATTGGTATCTCGATACGCAGCACGGCGCCGACTATTTTCGCCGCTGGCATGCCTTCGTGGCGCACTCCGGCAGCCTGTTTGTGCACAAGGCGACGCATCACTTCGATCTTTTGAACTGGTGCATCGCCGCCGACCCCGTAGAAGTTTTCGCGCGCGGTGCGCTTCGCCATTATGGACGGAAGGGACCGTTTCGCGGCCCGCGCTGCAAAATCTGTGAGCATGCGGCGATCTGCGATTTCCACATCGATATCGGCCGGGATCCGTGGCTCGACATGCTCTACGAGGAGCCGTCGCGCGAGGACGGCTACTTCCGCGACGGATGCGTCTTCCGCGAGGAGATCGACATCCCCGACACGATGAGCGCGGCGATCCTTTACGAAAACGGCGTGCAGGTTGCCTATTCGCTCAATACCTTCATGCCGATCGAGGGCTACCATCTCGCCTTCAACGGCACGAAGGGGCGAGTCGAAATCCGCCAATACGAGCGGCAAGGGTGGGAAACGCCGGACGAGGACGAGATTCTGGTGATGCGGAACTTCGGCGGGGTGGAGCGGATTCGCGTGCCGCATCAGCCGGGCGGACATTTCGGCGGCGATCCGCGGCTTCAGGAGATGCTTTTCCTGCCGCGCACGCCGGACCCGCTCGGACTGCGGGCGGGCGCGCGGGCGGGCGCGATGTCGGTCCTCTGCGGCGTGGCGGCGATGGAGAGCGTACGCTTGGGGAGGCCGGTCCTGGTGAAGCCGCTGCTGGAGCCGGAGCCGTCCGACTAACGCGATTGCGATCTCGAAACATGGCCGCTCGGCGATTTACAGCCTTCCCCCTAGTGCCTACCATCGGCGCATGTGAGGCGGCGGCGCCGCGCTTGGGAGCCGGGTTTGGTCGAAGAAGCAATCCTCGAGGAACCAGCGCGCCTCGCTCTAGCCGCGGCCGCGCCGCGGCACCGGCGGAAACGCAACCCGCAACTCACGCAGCGCGATATCCTCGTGGCGGCGCGGGAAGAGTTCTGCGAGTTCGGCCTCGACGGCGCGCGGGTCGATCGCATCGCGTCGCGCGCAGGAGCGAACAAGCGGCTGCTCTATCACTACTTCGGCAACAAGGAGGCGCTCTATTCGGCGGTCCTACTCGACGCCTATCGCGAGATCAGGCTCGGCGAGCGCGAGCTGCACCTGCAGGAGCTCGCGCCGGTCGAGGCGATGCAACGACTGGTCAGTTTCACCTTCGACCATTTCCGCAAGAACCCTTGGTTTATCCGGCTGCTTGCGACGGAGAACATCCTCCGCGCGGAGCATCTGAAGCGGATGCCCGAGATTCCGGAGCTTCATTCGCCAATCGTCGCGCAGATCCGCACGGTGCTGGCCGCCGGTCAGAGGGAGGGGATGTTCCGCAGCGGCGTCGATCCGATCCAGCTCTACATCTCGATCGCCGGCATCTCCTATTTCTACTTCTCCAACATCCACACGCTGTCGGTGATTTTCAGCGCGCCGCTGCAATCGGAGGAAGGGATGGCGGCCAGGCGCGCGCACGTTGCGGAGGTCATTCTGGGCTATCTGCGGCCCACAGGCGGGGAGGAAAGCGCAAGGAAGTGAAGAGCGGAGGCCAAAGGGCTGTTGTCTCTAAATAACCGTTGAGTTACTTATTCGGCATGGCGGCCTTCATGAAGCGGCCGCTCTGAGGACGGGGGGAAGCCCCCTCGGTCAGGGAGGATCGAAAAATGCAGCATCGAATTACCAGACGCGACTTCAACCGCCTGCTCGGGGCAGGCGCTGCGGCCGGCGCGCTCGCGTCGACCAACCCGGCGGCGTTTGCCGCCGCGGCGCGTGTTCGCCTCATCTGGTGGGGCAATCCGGAGCGCGACAAGCGCACGTACGCTGTGGTCGACTTGTACAAAGCGAAAAACCCCGACATCACGGTCGACCCTGAGAACTATGCGTGGGGCGACTACTGGACAAAGCTCGCGACCCAGGCGGCCGGGCAGAACCTGCCCGACGTGATCCAGATGGACTACCGCTACATCTTCGAATATGCGCGCCGCGGGCAGATCGCCGCTCTCGACGAGTTCATCGGCAAGGAAATCGATCTCTCGGACTTCGACGCGAACCAGCTCGCGTCCGGCAAGGTCGACGGCAAGCTCTACGG
>JBOHKB010000015.1:0-7616 GCA_050728815.1 Propylenella sp.
GGGCGGCCGAGGATAACCTCGCCCGCCGGCAGCTTTTCGTCGGCGGCGGGGGGCTCGATCATGCGGACCAGGCACCAAAGATCCTTGCGCGCCGCGAAGGGCGCGATCTCACGCCGCCCGGCGGCGAGGAAGACGCGCGCGCCCTCGGGGAGCGCCGCCGCTGCGGCCTTCATGTCGGCGACAGGCACGAAACGGTCATCCGCCGTACGCGCGAACGGAGGTCGCAGCAATTTCACGCGCGGCACGTCTGCCGCCGCCGCAGCCTCTAACGCCGACGCGGCGATACGCGCCGCGAACGGGTGCGTGGCGTCGATCAAGGCATCATAGCGCTCGTCCTTCAGGAAAGCGGCGAGGCCGTCAGGCCCGCCGAAGCCGCCGCGGCGCACGGCGCCCGCTCCGACGTTCGGGAGCCGCGTCAGCCCGGCGAGCGAGGTGACCGTTTCGAGCCGGTCGTCGCCGGCGAGCCGCGCGGCGAGTTCCGCGGCTTCCGCCGTCCCGCCGAGAATGAGCAGCCTAGCCATGGTTGGTCTCCGCCAGCACGCGGCCATCGCGATCGACGATGAGCACGTTGACAGCGATTGGCGTCTTTCCGAGCACCTCCTTTGCCGTCACTCTCGCCCGCTCCGCCACAAGCGTTGCAAGCGGCAATCCGTTCCGCTCCGCAAGCGCCAGCGCCTCGGCGGCGCTGTTGGCCGACCGTATTGCATCGAGCAATGACTCGCCCGCGCCGGCCGCGCCGAGAAGCTCGGCGAGAAAATCGCGGTCCACTTCCGAGCGCGACGAATGCAGGTCAAGCGCGCCATGCGCGAGCTTCGTCATCTTGGCGAAGCCTCCAGCGAGCGTCAGCCTCGGAACGGGATGGCCGCGCAGATACTTCAGAAGCCCGCCGGTAAAGTCGCCCATGTCGAGAAGCGCGATGTCGGGTAGGCCGTATAGCCGGCGGACCACCGCCTCCGAGGTATTGCCGGTCGAGCCGGCGACGTGATCGAGCCCGGCGGCGCGCGCGACATCGATGCCGCTGTGTATCGAATGGATCCACGCAGAGCAGGAGTAGGGGACGACAATCCCGGTCGTGCCGAGGATCGAGAGGCCGCCCACGATGCCGAGGCGTAGGTTCCAGGTTTTTTGCGCGAGCGCCTCGCCGCCGGGAACGGAGATTTCGATATCCGCGTCAGGCGTTGCGCCGTGTGCGGCCGCGACCTCTGCGATAGCGTCCTTCATCATCCGGCGCGGCACGGGATTGATGGCGGGTTCGCCGGGCGGAATAAGGAGTCCCGCGCGGGTAACGGTGCCGACGCCCAGCCCGGCCTTGAAGCGCACGCCGCTGCTTTCTGGGCCGCGGCGCACGGTGGCGACGATCTCGGCCATGTGGGTCACGTCGGGATCGTCGCCGGCGTCCTTGATGACGCTCGCGCGCGCCCAATCGTCGCCGTGCGCGGTGCGGTTCAATGCGAAGGACGGCGTCTCGCCGCGCGGCAGTCGTATCGTGACCGGGTCGGGAAACGCACCGGTGAGAAGCGCCTGAAACGCGGCTCTCGCCGCGGCGGTGGCGCAGGCGCCCGTGGTCCAGCCGCGGCGCAGTGGCCGCTCCGGCCGGCGGGGCGCATCGTCCGACATGGCGCTGCTATAGCCGCTGGCGTCGCAACGATCCAAAGCGTTTGTCTTGCGGAACACAACACAAGTGTTGTATTTCGTATCTCGATGACAAGCGCCGAGTTAAAGCGCTGGCTGGCGAAGCGCGGCTGTACGTTTGAACCCGGCAAGGGCAGCCACCTTATCGTCAGGCGCGGCGACCGCAGGTCGGTGCTCTCGATGCATGGCAAGTCGAAGGAACTAAAAACCGGGCTGGTCGAAGGCATCAAGAAGGATTTGGGACTAAAATAGAGGTTACCAATGCGCTATCCAGTCGATCTTGAGCCGGACGGCGACACTGTGCTTGTCGGCTCTCCCGACTTTCCCGAGATGCATACGTTCGGCGACGACGTGACCGATGCCCTCCGCCACGCCGTGGCGGCGATCGAGACGGCGATCATCGGCCGCATGATCGATCGGGAGCCGATCCCCGAGCCGAGCCGCATCAGGAGGCACTCCGTCGTATTGCCGATGCAGTCGGCGCTGAAGGTCGAGCTGTATCGGGCGATGCAGGACGAGGGCGTCCGCAAGGCCGACCTTGCGCGGCGGCTCGGATGGCACGCACCTCAGGTCGACCGCTTGCTCGACCTTCGCCACGCTTCGCGCCTTGAGCAGCTGGAGATGGCGTTCAAGGCGCTCGGCCGCGAGATCGATTTCGAGGTCTCCAAGGCGGCCTGACGAAGCTTGCATTTCTCAGTCGTCCTTCCTTCGCAGCAGCGGCGCGGATAGAAGAAGTGGCATGTTGGAGAACGACCGAATCCTCAGCGGGCTACCGGTCTTCGAGCCGGGTTGGGTGTGGCTGGTCGGTGCGGGACCTGGCGATCCGGGACTCCTGACCCTGCACGCGGCGAACGCGCTCGCCCAGGCCGACGCGGTGATCTACGACGCGCTGGTCGACCGCCGAGTGCTCGACTACGCGCGAGCCGGCGCCGTCACCGAATATGCCGGCAAGCGGGGCGGCAAGCCGTCGCCGAAGCAGCGCGACATTTCCCTCAAGCTCGTGGCGCTGGCGCGCGCGGGGAAACGCGTATGCCGGCTGAAGGGCGGCGATCCGTTCGTTTTCGGCCGCGGCGGCGAGGAGGCGCTGGCGCTGGTCGAGGCGGGCATCCCGTTTAGGATCGTGCCTGGCGTCTCGGCTGGGATCGGCGGGCTCGCCTATGCGGGCATTCCGGTGACGCATCGCGACGTGAACCATGTCGTGACGTTCCTGACCGGCCACGACCAGAGCGGGCTTGCGCCGTCTTCGATCGACTGGGAGGGAGTCGCGCGGGGCGCGCCCGTCATCGTGATGTACATGGCGCTGAAGCATCTTGCGCAGATCGCGTCGGCGCTCATCGCCGCGGGTCGCGCTCCGGCGGAGCCGGCTGCGGTCGTGATGAGCGCCACGACCGGCGCGCAGCGGGTACTGGAGACGACGCTCGGTCGTGCCAGTGCCGACGCGGTGACAGCAGGCCTTGAGCCGCCGGCGATCGTCGTTGTGGGCGAGGTGGTGCGGCTCCGCGCCGCGCTCGACTGGCTCGGCGCGCTCGCGGGTCGCAAGCTGGTCGCCGATCCGCTCGGCGTTCGCTCCGAGCGGGGGCGCGAAGAGACTGCCTGAAGGGATGTCGCCGCGCGGGCTCATCGTCGCTGCGGCGGCGAGTCATTCCGGCAAGACGACAATCACGCTCGGTCTCATCGCGGCGCTGCGATCACGCGGCCTGAAAGTCGCGGCGGCGAAGTGCGGGCCGGACTACATCGACCCAAAATTCCTGGAAGCCGCGAGCGGCGCTCCGGCCATCAACCTCGATCCATGGGCGATGTCGCCGGGTGTCCTACACGATCGGCTCAAGCGGCAAGGGGAGGGCGCAGACATCGTCGTCGTCGAAGGCGTGATGGGTCTTTACGACGGCGGGCCGGGCGGGGCGGGCTCGACGGCTTCGCTCGCCGCGCTAACCGGCTTGCCGGTGCTGCTCGTCGTCGGCGCAGAGGGCACGGCGCAGAGCGCCGCGGCAATCGCCGAGGGCTGCGCGCGCTTGGCGGACGGTGTTCGCGTCGTCGGCGCGATCGTGAACCAGGTCGCCTCCGAGCGCCACGCAGCGCTCATCCAGGAAGGCTTTGAACGAACTTCCGTGTCGCTCCTCGGCCTGGTGCGGCGGGATGCTGCGGTTTCGCTGCCGTCGCGGCATCTCGGATTGGTGCAGGCGGAGGAGCACAAAGACCTGACGCGTAAGATCGCGCGTTTGGGCGAGCTGGTAGGCGAGGGGTGCGAGGTTCAGGCGATCATAAGCGCGGCGCACTCTCTCCCCCCCTGCGGGGGAGAGACGGAGAGGGGGGAAGAGCGTGGCCGCAGCCTTCATCCTTCCCACCTCCCTGACCCTCCCCCGCAGGGGGGGAGGGGAGTCATGCCCTTTGGCCAACGCATCGCCGTCGCGCGCGACGTCGCCTTCGCCTTCGCCTATCCGCATCTCATGCAGGATTGGCGCGACGCGGGCGCGGCGATATCCTTCTTCTCGCCGCTCGCCGACGAGGCGCCGGCGGCGGATGCCGATGCGGTCTTCCTCCCTGGCGGATATCCCGAGCTGCATGTGGGAAGAATCGCCGGCGCCGAGAAATTTCGCGCCGGCATGCACACGTCGGTGGAGCGCGGTGCGCTGATCTATGGCGAGTGCGGCGGCTACATGGTTTTGGGCGACAGCCTCGGCGATGCGGACGGCGCGGAGCACCCGATGCTTGGCCTCCTGCGCCTGACGACAAGCTTTCGGCGCCGCATGCTGCATCTTGGCTACCGGCGGCTCCGGCCGCTTGGCGATCTTCCGTGGAAGACGCCGCTCACGGCGCATGAGTTTCATTTCGCGCGCATCGTCAGCGAAGGCGACGGCGATCCGCTGTTCGAAGCGGAAAGCGTCGACGGCGAACCGCTCGGCCCTATCGGGCTACGACGCGGGCGTGTTATGGGCTCGTTCGCGCATGTGATCGACCGCGGAAAGTGAGCGCACCATGCTCCCTCCCCTTGCGGGGAGGGCCGGGTGGAGTCGTCGGGCGGGGAGCGCGGCGCGAAGAACCGCACCCGGCCTTCGCTTCGCTCAGGCCACCCTCCCGCAAGGGGGAGGGAAGCGCTAGTCACCGCTCGTGGCGCTCGTCGCCCTCCGCCTCGGCCGCAGCACGTGCGCGTGGCCAGCATCGTAGAGCGCGGAGTCGCGGAACTCCGTCTCGCCGAGGGCGGGCCCGACAAGAATCAGCGCCGTCCGCGTGATTTTCGCCGCCCGCACTTTTGCGCGGATGTCCGCGAGAGTGCCGTGGACAAAGACCTGGTCCGGCCAGCCGACCCGATAGGCGACGATGACCGGGCAGTCCGCCCCGTAGATCGGCGAGAGCTGTCGCTCGATTTTCAGGAGATTGCGGATCGAGAGATGGATCACAAGCGTCGCGCGGCTCCGCGCGAGCGTCGCGAGGTCCTCGCCCTCCGGCATGGCGGAGGATTTCATTGCGGTGCGCGTCAGGATCACCGTCTGGCTCACCTCCGGGATGGTGAGCTCGCGCTTGAGCGCGGCTGCGGCGGCGGCGAAGGCAGGCACGCCCGGCGTCACGTCGTAAGAAATGCCGAGCGCGTCGAGTCGGCGCATCTGCTCGGCGATCGCGCCGTAGAGCGAGGGGTCACCGGAATGGACGCGCGCCACTTCCTTCCCGTCGGCGACGGCGCGTTCCATTTCGGCCAGAATCTCGTCGAGATGCATCGACGAAGTGTCGAGCACGCGCGCGCCCTTCGGCGCCGAGGCGACGATCTCCGTCGGCACTAGCGAGCCGGCGTAGAGGCAGACCGGGCAGCGCTCGATCAGTCTCAAGCCGCGCACGGTGATGAGATCGGCCGCGCCGGGCCCGGCCCCGATGAAGTGCACGACACTCAAGCTAATACCTCTGCCTTGCAGCGTTGGGTCGGGCCCGCTTCGCCGCCGATTCAAGCCGTTATCCACCTGATAATCCACAGGCGCAGCGGTTGTTAGGGTTAACCGATTACGCCGCGTTCCTCACGCGCGCGTGATCGCTAGTGTGCCGGCGGCCCGGTGGGGGAGCGGCTTACCCGTCGGTGGTGCAACACCGCTTAGGCCTGGTTCGACTCCAGGCCCGGGCCTCCAGCGCTCAGCGTCACGAAGCGCGGCCGTCGGCAAGCTTCTTCAGAGCGTGCATCCACCCCAGCCCCTCCTCCACCGTCGCGCGCGGGCGATATTCGGCCGAGATGAAGCCGCGGTAGCCCATCGCGTCGATCGCCGGAAGCAGCCGGTCGTAGGCGACTTCGCCCTCGTCTGGCTCGCGCCGCGACGGCACGGCTGCGACCTGGATATGGTGGATGACCGGCAGCAGTTTCTCGATTCGCCGCGTGAGATCGCCTTCGCTGATCTGCGCGTGGTAGCAGTCGAACAAGATCTTCACGTCGTCGCGGCCGAGCGCACCGATCAGCTCCGCCGCCTCCTCGCTCGTGCGGAGAAAGCGCCCAGGCGCATCGTAGCGGTTGAGCGGCTCGATCACGATCGTGATTCCGGCTGGCTTCGCCTTGTCGGCGGCGTAGGCGAGCGAAGCGCAGAATGCTTCCCGCGCCTCTTCGCGCTCATCGCCTCCGACCCTGCCGGCGACGACGTGGACGTAGTCGGCACCGATCGCCGCGGCGTAGGCGAGCGCCTCATCGATCGCCGCGCGCGCCTCGGCCTCGCGGCCGGGGAGGGCGGCGAGCCCCGCGTCCCCCGGCCGGTCGCCGAGCCGTGTGTTCAGCCCGACCGCCGGCAGCCCGGTCTCCGTGAGCGCTGCACGCACCGCCTCCGCCGGCACGTCGTAGGGAAAGTGGAACTCGACGGCGTCGAAACGGGCGGCCTTCGCCCTGCGGATCCTTTCCGCGAGCAGCAGGTCGAGCCAGAGAAAGCCGAGATTGGCGGAGAAGCGGAGCATGGGGGAGGGCGGTCGCGCAGGCTCAGCCTGGAATCAGATCGTCGAGCGCAATGCCAAGCGTGGTAGCGATCCGCCGCAACGTGCTGACGGTTCCCTCCCGCTTCCCCGTCTCCATCTGCGAAAGATAGGCGGAGGCGATGCCAACCTTCTCGGCAAGTTCGTTGATGGTCATGCCGCGGTGCCTCCGCCAAACGCGGATCGGATTGTCGCCGTCGAGGATGCGGTTTACGACGTCGGACGGAACCAGCTCCTCCTCCCCGGCGGCGAGTGCCTTTCGAAAGCGGCGCACGGCAGCCCGGTCGGCGGAATCCTCTGCCGCCTCGGCGAGTGCTCGGTACTCCGCCTCGGGAATGACGACGAGCCGCGCGCCGCCGGGGGCCGTGATGAATTGTACACCCATGCCTCTGCTCCCGCAGTTTCTCTCGTTCAATCGTAAGCGCTCCCGCGCGGGGCGATTCGAATGACTCTGATCTCGTCTTTGCCCTCGCCGAACACAACACGCCAGTCGCCAACGCGAAGGCGGAAATACCGCGGCTCACCCTTCAGCGACTTCACATTGTTCGCGAGGCTTGTCGGATCAGCGGCGCATTGCTCGATCTTGGAACGGATCAGCCTCGCAATATTGCGCGGCATTCGCATCAGGGTGCGGAGCGCTGCCCTGCTGTAGCTGATCCGCGTCACCGCCGATGACTAGCAATATGCTAGCGGACTGTCAATAATTGCCTAGCTAATAGCAAATCCATTGACGCTGCAGACGACAGAGGCACACTGCGTTGACCCTTCGCCCCGCCCCGACTACAGCTTCCGCTTGGATGGTTGTCCCACGAGGGGCTGAAACGATCCCGGTGCGACCGACCCAAGCCGGGGGTCAATGCCGGGGCCGTCTCGG
Organism: Propylenella sp.; assembly: GCA_050728815.1. Classification (GTDB taxonomy): domain Bacteria; phylum Pseudomonadota; class Alphaproteobacteria; order Rhizobiales; family Afifellaceae; genus DASWJZ01. The sequence continues at coordinate 7,439 of JBOHKB010000015.1, forward strand.
AAGCCGGGCGCATGGCGCGCCGCGGGCGAGCCTCTCGCATCGGAATGGAGGCTTGCCCATGCATCGACTTCTCGCGTTTCCCATAATCGCGCTCGCTGCGCCGGCGCTCGCGCATCCCGGCCATGTTGCGACCGACGCCGGGCACAACCACTACGTCGCCCTCGCCGCCACACTGGTC
>JBOHKB010000016.1:0-2749 GCA_050728815.1 Propylenella sp.
CTCCTTGTCCTTGGTGCGGAAGTAGAAAGCAGCGAGCGGGACGCTGAACGCCGCGATCGCCAACAGGGCGGCGATCGCCGCGACGTCGAGAGAAACGGCTCCCTGCGGCAGGAATTTGTAAATTCCCACGACCAGAAAGACGGCAAGTGCGCTGACCGAGAACAGCAGTCCCAGGTCGCAGCCAAATCTACGCATGAAGGGTCCCGACGCGCCTGTGGGTTCATTCTCAAAGGAATTTTACTATCGCGCGAACGCTCTTAGGCTATCGCTCGCTAGCGTTAACCGATGCTTGCGATTCGCCGTCAGCCGATTGAGTCGCGCGTCGTTCGGGTTCGGCGGCTGGCCGGAGGCCGATCATGTTGACCTATGCCCTTGCCGTATTCGTCGTCGGCGCGACCGGCGGCGCAATTCTCGCCAGATTCGTGCTGACCGGGCGCTTCCCGCCCTGGGCGATATCGCTGCTGCATGCCTGTCTGGGCGTCGCCGGCTTGATCATGGTGACGATCAGCCTGCTCACCGACGCTTTCAGCACCGCGCTTGTCATCGCGATGGCGCTGCTGGTGACGACCGCCCTGACCGGGCTCTACCTCGCATCCCGGCACTATCGGAACATGCTGACGCCGAAGGTTCTGGTGTTCACGCACGCGACCTTCGCGCTGACCTTCCTGCTGCTCCTTACCGGAATCGTTTTCGGCATCACCTGACGTTCGCGAACTACACAGCCGTCAATGCGGCCAGGCTGCCGCCCAGCGCTCCGTCTCGATGCCGCGCACGTCGGCGATATGCCTGATGTTGCGCTCTTCGAGCCGCTTCAGGAGGTCGGCGACGATGCGGCGGGGAAGCGACGGCCCTTCATAGACGAGGCCGGTATAGACCTGCACGAGATCGGCGCCGGCGGCGATCTTCGACCAGGCGGCGGCGGCGCTGTCGACGCCGCCCGCGCCGACGAGCACTAGGTCCTTGCCGGCGAGCTGGCGCGTGCGGCTCAACATCGCGGTCGAAAGTTCCAGGAGCGGCGGGCCGGAAAGGCCGCCAAGCTCTTGTGTGTGCCGCCTCGATTTCAGCGGCGGGCGGACCACCGTCGTGTTGGAGACGATGAGCCCGTCGATGCCGTGCCGCACCGCCGTTTCGATCAGCGCGGCGAGCGCCTTGTCGTCGAGGTCGGGGGCGATCTTCAGAAGAAGCGGCGTCGGCCGTCCGCATTCCTCTTCCGCCGCCTTGCGCGCGTCGCGGAGCGCGCGGAGCAGCTCGCCGAGCGCCGGCCCGGCCTGCAGGTCGCGCAGGCCCGGCGTGTTGGGCGAGGAGACGTTGACGGTCAGGTACGACGCCTCGGGCGCAAAGAGCCGCACGCCGGCGACGTAGTCGAAGATGCGGTCCTCGCTGTTGCGGTTCGCGCCGATATTCACGCCGACGATGCCTGCCCGGCCCACGCGCCGGTCGAGCCGGTCGAGCGCTGCATCGTGGCCCTCGTTGTTGAAGCCGAGGCGGTTGATGAGGGCGTGGTCGGCGCTGAGCCGGAAGAGCCGCGGCTTCGGGTTGCCCTCCTGCGGCAGCGGCGTCAGCGTGCCGACCTCGACGAAGCCGAAGCCGAGCCCGAGCATCGCGTCGGGGACCTCTGCGTTCTTGTCGAAGCCGGCGGCAAGCCCGATCGGATTTGGGAAGTCGAGCCCGAGCTTGACGATCGCGAGGCGTGGGTCGCGCGCCGCGGCGGGCGGCCGGAAGCTCCCGTGCCGGGCGGCTTTGATCGCAAGCCGATGCGCGCGCTCAGGCTCGATCAGCCTGAGCACGCCCGTCGCCCGGTCGGCGAGCGTCATGGAATATCCGAAGGAAAGGCGTGGCGGCCGTCGGGCCGAAGCGGCAGCTTCTCGACCTGCCGCACCGCCGCAAGGTCGAGCGGCGCGTAGAGATGCGGGAAGAGCGTGCCGCCGCGTGACGGCTCGAAGCGTAGCGCGTCGCCGAGCGCGTCCGCATCGACCGCGATGAGCAGCAGGCGGTCCTCGCCGGCGAAGTGGTGCGCGGCGGTTTCGCGGACCTGTGCGGCGGTGGAGAAATGGATGAAACCGTCCTCGAGGTCGACGGGCGAGCCATCGAACCGGCCGGACTTTTCGGCGGCGCGCCACAGCGCCTCGGGGCAGATTTTGTAGATCAACGCGGACATCCAGAAGTCAGGATAGAGGGCGTCGCGGGGCGGGCAAAGCCCGCTTTCGCTACGGTTTCTGCCGGACTATGCTTCCCGTGCCGATGAAGACACACCTCTGCCGTCTTGCTGCCGCGCCGCTGGTTGCGGCGCTCGCTCTGCCGGTGGCGGCCCAGGATTCTCAGACGCCCGGCGTGGAAGACGTGGCGCGGCTCAACGAGCGGATCGCCGCGCTCGAGGCGCGCGTCACAGCACTTGAGTCAGCCGAAGATGGCCTCCGTCCGGGCGGGGAGGCGATTGCGCGCGTGGCGCTGATCGCAGATCGCGCGATGGCGCGCCTCACCGAAATGATGCGGGACCTGAAGAGCGGCGGAAGCAGCGAGGAGCTTTAGCGGAACCTCAGGCCGGACGCTCGCGGATCGGCAGCGTATCGCTGCGGCTCCCGAGCCCGTCGGCCTCGCGCTCGGTCTCCGGCTCGGGCGCGGGCATGAACAGCGACACGCCGACTGTCATAACGACGGCGAGCGCCAGTCCGATCAGCGCTGCGGTTGGTGCGCCGATCATCCCGAGCCCACCCGCCTCCGCCCCACCGAAGAGCCGGCTCTGCTCCAG
>JBOHKB010000017.1:0-6457 GCA_050728815.1 Propylenella sp.
CGCCCGCGGTCTCCGGCCCGGCGACCACACCCGAGAAACGCGCCCGCGCATCGGCGAGGGGGCGGCCCATCAGCACAACCTCCTCGCCCGTGGCTTCCGCGTCGATACGCGGCGCGACCGTGGTGCCGGTGAGCTTGGCGGCGACATGCGCCCTCCCGGCCGCCCGCTCGGTCACAAGCGAAAGGTCGGCGACATCGGCGGCGACCGTCAGGTCAAGGTTCGGCTCGGCGAACGCGCCGCTCACCTCGGCGGTCATGCGGTCGTTGGAGAGCACGAGATTGTCGAAGGATATCCCTTCCTCCGACCGCGCAAGTCCCCCGGCGAGTCGCGTCGCGCCGGCAAGCAGCGGATCGAGCGCCGCGATGCCCAGCGAAAGGTCGACCGTGTCTCCAGCAAGCTTGATGTCGAAGCGCCCGCTCCGCGTCGCGGAGCCGTCTGCCTTGAGCTGCGCGCTCCCGGCGAGCGCCCGCCTAGTCAGGAACTCAAAGCGCGAGAGGTCGCTGACGGTCACGCCAAAGCTGCCGTCGAACGTCTCTGCCGTCGCGGTGCCGGCGAAGCTCGCGGCGGCGTCCTTCAGCACGAGTTGCAGGTTGTCGAGGCGGGCAGGCCCGCCCGCCGACCAGGAGCCGTCCGCCGCAAGCTGCGCCTCCGGCCCAATCGCGGCGGCGAAGCCCGGATCGCGCGGCGCAATCGCCTCGAGCGCACCGCTCACGCGGAAGCTGACGCTGCGTGCCGAAGGCTGCGCTAGGTTCTTGGCCTCGCCGCTCGCATTCACCGCCAGCCGCGCAAAGCCTCCGAAGCTGCTCTCCACGCCTTCCGCGACGATGCCGACGCGCCACGGCGACGCGGTTCCCTCCTCAAGCTCGGCGTCCACCCGCAGGCTCGCGACCGACGTTTCGCCCGGCGCGAAAGGGAGCGCCCCGCGGCCCGCCTGGCCGAGCGTCAGCGCAACGATTGCGCGCTGCGGAAAAAGGTCGGGCGCGAGCGCACCGCTCCCCGAAAGATCGATTCCGCCGGAGCGGAGCGACGCGCCGTCAATAGTGATGGCGCCGTCATCCGAGCGCATCACATCAAGCGCAAGCCGGCTCTCGCCGGCGACGAGCGCGGCATATTCCGGAGGCGCCAGTCGCTCCAACGACGCCGTCATGTCGGCTTCGACCCGGTAGCCCGCCTCCACGCGGGAGACCGCCGCTTTCCCGTCCAGAACCTTCTCGCCAGACACCGCGGCTTCGAGCGTCGCGTTCCACGAATCGAGCGGCCCGGTCCCGGAGAGGCGGGCGGTAACGGCCGGACGATTGGGCAGGTCCAGCAGTTCGGCAATCAGGCCGCCGCGCGGTTCTTCCAGCGTCAGGTCGGCGGTCAATAGATTGGCGTCCGGCTCCAGCCGCAGCTCGGCTGTCAATGTTCCCGCGCGGTCCTGGCGGAACACGGAAAGCTGCGCCGCCAGCGCTTCCTCGGTGAGCTGCGCCGAGCCGGCGGCGGCCAGCTCCGCTTCCACGCCGATTGGTGCGGCAAGGACGATGAGCGGCAGCGAGATCGCATCGATGCTGACGGCGATCGGCATTCCGGAAGCGCCGCGCGGTTCCGACTCGGCGGAGGGATTTGGCTTGCGCAGCAGCGCTACCCTCTGCGCGCGCAGGCTCTCGATGTGAAGCATGCGGTCGAGCAGCGCCGAGCGGTCCCAAGAAACCTCGACGCCTTCAAGCTCGAGCCACACGCCCTCGCGGTCGGAGAGCGCAAGGCGCTCCATCGTCGGGTTGGCGGAGAAGGCGCCCTCGAGGCCCGTGATCGAGATGCGCCGGTCTGGCGTGGAGATCAGGTCTTCGATCAGCGCGACGAAGGTGGATTTTTCGCCGCTCTCCTGCGCGAGCCCAGCGGTAACGGCGGTGCAGGCCGCGAAGATGATCGCGAGAAGGGCTCCGGCGAATCGCCTGTGCATGATCAGAAAGCTTGCCCCAACCCCACGTAGAAAGCGAATTCCCCGAGTTCGAAGTCCGGACGCACCGGCACCGCCACGTCGAAGCGGAGCGGGCCGAGCGGCGTGTAGTAGCGGAGACCGATGCCGGCGCCGACGAAGATGTCCTCCGAAAAATCGAAGTAGGGCTCCGGGTACGCCGCCCCCGCGTCGACGAACGGCACGATGCCGATCTTGTCGGTCACGCGGAAGCGCAACTCGCCCGAAGCCTCCCAGAACGACAGGCCGCCTACGACCTCTCCGGCAGATACTGGCCCGACGGAGCGGTATTCGAAGCCGCGGATCGAACCGCCGCCGCCGACGAAGAAGCGCCGCGTCGCCGGGATGTCGCTCAGCGATCCGCCGACGATGCTGCCCACCGCGGTGCGGCCGGCGAGCACCATCCGCTCGCTCTCCGAAAACGACCAGTAGCCGGATACCTGACCGCGCGCGACGAGCGCGACAGTCCCGCCGAGGACGTCGGCGAGCGGCTCCATGTCGAGCGTGCCGCGCAGCCCCTTCGTCGGCTCGAGCTTGTCGTCGCGGAGGTCATAGTCGAGCATCGAGGGCAGGCTGACGAGGAAGAACTGATTGCTGCCGAACGCATCGTCTATGTCGGTGAATTCCACATTGACCGCCGACTTGACCTTCAGCGTGTCGCTGAAGTGGTGCTCGACGCCTGCCTGCCCGCCGATGGTGCGGCTCTCATAGGTGTCGACGAATTCGCGCTCCACCGCGAGCCGGAGCGTGAGATCGGTGTCGGGCGTGAAGACGCCCGGCCGGCGAAAAGTCGTCGCGAGCTCGTAGGAGAGGTCGGTGAGGTCCTCCGCGCCGATTCGGCTGACGGAGGCGTCGAACCGCAGGCTCTCGGCGTGGCCGAAGAGATTGCGGTGCATCCAGTATCCTTCCAGCGTGGCGCCGTCGATGCTCGAATAGGAAACGCCGCCGCCGATCAGCCGGCGCTTCCGCTCCGATAGGGCAAACGTGATGGGAAGCAGCCCGTCGTCCCCGACGCTGTCTGCTTCGACCACCGACACGCTTGCGAAGACGCCAAGCTCCTGCAGCCGGCGGCGCGCGCGAGCGAGCGTATCGGGATCGTACTCCTCGCCGGGCTCGATCCCCGTCATCCAGCGGGCGTAGGCGGGGTCGACCAGTTCGGTCCCGGTCACCTGCACCGCATCGAACCTTGCGGCGGGCCCCGGCTCGACGACGAGCGTAACGTCGACGGTGAGCGCGCGATGATCGGCGATCACGTCACGCGTGACGATCTGCGCGTGCGGGTGGCCGCGCTGCCGCCAGACCTCCACGAGGCGGCCTTCCGCGGCAAGCACCGCGCCGGAGCGCGCCACGGCGCCCTCGGTCAGCTCCCAGTCTTCGAGATCGAGCGCCTCCTCGTCCTCCTCGGTCATCGGTGCGCTGGGCATCCCGTCGATGCGGATCGCGCCAAAGCTGAAGCGCGGGCCGGGATCGACGCTGGCGCTGACCGCCACCGGGTCGGGCAGCTCCGTGTCGGGGCGGAGCTCCTCGGCCGCCGTTCCGGCGATCGCAATGGCGACCGAGCCGCCGTAATAGCCTTGCGTGTAGAGCGCGGCGACGATGCGGCCATAGTCGCCACGTGCCCGGGCGATCAGCCCGGCCGCGCCGGGTGGCGGTTTCCCCTCGTCGCGCGCTAGCACCGATGCGCGGCGGATGACCTTCGCAAGGCCCTTGTCGCCGCCGGAAACGGTGAGGTCGAGCGTGTAGGGCTGCGCGTCCGGGACGACGAGCGTCTCGTCCTCGCTCTCGAAGAATTTTCGCCCGAAAAGCTCGAACGCGTACGCGGGGGCGGCGGCAGAGAAGATAAGGAGGCAGAGAACGAAGGCGAGCGCGGGCCGCCGTTGAACGGAACGACGCAACGACATGACCGGCGCGAAGCTCACTACTCTGCTCGCCCCCTCGATCCGTACAAACAGGCACGCGACGATGCCGCCGCCGGCATCAGGTCCGTCGCCCGATCAATCGCCTCCCGTCGCGGCGACAATTGGGCGGAACGATCCGGCCGCCTGCCGCTCTATTAACCATCTCCGAACGCTGGCGGAAAGTCGAGCCGGCAGGCGCGGCCAGAATCCCGGCCGGCGTGTCGTTGCGGCTACCGCCACGGCGCATCAATTCCGGGGAGGCGATTTGCTTGCCTCCGATCGGCGCGAAGCCTTGAAAGTTTTGTCTCCGCCGCCGCAAATCGCGCAAATCCATTGCTGTCGGGGCAAACGCCCTTCCCCCATATTTCCCGGTCACGTTTCTCGGCAGTCCAGTAATGGCGACAGAGCGGCTTTCGGTCTTTCCCGCGTTCCACAAGGTGGCGGGACGCCGCGTGCTTGTGGTCGGCGACAGCGCCGAGGCCGCCGCAAAGGTGCGACTGCTCCTGGAGACCGAGGCGATCGTTCATGTTGTGGCCGAAGCGCCTTCGGCGGAGCTGGCCGAGCTGGTTGCCGAGCACTCCCTCGAACATTCGCCGCGCCGTTTCCGCCCGGCCGATGTGGATCAGGCAGTCCTCGTCTTCGCGGCGAGCGGCGAGCGCGGGCGGGATTCCGAGGTCGTCGCGGCAGCGCGCGCCGCGAACATTCCGGCGAACGCCGTCGACATCCCCGAGCTTTGCGATTTCTACACGCCGGCGATCGTCAACCGTGCGCCGGTGGCCGTTGCGATCACTTCGACCGGCGCGGGGCCGGTGCTGGCGCAGAAACTCCGCGCCAGGATCGAGGCGCTGTTGCCGGAGCGGCTGGGCGCGCTCGCCCGCCTCGGCGATTCCTTCCGCGCCGCCGCCGACAAGGTGCTGCCGAAAGGTCAGCCGCGACGGCGCTTCTGGTCGGCCTTCTTCGAAGGCGGCATTGCTCACGCGGCGCTCTCTGGGCATGCCGATGCAGCGCGCCGCCTTGCTGCGCGGCTCCTCGCTCAATCCGATGGCGCCGAGAATGGGTTCGTTTGGCTTGTCGGCGCGGGGCCAGGCGCGGCGGACCTCCTGACGCTCCGCGCCCAGCGCATCCTGCTCGAGGCCGACGTGATCGTTCATGACAGCCTGGTGCCGGAGAGCGTCGTCGCCATGGGGCGGCGGGACGCGGAGCGCATTTATGTCGGCAAGCGAAAGGGTCGGCATTCGGCAACGCAGGAAGTGATCAACGGCATCCTCGTCCGCGAAGCCGCTGCTGGACGCCGCGTCGTGCGGTTGAAGGCCGGCGATCCGCTCGTCTTCGGCCGCGCCGGGGAAGAGATGGCGGCGCTGAGGGCAGCCGGTATCCCGTTCGAAATAGTGCCCGGCGTGACCGCAGCGTTCGCCGCCGCGGCCGAGGCGGAGATTCCGCTTACGCTCCGCGGCGCAGCTTCAAGCATCGTCTTCGCCACGGGTCAGGACGCCGCCGGCGACGTGCTGCCCGAATGGGCAGGGCTCGCGCTCTCGGGCGCGACGGTTGCGGTCTACATGGGACGCTCGGTCGCTGCGGAGGTGGCCGACAAGCTGATGGAGGCCGGGCTCGATGCTTCGACGCCCGCGGCAGTGATCGAGAACGCGACGCTCCCCGAGCGCCGACACTTCGCCGGCACGCTGCTCGACTTGGCGAGTTTCGCCCAACGGACCGACATCGGCGGGCCGACCTTGATCCTGATCGGGCGGGTGGCGGCGGAAGGCGCGCTCTCCCTCGCTGAGCCGCTGCCACCCGCCCGTACCCTTGCGGCTTGAGGCCGAAGCGATGGAGATCATCACCGGCAACAGCCTGAAGGACGGCCGGGTCATCTTCCAGACCACACACGGCTGGACGCTCGACGTGAACCAGTCGGAAGTGCTGGAGACGAAGGAGTCGGCCGCCGCGGCGCTCGATCGCGCCAAGGCTGACGCGGCCAGAAACATCGTCGTCGAACCCTACGCCATCGAAGTGACCCGGAACGGCGCAGCCATCGTCCCGACGCGGCTCCGCGAGCGCATCCGCGCCGAGGGCCCGACAACCGGCAATTCCAAGACAGCCATGCCTGCTACACGCGAAGAAGCGGCCTGAGGATCAGCATGTACCGCTACGACGAATTCGATCACGCCTTTGTCCGCGAACGGGTCGAGCAGTTCCGCGACCAGGTGCGTCGGCGCATTTCCGGCGAGCTCGACGAGGATCAGTTCAAGCCGCTACGGCTCCAGAACGGCGTCTACCTGCAGCTCCACGCCTATATGCTTCGGATCGCCATCCCTTACGGCACGCTCGACCCGCGTCAGGTGCGGATGCTCGCGCATATCGCGCGGAAATACGACAAGGGGTACGGCCACTTCACGACGCGGCAGAACCTGCAGTTCAACTGGCCGCAGCTTAAGGACGTTCCCGACATCCTCGCCGACCTTGCGTCGGTCGAGATGCACTGCATCCAGACTTCGGGCAACTGCATCCGCAACGTGACGGCCGACCACTTCGCGGGCGTCTCCGCCGACGAGGTTGCCGACCCGCGCCCCTACGCGGAAATCCTGCGGCAGTGGTCGTCGCTGCACCC
>JBOHKB010000018.1:0-11584 GCA_050728815.1 Propylenella sp.
ATCGAGAAGATCGCAGCGAAGATCGAGCGGCCCGGCCATTCGGGCATCGTCTGCCTCGTCGGTGTCCAGTCGAACCAGTACCCACGCGCCATGGAAATCGCGAAGCGCTTCCGCAAGCGCGGCATCGCGGTCGCGATCGGCGGCTTCCACGTCTCCGGCTGCCTCTCGATGCTGAAGACGATCCCGGCGGACGTGCAGGAGGCGATCGACATCGGCTGCCACATCTTTGCAGGCGAGGCAGAGGACGGGCGCTTTGAATCGCTGCTCAAGGAGGTGTGGGCCGGCACCGCAAAGCCCGTCTACAATTACATGAAGGACCTGCCGAACCTTGCCGGCGAGCCGGTTCCTTACCTGCCGGACTACGTGATCGACCGGGTCACCGGGACGTACGCGACCCTCGATTCCGGACGCGGTTGTCCTTATCAGTGCTCGTTCTGCTCCATCATCAATGTGCAGGGCCGTGTCTCCCGCTGGCGCACGCCGGACGACGTCGAGCAGGTGATCCGCGAGAACTATGCGCGCGGTATCCGTCGCTTCTTCTTCACCGATGACAACTTTGCCCGCAACAAGGACTGGGAGCATGTGCTCGACCGGCTGATCAAGCTCCGCGAGCAGGACAAGCTCAGGTTCAAGTTCATCATCCAGGCCGATGCGCTCGCGCACCGCAACGAAGGTTTCATCGAGAAGGCGACGCGAGCCGGCTGCCACTGGGTCTATATCGGCCTCGAGAACATCAACCCGGACAACCTGATGGCCGCCAAGAAGCGGCAGAACAAGATCTGGGAGTATCGCAAGATGCTCCAGATCTGGAAGCAGCACGGCGTGATGGTTTATTGCGGCTACATCACCGGCTTCCCCCACGACACGTCTGCGGCCATCCTTCGCGACGTCGAGATCCTGAAGCGTGAACTGGCGATCGAGGTGGTCGAATTCTTCTACCTGACGCCGCTGCCCGGCTCGGAGGATCATCAGCGCCTGACCAACGAGGGCGCCTGGATGGATCCCGACATGAACAAGTATTCGCTCTCCGAGCGCGTCACGCATCATTCGAAGATGACGGACGCCGAGTGGGAGGGCGCCTATCACTCCGCCTGGAAGAGCTATTACAACCCCGAGCACGTCGAGCGGATCATGCGACGGGTTGCGGTGAGCGGCCGGGAGCTGAAGAAGGCGATGTGGCCGGTGATCTGGTTCTGGGCGTGCCACGAGGTTGAGGGAGTGCATCCGGTCGAAGGCGGCTATATCCGCCGAAAAGTCCGCACCGAGCGGCGCCCGGGCATGAAGATCGAGAACCCGCTCGTCTTCTATCCGAAGCGGGCGGTCGACTTCGCCTGGAAGAGCCTGCAATGGGGACGGCTCCTTTGGACGGTCCGGAGGATCGCGCGGAAGGTCGAGGCCGACCCCGCCAAGCGGCAATACATGGACGCGTCGCTGACGCCGGTCGTCGACGACCGCGAGGCATTCGACGAGCTGGAGATGATCCACACGCACGCGGCTTCGGCGAACAAGCTGCAGCGCGCGAATATCCACGTGCACGACGAAGAAACAAAGGAAGAAGCCTTAGTAGCGGCTGAATAGCCGCGGCGCACTCGCCTGGCCGATTGGCCGGCAAAACGCTGCGGCAGGCGGAGGGAGGCGCTACCAAGATTGAGATTTGCGCTACGCGGCGAAGCACAGCATAATCCGCCGCGAGTGACCGCGTAGACCGAGTTGCCTTAACGCATCGACGGGGGGTTCATGGCATCGCGCCTGAAGAAGTTCGTCATCACGCACGTCAAGCCGGCGCGCTACGACCAGGACGGCTATGTCATCCAGTGGCGGAAGAACTGCGTGCCGTCAAACTCGCTCGGCTGCCTCTACGGCCTGACGCGCGACTGCGCCGAGCGGCGGGTGCTCGGTCCGGACGTCGAGATCACCTATACGGGCTATGACGAGCCGAACACCGTAGTCCCCTTCGACAAGATCGTCGGGGAGATGAAGGCCGCCGACGGTTCTCTGCTCTGTCTGGTCGGCGTGCAGTCCAACCAGTTCCCGCGCGCCATGCACATTGCGCGCCGCTTCCGCGCGGTCGGCATTCCCGTCGCGATCGGCGGGTTCCACGTGTCGGGCTGCCTGGCCATGCTGAAGGAGATTCCGGCCGACATCCAGGAGGCGATCGATCTCGGTTGCATCATCTTCGCTGGCGAGGCCGAGGAGGGGCGGTTCGGCGAACTCCTGAAGGACGTCTGGGGAGACAAGGCGAGGTCCGTCTACAACTATATGAACGCGCTGCCGAATCTCGTTGGCGAGCCGACCCCGATCCTGCCGGACAACGTGCTCGATCATGTCGCGGCGCGCTATTCGCCGTTCGATTCAGGCCGCGGCTGTCCCTATCAGTGCTCGTTCTGCTCCATCATCAACGTGCAGGGGCGCAAGTCGCGCTGGCGCTCGCCTGACGACATCGAGGCGCTGTTGCGCGAAAACTGGTCGCGCGGCATCACGCGCCTGCTCATCACGGACGACAATTTCGCGCGCAACAAGGACTGGGAGCTCGTCCTCGACCGCATGATCAAGCTGCGCGAGGAGGGCATCAAGTTCAAGTTCTTCATCCAGGCCGATGCGCTCTGCCACAAGACTCCGGGCTTCATCGAGAAGGCGGCGCGCGCCGGATGCAACTGGGTCTATATCGGTCTGGAGAACATCAATCCGGAAAACTTGATGGCCGCCAAGAAGCGGCAGAACAAGATCTGGGAGTATCGCAGGATGCTCCAGGAGTGGAAGAAGCACGGGGTGATGATCTACGTCGGGTACATCACCGGCTTCCCGTTCGACACTGCGGAGACGATCGCGCGCGACGTGGAGATCATCAAGCGCGAGCTTCCGGTCGAGCTGATCGAGTTCTTCTACCTGACGCCGCTGCCGGGGTCGGAAGACCACAAGCGGCTGACCGAGGCCGGGACCTGGATGGACCCGGACATGAACAAATACGCGCTTTCGCACCGCGTCACCCACCACAACAAGATGACTGATGCGGAGTGGGAGGGCGCTTTCGAGAAAGCCTGGGCGCAATATTACAACCGGGCCCACATCAAGACGATCCTACGCCGCATAGCGGCGCACGGAAGGCCGAGCCCGTTCAAGGCGGTTTTCCCGCTTCTGTGGTTCTGGTCGACCCACCTGATCGAGCGCGTGCATCCGGTCGAAGCGGGCTATCTCCGCCGCCGCGTGCGTACCGAGCGGCGGCCCGGCCTGCCGATCGAAAGCCCGCTCGTCTTCTATCCGAAGTATTGGGCGCTGACCGCCGTCAGGCAGGTGCGCGCCGGCTGGCTGCTGCTGTCGCTCCTTTACATGGCGTGGAGCGCCAGACGCGAGGCTCGTCAGGGCGAGCGCAGGTATTCGGACGCCTCGATGACGCCGGCGGTTGACGATCGCGAGGCCTTCGACGCGCTTGACATGATCCACACCCACGCCGCCGCTGCCAACAAGCTGCAGCGGGCGGATATCGATACGCATGAGCGCGGCCCCAAGGAACGCGTGCCGGAGCCGATGGTCGCGGCGGAGTAGCGCGTTTCGCGCCTTCGCTCACCCTTGCGCGGCAGGCCGCGGCGCGCGCTCGGAAAACAGAAGCTCCAGATAGTTGCGGAACTGCCGCGACTGCCGCGCGATGAGATGCGCGTCGCCGTGGCTGCGGGAGAGGATCAGCCCGCCCTCGATCACGGCGACGATCATTTCCGCCAGTTCCTTCGCCGAGATCGGGATCCTGGGCTCGTAGCAGGCGAGCACCGCCCCGAGCTTCCCCTCGTAGATCGCTGCCCAGCGTTTCAGGCTGTCGGCGATGAAATCGCGGAGCGCCGGGTCGAATTGCCCGCCTTCGTGCGTGTAGGCGGCGAAGACGCAGCCGGGGAGGGGCTGCGACTGCGCTTCTATGAAGGCCTCGAAGCGCTTCAAGAGATGGACGGTAGCGTCAAGCGGGTCGTCGCACTCCGCGTCGGCCTCGGCGACCAGGCGCTCGAACAGCCGCGCGTGATTCGCGCGGTAGCGCTCGGCGAGCGCCCGGGCGAGATCGGCCTTGCCCTTGAAGTGGTGGAAGAAGGCGCCCTTGGTGAAGCCGGTCGCCGCGAGGATGTCGTCGAGCGAGGTGCCGGCGAAGCCGCGTTCCAGCACCAGCGACTCGGCCTTCGCGAGGATTTTTTCGCGCGTGCGCTCGCCTTTCTTGGCCATGCGGGGAACATACCGACCGGTTCGTAACATTCGGTTAATCCAGCAATCCCAAGCAGTTGCGGGAGAAGCGAAGCATCGGACGAGCTTTTTTCGTAGCGCCTCCGGACCAGACCAACCGGTCGGTTTGTGCCGGGGGGAAGCCAAGTCTGTGATTAGCGGGCACTGGCGGGCGTGGAGCGCGCCGCGCCGCTGTCTGGCCGCGAATCACATGGTAAACGCTGCGTTAAGATGCGCTTTCCCCCCGCGTTCCTCGACGACATACGCGCCCGCATTCCGATCTCGGATGTGGTCAGCCGGCGCGTCTCCTGGGACAAGCGGAAATCCAATCCCGGCCGCGGCGATTATTGGGCCTGCTGCCCCTTCCACAGCGAAAAGACGCCGTCCTTCCACGCCGAGAACCGCAAGGGCCGCTACCACTGCTTCGGCTGCGGCGCGTCCGGCGACCACTTCACCTTCCTGGTCGAGCGGGAGGGGCTGAGCTTTCCCGAGGCGGTCGAGCAGCTTGCGGCGGAGGCCGGCATCCCGATGCCGGCGCGCGATCCCGAAGCCGAGAAGCGCGAGGAGGAGCGCGCCAGCCTGCACGAGGTGATGGAGAGGGCGGCCCGCTTCTTCGAGGCCGCGCTGCACGGGCCGGAAGGAGGCAAGGCGCGTGCCTATCTCCGCGAGCGCGCCATCTCGCCGGAAATGCAGAAGCGCTTCCGCATCGGCTACGCGCCGGCGAGTCGCAATGCGCTGAAGGAGCACCTCGCCAATGCCGGCATCGCGCAGGAGCAGATGATCGAGGCCGGTCTTTTGATTGCCGGCGAGGACATCCCCGTCTCGTTCGACCGCTTCCGCGAGCGGGTGATGTTTCCGATCACCGATTTTCGAGGACAGATCATCGCCTTCGGCGGGCGGGCGCTCTCGCCCGACGCGCAGGCGAAGTACCTGAACTCGCCGGAGACGCCCCTCTTCCAGAAGGGGCGCGTTCTCTTCAACGCACAGGCCGCGCGGGCTGCCTCGCGCCGCGGCGGGCATGTCGTTGCGGTCGAGGGCTACACCGACGTCATCGCCTGCGTCGCCGCCGGCTTCGAGGCGACGGTGGCGCCGCTCGGCACGGCGCTGACTGAAGATCAGCTCCACCTTCTCTGGCAGATGGCGGACGAGCCGATCCTTTGCTTCGACGGCGACGAGGCGGGGCTGAAGGCCGCCTTCCGCATCGCCGATCTCGCGCTCCCCCATCTCCAGCCGGGCAAGAGCATCCGATTCGCATTGCTGCCAGGCGAGCAGGATCCGGACGACCTGATCCGCCGCGAGGGGCCCGAACCCTTCCGCCGCATCCTTGCCGCCGCGAAGCCGCTGATCGACATGCTCTGGATGAGCGCAGGCTTCGGCGTTGACCTCGCAACCCCGGAACGCCGCGCCGCCTTCGAGCGGTCGCTCCGATCGGCGGTCGCCTCGATCGGCAATCCCGACGTCCGCCGCCACTACGATATCGCCGTGCGCGAACGCCTGGAGCGGCACTTTGGCGCGAAGCGGCTGCCTGACCGGCGCGAGCCGGCCCAGTGGCGCGCCGGGAGGCGGCCGCCTCGCTTCGCTCCGACCCCATCGGGGCCGTCGGCAAGCCTGCTCGCGCACCCTCTCGTCAGGGAGAGCGGCCGGGGCGCGGGCCCGAACCGTTCCGAGGTGATCCTGATCGGCGTGCTCGTCCAGCACCCGGGCATCGCCGTGGACCGATTGGAAATGTTCGCCGAAGCGCAGTTTTCCGGCAGGGGGCTCGCCGGGCTCGCCGCGGCGGTCGCGGCAAAACTCGCCGAATCTCCCGGCATTCCGGCGGCCGATCTCCATGCCGCCTTGGAGCGGGACGGGCACGGCGAGGCGCTCGCGGCGGTCCTTGAGAAGCTCCGCAGCATCGGTCTCGGCTCGCTTGCCGACGCGGATGAGGAGCGCGCCGCAGCCGTCTGGGATGACGCGGCGCACTTGCGTCTCCGCGCCGGTGCGTTATCTATCGAACGGCAGGCGGCGGCAGCTGCGTTCGCCCAAGAGGCAAACGAAATCAATTTGAGCCGCCTCAGAGACATTCAGGAGCAGGATCAGCGCAGTCTTCGTCCCGATCGGCATGAGGAGGCGGAGGCGGCGATCGTGCACCCGTTCAAGCGGCGCTGAACGCCGGATCCTGGGATGCGCCGGACCGGCAGGGGGGCGTTGCGCGAGCCATAAGGCGCGAAGGACCAGCGTGGTTAAGGCGACCTTTACGGGACAGGCCCTAAAAACCGCCTCCGCTCGCAGAGGCGGCAAAGATCGTTCGGGACGACGAGAAAAGAGCAAGATGGCGACCGCTACTCAGACCGTAACCGAAAAAGAGAAAAAGGACGAAGTAGGCGAGGCGCAGCCGCATGACGGGCCGCTGCTCGACCTCTCCGACGCCGCCGTGAAGCGGATGATCAAGGAGGCAAAAAAGCGCGGCTTCGTCACCATGGACGAGCTGAATTCCGTGCTTCCTTCCGAGGAGGTCACCTCCGAGCAGATCGAAGACACCATGGCGATGCTCTCCGACATGGGCATCAACGTGGTGGAGTCCGACGAGCGTGAGGAGGGTGAGGTCGAGCCCGCCGAGGAGGAGCCCGAGGACGAGGCCGACGGCCGCGAGCTGGTGCAGGCGGGGGGCACGGCGCTCGCCAAGAAGGCGAAGGGCCGCGAGCCCGCCGACCGCACCGACGACCCGGTGCGCATGTATCTCCGCGAGATGGGGTCCGTCGAGCTTCTGTCGCGCGAGGGCGAGATCGCGATCGCCAAGCGCATCGAGGCCGGCCGAGAAGCGATGATCGCGGGCCTCTGCGAGAATCCGCTCACCTTCCAGGCGATCATCATCTGGCGCGACGAGCTGAACGCCGGCAAGGTGCTGCTTCGCGACATCATCGACCTCGAGGCGACGTATGCAGGGCCGGACGCCAAGGCGCCCGAGCCGCCGCCTCCGCCGGATGTGGCAGCCGCTGTCGGAAGCGGTGCGCCCGCACCCGCGCCTGCGCAGGCCGAGAACGGCCATGCGGTCCCGGCCGCCAAGCCGGACCCGCAGCCGGAGCTGGACGAGAACGGCGAGGAGATGCCGCCGGTCGATCCCGATGCCGATGAGGACGACGATTACGAGAACAATCTCTCGCTTGCCGCGATGGAGGCGGAGATCAAGCCGGCCGTGCTCGAAACCTTCGACCGGATCGCCGGCACCTACAAAAAGCTTCGCCGTCTGCAGGATGCTCTGGTCGGCGGCGGCAGCACCAAGGCGCGCGCTCTCTCCCCGGCGCAGGAGCGGCGTCACAAGAAGCTCACCGACGAGATCGTCACCGACGTGAAGTCGCTGTCGCTCAACCAGGCGCGCATCGATTCGCTGGTCGAGCAGCTCTACGACATCAACAAGCGGCTCATCTCCTTCGACGCCAAGCTGATGCGGCTCGCCGAAAGCCACGGCGTCGGCCGCGCCGACTTTCTCGAGCGGTACCGCGGCCACGAGCTCGACCCGCACTGGACGCGCCGCATCGTCCGCCTGACCGCCAAGGGCTGGAAGGCCTTCTGCCAGAAGGAGAAGGAGAGCGTCGTCAGGATCCGCGCCGACATCCGCCAGCTCGCCTCGGAGACCGGCCTGCAGATCCAGGATTTCCGCGGCATCGTCCACAAGGTGCAGAAGGGCGAGCGAGAGGCGCGGCAGGCGAAGAAGGAGATGGTGGAGGCGAACCTCCGCCTCGTCATCTCGATCGCCAAGAAGTACACGAACCGCGGCCTGCAGTTCCTCGACCTGATCCAGGAGGGGAACATCGGCCTGATGAAGGCGGTCGATAAGTTCGAGTACCGCCGCGGCTACAAGTTCTCGACCTACGCCACGTGGTGGATCCGGCAGGCGATAACCCGCTCGATCGCCGATCAGGCGCGCACCATCCGCATCCCGGTCCACATGATCGAGACGATCAACAAGATCGTCCGCACCTCGCGTCAGATGCTGCACGAGATCGGCCGCGAGCCGACGCCGGAGGAGCTCGCCGAAAAGCTGCAGATGCCGCTCGAGAAGGTGCGGAAAGTGCTGAAAATCGCCAAGGAGCCGATCAGCCTCGAAACGCCGATCGGCGACGAGGAGGATTCGCATCTCGGCGATTTCATCGAGGACAAGAACGCGGTGCTCCCGATCGACGCGGCGATCCAATCGAATCTGCGCGAGACGACGACGCGCGTGCTCGCCTCGCTCACGCCGCGCGAAGAACGCGTGCTCCGCATGCGCTTCTGTATTGGCATGAACACCGACCACACGCTGGAGGAGGTCGGCCAGCAGTTCTCGGTGACGCGCGAGCGCATCCGCCAGATCGAGGCGAAGGCGCTCCGCAAGCTGAAGCACCCGAGCCGGTCAAGGAAGCTCCGGAGCTTTTTGGATAGCTGACACGCGCATCGACGATGCATCTCGAAAGAGCCCGGCCGCGTGCCGGGCTCTTTCATTTCAGAGATGCGCGCATGGACCGGCGCGTCCAAATTTGCGAAGTTTGTCTCCTTGAATGCGACTTGAGCCGTGCCGGCGGTCCGATCGTGAAGGGCGCGCCTGGAACGCGACGGGAGAAAGAAATGCCGCGGACGAGCGAAGCCACGGATGTCGACGCCCTCGGCGAGATCATGCTCGTACAGGGCGCGATGCAGCGGCAGTTCCTGCGCGTGCTCTTGAGGCGCCTCGCCGCCGACGTGCCCGACTTCAACGCCGAGATGTTTCTGGCCGAGCTTGACCTCCTGAAGGAGGCCCTCGCGGCCGGGGAGGACAAGTCGGCGCTGCACAGGTTCGCGATGAAGGAGTGGGCGCGGCTTTCGGAGATGGCGCTCGACGCCATCGCCTCGACCCGGGCGAAGACCGGGCCGCACTGAAACACTGTCAATCTGCCGCGCCGCCGCCCGCCGCGTGCCTCGCCGCGCGTCGCAGGGTTGACGCTTGCCCAAAGTTCGCCTTTCTTCACAGGTTAATTTTTCGTTAAGTCTCTCGCGAGCCCCGTGTATCCGAGGTTCAAGTGCTGAGTATCAGGCGGCATCGAGGCCCGCAGGCATTTCAGGAAGAGTCCGCGTTTGGCCGTCCGGAACCGGGATGGCCGGGCTGGGGCGAACTCGGCCCGATTCTTCTTCGAAGCGCCGGGATCGCCGGGATCGCCGGCGTGATCATGGTGATCGTGGCGGGCGACGTGCTCTTCACCGAGCCGCTCAGAACCCCGCGGAAAGAGACCCAGGCATTTGTCGCCCCCGCGAAGGAGGTCCCGGCGGCAATTGAACTTGAGGCAACCGAGCCGGCGGCAGCCGAGCCGGCGGCGGTTGAACTGGAGGCGGCCGAACCGGCGGTCGCCGAGCCGGCGGCGGTTGAATTGGTGGCGGTCGAGCCGGCCGCGGCGGCCGAGGCGCGGGCGGCGGCTGTGGCGAAGGTCTTCGATCGGCGGGCTCCGGCTGCGGAAACGCGCTCCCCGGCCGAGGCGTTTGCCTTTGCCGCTGCGCCTGACATGCCTCCCTCGAAGCCGGCTGCGGTTCGTCTTGAGCTTCGCGGCAACCTCTCGCCCGAGGACTCGGCCGAGCCGGAAGTCTCGCCTCCCGCGGTCGAATCCGAGGGCGTCGTAGCCGCGGCTTCGGCGGTGCCCGACCCCGATGCCGAGAAGGTTCCGGTCGCGGTTGCCGATCCGATAGCCGCCGAGCCCATGGAAGACTGGGAGGCGGCGCTTTCCGTCGCCGATCCGATCGAAGCGGTTGCCGCGCCGCCTTTCACCGCCGCTCTGCGGGGGACGGATGTGGCGGCCCTCTCTGCCGCCGCTCCGGCTGAGGACGATGCTCCCGCCGCTGCGGCGGGAGGCACAGCGCCTTGGGCCGAGGAGGCCCTTGTCTGCCCGCGTGACTGGCTCGAAATGTCGGGCACGGCTCATGCGGACGAAATCCCTGACGGTTGCGGGCCGAAGTTCGTGCTTGTCGCGCCAGTCCCATCGGCGGCAACTGAAGCGCCGGAAGAGCCCACGCTCGACGAGACGCTGGAATCGGCGGCTGCGACGCACGCGTTGAAACTCATGGGCTTCGTCGCGCGGCTGCCGATCCCACGCCCCGATCCGCCGCCGGTTCGCCGCGTCAGCCGCAACCAGAACGCCGACTGGCCGGCCTCGCCGCCGCCGAATTGCGGCGACAAGCACGCCTACTGGCGCTTCGTCGACCGCAAGGCCGGCACCAAGGAGTGGTACTGCCGCTGAAGACTGGGCAACCGGTCCAGTAGGCGCCAATGGCATGGCTGTCCGCCGCCGGTTACGCTGTAGCATCCAGCGAACCGGAGTCGCGTTTGAACCGCGCCACCACGCCCGCGCTTCCCGACGGTGCTTCCGACGCTCCGGAGCGTCCGTTTCCTCTCGCCCGACGCTATCGCCGGCGTGTGCTTCCGATGATGGCGCTGTTCGTCGTCTCACTCGTTGCGCTGACGGCGCTTTCCGTGCGCCAGGCAGTGCGCGAGATTCACGAGGAGGTGGTAGCCCGCCGGGTGGCGGAGATAACCGCCGAGGCCGCCATGAAGATGCCTGCGGCCTGGGAGGAGCTGCTCGCCGGGACGGCCGACATCGGCCTGCCGCAGCAGGAGCAGCTTGCGAGGGTGTTCACCGAGGCGGTGTCGGAGCGCGGCCTTCTGCGGCTCAAGGTCTATGATCGCACCGGCGAGACGCTTTACAGCACCGACCCCCAGGATATCGGCCAAGTCGAGGACAACGACGCGCTGACGGCTGCGATCGCAGAGGGCGAGCGTACCCTGCTTCCGCACCGGGAGGCGGACGGCTCACTCTACAATGAATTCTACGTCCCGGTGGAAAGACCGGACGGCGCGGTCGGGCTGGTGATGGAGCTCTATGAGCCGGCTGGTGCCCTGCGCGCCATCCTCGCCCGAGCGCTCGTCGTCCCCACCCTGGTGCCCGGAACGCTTCTCGTCGGCCTGCTTTTCGTGTTGGGCTTCCTTATCCGCCGGGCGCAGGCGAGCATCGATCTGCGCGCGGCGCGCGTGCGCGAGCTTTCCACGCTTCTGGAGAGCTTCGTCTCTTCGAGCGCGGTCGGCGCGGTGCGGGCGGCGCATGGCGGCGATGTGCCCCTGAAACGGATCGAGGTGTCCCTGCTCTATTCCGATGTGAGGCGTTTCACCGATTTCTCGGAGACGAGACCTCCGGAAGAGGTGGTCGCCTTCCTGAACCGCATCATGACGATCGAGATCGAGTGCGTCACGCGCAACGGGGGTGACGTGGACAAGCTCATCGGCGACGCGCTGCTCGCCCGTTTTGAAGGGGAGGAGAAGGAAAAGCGCGCGATCGCTGCCGCGCTGGACATCCAGACTTCCGTCGAGCAGGCGGGGCTGCCGCGTGGCGTCGGCATCGGCGTTTACACC
>JBOHKB010000019.1:0-8968 GCA_050728815.1 Propylenella sp.
GCAGCGCGTGGCGCTCGCCCGCGCCATCGCCAAGCGGCCGAAGGTGCTGCTTCTCGACGAGCCACTCGGCGCGCTCGACAAGAAGCTCCGCGAGGAGACGCAGTTCGAGCTGATCAGCCTGCAGGAGACGCTCGGCCTCACCTTCGTCATCGTCACCCACGACCAGGAGGAGGCGATGACCGTCGCCGACCGCATCTCGGTTATGGATCACGGCAAGATCATCCAGGTGGCGCCCCCGGCGGAAATCTACGAGCGGCCGAACTCACGCTACGTCGCCGACTTCATCGGCTCGGTGAACCTGTTCGAGGCGAAGGTGGAGGGCGTGGCGTCCGAGCGCCTGCGGCTCGCCACGGCGGACGGCTTCAGCGTCCATTGCGAAAGCGACGCCGCCGCCCAGAAGGGTCAGACTGTGTGGTTCGCCGTCAGGCCGGAGAAGGTCCGGATCGCCCACGACGCCCCGGCTGGAGCGAGCGCCAACGCAGTCGCCGGCGAAGTCTGGGACATCGCCTATTTCGGCGACATGACGCTGTTCAACGTCCGGCTGGCCTCAGGCAAGCTCGTCCGCGCCAGCACGATCAACGCCGCACGCATGGTCGAGGGGCCTATCACCTGGGAAGACCGCGTGTGGCTTTCGTGGTCGGCCGACGCGGGCGTTGTGCTGACAAGCTAGGGGCTTACGATGGCAAAGGCCGAACGCGGGCGCACCCCCCTGCAGCGCCGGATCGTCACCTGGATCCCCTACGTCTGGCTGCTGATCTTCTTCCTCGCCCCGTTCGTGATCGTCTTCAAGATCTCGCTCTCGGAGCCGACCGTCGCCATCCCGCCCTACGTGCCGGTCTTCAACAGTCTCGAGGAGATACGCACCAAGATCGGCGAGTTTTCGTTCCAGAACTACGTCTGGCTCACCGAGGACGCGCTCTATCTCCGCGCCTACCTGTCGAGCATGTGGATCGCGTTCGTCTCGACCGTCCTGACGCTCCTCATCGGCTACCCGATCGCCTACGGCATGGCGCGCGCGCCGCGCGGCCTGCAGCCGCTCCTCGTCATGCTGGTGATCCTGCCGTTCTGGACTTCGTTCCTGATCCGCGTCTACGCCTGGATCGGCATCCTGAAGCCGGAGGGGTTGCTCAACCAGCTCCTCCTCTTCGTCGGCCTGATCGGCCAGCCGCTCACCATCATGAACACCAACACCGCCGTCTATATCGGCATCGTCTACTCGTACCTGCCGTTCATGGTGCTGCCGCTCTACGCGTCGCTGGAGAAGATGGACCACACACTGCTCGAGGCCGCAGCCGACCTCGGCTCCACGCCGATCAAGAGCTTCTGGCAGGTGACCTTCCCGCTTTCGCTGCCGGGCGTGTTCGCCGGGTCCCTCCTCGTCTTCATTCCGGCGGTCGGCGAGTTCGTCATCCCTGACCTCCTCGGCGGCTCGGAGACGCTGATGATCGGGCGCACGCTCTGGAACGAGTTCTTCCTGAATCGCGACTGGCCGGTGGCGAGCGCCGTCGCGATCGTGCTCCTGCTCCTGCTCGTCGTGCCGATCGTCATCTTCCAGAACGCGCAGTCGCGCATGCGGGAGAACGCGTGATGCGCCGCTTCACTGCGTTCAACTTGGTGTCGGTCGTGCTCGGCTTCGCCTTCCTCTATCTGCCGATCGTGCTTCTGGTCATCTATTCCTTCAACGCCTCGCGGCTTGTCACCGTTTGGGGCGGCTTCTCGACCAAGTGGTACGCGGAGCGGCTCAGGAACCAGGCGATCCTCGACGCCGCCTGGGTGACGGTGCGCGTCGGCCTGCTTTCGGCGACGATCGCGACCGTGCTCGGCACGATGGCGGCGGTGGCGCTGGTCAGGCGCGGGCGCTTCTTCGGACGGACGCTCTTCACCGGCATGGTGGTGGCGCCGCTCGTCATGCCGGAGGTGATCACCGGGCTGTCGCTGCTCCTCCTCTTCGTCGCGATCGGTTTCGACCGCGGCTTCTGGACCGTGACGCTCGCGCATATCAGCTTCTCGATGTGCTTCGTCGCGGTCGTGGTGCAATCGCGGCTCGTGAGCTTCGACCGCTCGCTCGAAGAAGCAGCGCTCGACCTCGGCGCGCCGCCGATGAAAGCGTTCTTCCTGGTGACGCTCCCCATCATCTTTCCGGCCGTCGCCGCCGGATGGATGCTCGCCTTCACGCTCTCGCTCGACGATCTCGTGATCGCGAGTTTCACCACCGGGCCGGGGGCGACCACGCTGCCGATGAAGATCTACAGCCAGGTCCGCCTCGGCGTGACGCCGGAGATCAACGCAGTCTGCACCATCCTGGTCGCGCTGGTGACGGTCGGCGTGCTTGCCGCGACGATCGCCACCAAGGCGCGCGCGCTTGATCCACGGGCGAAGACCTAGTTAGCGAGCGCCTGCGGCTCCGCTTGCGGGTCAGCCAGCGTCCCCTCGACACCGAAGGGGAAGGGCGTGGCTTCTGCCGAGCCCGATGCGGCCGCCTGCAGCGTGCCGTTCAGCCCGAGCGTGCCGTCGCGGAGCCCGATCCAGCCCTGCATTTCGGCGCCATAGGACGAAGTCACGAGCTTGCCGCGCTCAAGTACGGCGACCCCGTTCGAAAGCGTGAAGCCTGCCGAGGCGGCCTCCACCGGCACCGGCGCAAGGCTGTCCGCCGGCCCCGGGTCCGACACGAGTCCGGCCGTGGCGGCAATGCCGGCAATGCCGAACAAGGGAACGCTCCCCTGCCGGACGTCGAGACGGGCCGTGCCGTCGAGCCCGTCGATAAGCGAGCCGAGATCGCGCCCGCCGGTCGCGACATCGACGACCGCCGAGCCGCTGCCGGTCATCGAACGCGGCAATCCGATCGCCGGGCCGACGCCGGCAAGGTCGATGTCATTCGCCCGGAGCCGCACCTCGACATGCGGGATGTCGGCATCGGCGAACGCCACGTCGCCGGCGAGGCTGCCGCCGTCGATTTCGGCGCGCGCAAGCCCGATCTCAAGCCGCGCTTCTCTGAGCGAGGCCGTGGCGGCCGTCGCGCCCGCCGTAAGCGAGCCAAGCTTGACGGTGTTGGCGGAGAGCCGGATGTCGGCGTTCATGTCGCGGAACCAGCGGGTCGGGAGCTCCACCTCCCGCCAGTCGCCGGCTGTGGAAAGGGCGGCGGCGAGGCCGCCGAAATAGGGGGTCAGGTCGAGCGCGCCGAAGGCGAGCGTGCCGGCGATATCCGGCGTGGTGGAGGCAGTGACCTCGAGCGCGCCGGAGGCGCTGTTCCCGTCGAGCGTCAGCTCCGCGTCGGCGACCGAGAGGACGCCGTTGCTGAACTCCGCCGTGCCAAACAGGCTCGCCTGGCCGAGCGTCGAGCCGGGCCCGATCGGGCTGCCGAGCCAGTTGGCGAAACGGCGGAGCGATACTGTCGACAATTTCAGCGCTCCCTTGAATTCAGGGAGCGGATAGTCCTGCGCCTCGCCGGTGAAGACCACGGAAACTGGCGCCGACTCGATCCGCACTTCGAGCGGCGTGACCTGATCGTTCAGGAAGGCGAACGGCGCCGCGGCATTCGTAGTCAGCATCACCTGCTCGCCGCGCCAGATGGCCGAACCGCTGATGGCGAGCGGCGCACGTACGCTCGTCCACTCGACCGTCAGATTGACAGAATCGAGCCGCTCCGTCTCGCCGCTCTGGCGATCCTCGTAGAGGATCGTTCCGCCCTCGAGGCTGAAGACCCCAAGCGGAACGTCGCCGGCGAAGGCGAGCTGCAGCGCCGCGGCACCCGCATCGAACGCCCAGTTGCGGCCGCCCGCTTCGTCGCGGACAAGCCGGATCAGCGGCCGCACCAGGACGAAGGAGTCGATCTCGACACGGCCGATGATGAGCGGCGCGAGCCGGATCGTGCCGGTCAGCCGGTCCATCGAGATGATCTCGGCGTCGGTCATGCCGGACGGCCCGCTGACCGTCACGTCGTTCAAGGTGACGCTGAGCGGCGGGAAGAAATCGATCCTGGGCTCGCCGCGGAGCGACACCTCGCGGCCCGTCCAGCCCGATATCTGCTGGCCGATCTGCGTCTTCAGCGCCTCGCGCGGCAAGACCGCGAATAGGAGCGCGACGAGCGCGACCGCTGCGACAAGGAATGTCGCGAGAATGCCGGCGATGCGCTTCATCCCGCCCAATCCCTGCCTCTCGCCCCCGCGATTAGAGCGTGGCCGCAGCGATGGCAAGGCGGGCGGGTCGGCGCGCGCTTGGCCGCTCCCGGCCCGTGTGGCAATGCGCTATGGAGCGTCGCTGAACGCCGTGTGGAGCAGCAATGGACGAACGCCCGCTATGGACGCCTGACCCGACCTCCCTTCCGGGGCTGCCGATCTCTTTGTTCTCCCGCGATGCGGAGCGGCGGACGGGTAAGCGGTTTGCGGACTACGACGCGCTGCACGCCTGGTCGGTCGCCGATACAGGAGCGTTCTGGGACCTCGTCTGGGATTTCTGCGGCGTGATCGGCGAGAAGGGCGCGCGCCGCATGCGGGAAGGCGGCTCGATGCGAGAAACTCGCTTCTTCCCCGACGCGCGGCTGAATTTCGCGGAGAACCTTCTCCGCGGGACAAGCGGTGCGACGGCGATCGTCTTTCACGGCGAGGACAAGGTCGAGCGCCGGCTCAGCTTCGACGACCTGAACGCGCTCGTCTCGCGGCTGCAGCAGGCGATGCGGGCAGGGGGAATCGGCGCCGGCGACCGTGTGGCCGCCATGCTGCCGAACATGCCGGAAGCGGTGGCCTTCATGCTCGCCGCTTCGTCGCTCGGCGCGACCTTCTCCTCCTGCTCGCCCGACTTCGGCGAGCGCGGCGTGCTCGACCGTTTTGGGCAGATCGACCCAAAGCTCTTCGTCGCGTGCGACGGCTATTGGTACAACGGCAAGGAAATCAACATCGCCGAGAAGCTGAAGGCGATCGCCGCCAAGCTCTCGAGCGCGTCGAAGGCGGTGATCGTCCCTTATCTCGGCCGCGCCGAGGACGTGGCGGCGGCAACGCCGCGCGGCGAAAGTCTTGACACCTATCTCCGCCCGTTCGCGCCGAGGCCGCTCGATTTCGAGCGGCTCCCTTTCGACCACCCGCTCTACATTCTCTTCTCGTCCGGCACGACCGGCGCGCCGAAATGCATCGTCCACGGCGCTGGCGGCACGCTGTTGCAGCACTTGAAGGAGCACCGGTTGCACTGCTCGCTCAAAGCAGGCGAAAGGCTCTTCTACTTCACGACCTGCGGCTGGATGATGTGGAACTGGCTTCTCTCCGGACTCGCGAGCCAGGCGACGCTACTCCTCTACGACGGGTCGCCGTTCCATCCGAGCGGCAACGTGCTGTTCGACTACGCCGACGCCGAGGGCATGACGATCTTCGGCACGTCGGCGAAGTTCATCGACGCGGTGAAGAAGGCGGGGCTCCGTCCGCGCGACACGCACGATCTCACGACCGTGCGCATGATGACCTCGACCGGCTCGCCGCTCTCGTCCGAGAATTTCGAATTCGTCTACGAGGGCATTAAGCCCGATATTCATCTCGCCTCGATCTCCGGCGGCACCGACATCGTCTCGTGCTTCGTGCTCGGCGTGCCGACGAAGCCGGTTTGGCGCGGCGAGATCCAGGGGCCGGGGCTCGGCATGGCGGTCGACGTCCATGACGAAAGTGGGCGGCCGGTGCGCGGAGAGAAGGGCGAGCTGGTGTGCACCGCGCCGTTCGCATCGATGCCGGTCAGGTTCTGGAACGATCCGGGTGGCAGGAAATATTCTTCCGCCTATTTCGAGCGCTTCCCCGGCATATGGGCGCACGGGGACTTCGCCGAATGGACGCCGCATGGCGGCATCATCATCCACGGCCGCTCCGACGCGACGCTGAACCCCGGCGGCGTCCGCATCGGCACGGCGGAAATCTACTCGCAGGTCGAGGCGATGCCGGAGGTGCTGGAGGCGCTCGCCATCGGCCAGGATTTCGAGGGCGACGTCAGGATCGTGCTCTTCGTGCGGCTGGCGGCGGGCGTCGCGCTCACCGACGCGCTTGCCGCGGCGATCAAGGCGCGCATCCGTTCAGGCGCCTCACCGCGCCACGTGCCGGCGAAGGTTCTTGCCGTCGCCGACATCCCGCGCACGAAATCGGGAAAGATCACCGAGCTCGCCGTGCGCGACGTGGTGCACGGGCGCGAGGTGAAGAACAAGGAGGCGCTGGCGAACCCAGAGGCGCTGGAGTGTTACCGGGATCTGGCCGAGCTCAAGATCTGAGGCCTCAGATCCGCCGGCCGTCTTCCTCAGCCGGCGGAGGACCGGGTGAGCCGGGCCGGCGAACACCGACGAATGTCCGCGCACTCGCGCGCGCGAGAACGATCACAGGAATCAGCCCCACCAGCACGATCGCCAGCGCCGCAATGGCGCCGTCCTCGTAGGTGCCGCGCTTGGCCTCGCCATAGAGCGCCGTCGCGAGCGTGGTGAAGTTGAAGGGCTGGAGCAGAAGCGTCGCCGGCAGCTCCTTCATGCAATCGACGAAGACAAGCGCCGCCGCCGAGGCGATTGCCGGGCGCAAGAGCGGCAGGTGGATCGTCGTGAGAATCGTCGCGGGGCGGCGGCCGAGGCTCCGCGCCGCCATGTCGAGATGCGGGCTGACCTTGGCGAGGCCCGATTCGATGCCGCCCGCCGAGATCGCGAGGAAGCGGATCACGTAGGCCAGGATCAGCGCCGCGCCCGAGCCGGTGAGGATCAGGCCGGTGGAGATGCCGAAGGCGGCGCGCATGAAGGCGTCGACCTGATTGTCGAACGCGGCGAGCGGCACCAGGAGCCCGACGGCGAGCACCGTGCCGGGCACCGCATAGCCGATCGAGGCGAGCCGCACGATCGCCGGCGCGGCCGGGCTGCGCGACAGGCGGACGGAATAGGCAAGTACCAGACCGACCAGGATCGCGACGATCGTCGCCGCCGCCGCGAGCGTCACGCTGTGCATGATCCAGTCGGGAAGCGCGCTCGGCATGCCGTGGAAGCGGTAGCGCCGCCACGAGGCGACGACGAGGTAGCTCGCGGGAATGAGGAAGCCGAAGGCGATCGGCAGGAAGCAGACGAGCGCCGCGCCAGCGGCGGCGAGGCCGCGTAGCGGCTGCGGCGTCGGCGTGTGGTGGCGCTTGGGCTGCGCAAAGAAGCGCTGCCGCCTTCGCGCCCAGCGCTCGAAGAGGATCAGCGCGAAGACGACGGCGAGCATGACGAGCGCGATCTGCGCCGCGCCCTCGACGCTCATCCGCACGGTCCAGGTGGTGTAGATGGCGACCGTCAGTGTGCGCACGCCCAAGAATTCCGAGGCGCCGATGTCGTTCAGCGCCTCCATCAGCGCGAGGCTGCCGCCGACGGCGACCGCCGGCCGCGCGAGCGGAATCGCGACCTGCCAGAACACGCGCATCGGCCCCGCGCCGAGCGTGCGCGCGACTTCGAGCGTCGCCACCGACTGCATGAGGAAGAGCGCGCGGACGGGCAAATAGACGTACGGATAGAGCACGACGCCGAGCAGGAAGATGCAGCCGCCAAGCGTGCGGATTTCCGGGAACCAGAGGTCGCGCGGGCGCGCGATGCCGAGTATTTCTCGCAGCGTCGATTGCACCGGGCCGATCGGGTGCATCACGTCGAGATAGGCATAGGCGACGATGTAGGTGGGGACGGCGAGCGGCAGGAGCAGCGCCCATTCGAAGAAGCGGCGGCCGGGAAAACGGTGCATCGTCACCAGCCACGCCGTGCCGACGCCGATCACCGCCACCAACACGCCAACGCCGGCAAGGAGCAGCACCGTCGTGCGCAAAGCGTGCGGGAGCACGTTCTCGACGAGGTTCGGCCAGACGCCGCCCGAGCCGCGCGCGGCGAAATAGACGATGCCGGCGAGCGGCAGGGCGACGATCGCGAGAATCAGGCCCGAAGCGGCAAGCCACCAAGCGTCGGCCCCCGGCGTCCGCGCTCGGCGGCGCGCCGCTTCCTTGATGAGTGCGACAGTCATTCGGGGAGGGCGGGCGCGTCGCCGCGCCCACCGAAAAACTTACGAATCCTGGTCAAACCCGACCTTGTCGACAAGCTCGCTCGCCGCGCGGCGATTCTTCTGGATTTCGTAGAGCGGCAGCGGGTCGACCCTGAGCTCGCCAAGCTCGGCGATGATCGGATCGACCTCGGCGCCGGCGAGCACCGGATATTCGTAGTTGCCCTTGGCGTAGATCGCCTGCGCCTCCGGCGAGACGAGGAATTCGAGCAGTCTTAGCGCGTTCTCCTTGTTGGGCGCGTTCTTGGCGACGGCCGCGCCGGAGATGTTGACGTGCGTGCCGGCGCCGTCGGCGAAGGTCGGCATGATCACCTTGATCGCGCCGCCCCATTCCTGCTGCTCCGGCCCGCCGGCGCCCGAGCGCATCAGGCCGACGTAGTAGGAATTGCCGACGCCGAGGTCGCAGATGTCGGCGAGGATGTCGCGCGCCACGTCGCGGTCGCCGCCGCCGGCGGTGCGCGCGAGATTGGAGCGGAGGTTCTTCAGGTACTCTTCCGTCGCGGCCGCTCCGTCCTTCGCGATCATCGCGGCGAACAGCGAGTTGTTGTAGGGGTGCTGGCCCGAGCGGATGCAGACGCGGCCCTTCCACTTCGGGTTGGCGAGGTCCTCGTAGGTCAGGGAGTCTTCCGCGACGCGGTCCTTCGACGCGTAGATCAGGCGGGCGCGCATCGAGAGCGCGTACCACTGGCCGTCCGGCGCGCGCAGATTCTCGGGAACGGCGGCGTTCAGGATTTCCGAGTCGACCGCCTGGGTCAGGCCGCGATCGACCATGTCGATGAGCATGCCGTAGTCGACGACCATGATCAGGTCGGCGGGGGAGTTCGCGCCCTCCGCCTCCAGGCGCTCGGCGAGGCCGCTCTCGACGAAGACGGTGTTGGCTTTGATGCCAGTCTCTTGCGTGAAGCTTTCGAGCAGAGGCTGAATCAGCCCGGGCTCTCGGCTTGTATAGACGT
>JBOHKB010000020.1:0-2882 GCA_050728815.1 Propylenella sp.
GATCATGCTAGCATGACAGTTCGCCGCTCGATGCGGCCGGCGGCGCCTCGGGAAGCGCCTGCCGGTAGGAAGGGAGGAACACAATATGGCTGGTTTTTCCGTGCGCAACGGATTGAAGCTGCTCGCCGGCGCCTCGTTCGCCTGCATGATTTCGCAGGCGGCGTGGGCCGCCGGGCCTGAAGTGGTCGCCGGTCCGGGCGCCGAGCCGGAATGCTTCAAGCCGCAGTCGGCCGACACGAAATATTTCCAGTGGCCGGCCAAGGCCGGCCCCTACCGCATCGCGCTCGTCAACGGCTTCATTGCCAACGACTGGCGCGTGCAGATGATCCGCGTCGCCAAGGCCTATGCCGAGCAGGCGAGCGTCGCCGCCGACATCGAGGAGTTCAAGGTCGTCTCGGTCGGCGAGGACATCGCGGCGCAGATCGCGGCTGCCAACAACTTCATCGACCAGGGTTTTGACGCCGTCATCGTCAACGCCAACAACACGGCGGCCTTCGGCGGCGTGGTGCGCAAGGCGAACGACGCGGGCGTGGTCCTGCTCTCCTTCGACAACGTCATCGACAGCGACGAGCAGATTTCGATCAACGTCGATCAGAAGGGGCTCGGCGTCATGGCCGGCGAGTTCCTTCTCGGCAAGACGACCGCCGACCCGGCCAAGTTCCTGCATGTGCGCGGCCCGGCCGGCCAGCCGGTCGACGTCGCCCGCAACGAGGGCTTCCAAGAGGCGATTGCGAAGTCCGGGCGCAAGGTCGAGGTCATCGACGTCGTCGGCAACTGGGCGCCGGGCGACGCACAGAAAGTCACCGCCGACGCGATCGCCGCAGGCAACGTGTTCGACGGCATCTACGTGCAGGGCGGCTCGCAGGGCACGGCGACGGCCATGCTCGACGCCGGCAAGTTCGTCGTTCCGATCACCGGCGAGACCGAGAACGGCTTCCGCATGATCTGCAACGAAAAGAGCCTGGACTGCCAGTCGGGAGGCACCGGCCCCGCCCAGTCGTCGGTGACGATCAAGGCGGCCATCGCGGCGCTCAAGGGCGGGAAGATCCCGCAGGAGATCGCGCTCCCGACCTCGATCTCCACCTCCCCCTTCAAGGAGGCGGTGGATGTCTTCCCGGACCTGCCGGGCAGTTTCTTTGCGGGGAACAACTTTGAAGCCTGCAACATCGGCTTCACCGCCGAGGAAATCGCGGCGCAGACCGGCGAGAACAACTAAAAGGCCCGTGACGTAGCGGGCGTCGCGGGTGATAACATCGCCCGCGGCGCTCCTTTTTTGTGGGGGAAGCAAACGCAATGGCGGGCGGCGCGACGCCTCTCCTCCGCATGGAGGGGATCACAAAGCACTACGGCGGCGTGCGAGCGCTCGAGGATGTCCGGTTCGAGTGCGACAGGGGCAGAATCCACGCACTGCTCGGGGAGAACGGGGCCGGCAAGTCGACTCTGATCAAGATTCTTGCCGGCGTCGTGCAGCCGGACTCAGGCAGCATCGTCCTTGACGGGCAGCCGGTTTCCTTCGCCACCCCCACGGCAGCGAACGACGCCGGCATCGCCTGCATATTCCAGGAGCTTTCCCTCCTCCCGGACCTGACGGTCGCCGACAACATCGCGATCACGCGGCCGCCCAAGAAATTCGGCCTGATCGATCGGGCCGCGCAGCGGCGCCTCGCCGAGCAGGCGCTCGCCCGCATAGGCGGCGAAGATATTCATCCGCTGGCGCCGGTCGGCGACCTGCCGCTGTCGCGCCGGCAGATGGTCGAGATCGCCAAGGCGCTGGCGCGCGACCCGAAGATTTTGATTCTCGACGAGGCCACATCCGCGCTCACCGCCGCCGATGTCACCAAGGTGTTCAGGACGCTCCGGCAGCTCCGCGATGCCGGCCTCGCGGTCATCTACATCTCGCACCGGATGCACGAGATCGCCGAGCTTGCCGACGAGTGCACCGTCTATCGCAACGGCCGCTACGTCGCGACATTCGCCACCGGCACGAAGAGCGACGATGCCGTCGTGGAGATGATGATCGGGCGCGAATACAGCAGCGTCTTCCCGCCGCGGCCGGAGAAAAAGCGCGATGGCCAGCCGGTCCTAAAGGTCAGGAACCTTTCCTGGCAGGGGCGGCTGAACAACGTCGATCTCGAGATCAGGCCGGGAGAAGTGGTCGGTCTCGGCGGCCTTGACGGCCAGGGGCAGCGGCAGCTTCTCCTCGGTTTGTTCGGAACGCTTGTCGGCATGACCGGGGGCGTCGAGATCGACGGCAAGCCGGTCAGACTGTCGAACCCGCGGCGGGCGAAGTCCGCGGATGTCGGCATGGCGCTGATCCCCGAGGACCGGAAGAACGAAGGGCTGATGCTGCCCATGACGGTGCGCGAGAACCTGTCGTTCGCGGCGGTCGAGGGATTCAGCCGCTTCGGCGTGATCGACCTGAAGCGCGAGGAAGCCGCGATCGACGAGATTATCCAGCTGCTCCAGATACGATCCGACGGCATCGACGGCCCGGTGGCGTCGCTCTCGGGCGGCAACCAGCAGAAGGTCGTCATCGGCAAGTGGCTGATGACCAAGCCGCGGATCATCCTCTTGAACGATCCGACCCGCGGCATCGATGTCGGCACCAAGCAGGAGCTCTATCAGCTGATGCGCCGCCTTGCCGACAGCGGCGCGGCGATCCTCTTCTACTCGACCGACTATGACGAGCTGATCGGCTGCTGCGACCGCGTGCTCGTCCTCTACAATGGCGGCGTCGCGCGCACGCTCGAAGGCGCCGAATTGAACGAGCGCAATCTGGTCACGGCCGCCCTCAACCTGCCGCCGTCAGCGGCGGGTGTGGCGGCGGCGGACGTGCTGGCGGAGCCGGCGCTTGCCGCGGGGGCGGCCTCGTGAGCGCCGGG
>JBOHKB010000021.1:0-2889 GCA_050728815.1 Propylenella sp.
TACATCGTCCCGATGTCCTTGTGGTTTGTCGCATAGACGTAGCGCTTCCACCCGGTTGGATGGGCAGCATGCGGTTCGTGAAGTGCCGCGGTAACCATCGTCAGCTCCTAAGACAGTCTGCGCCGCCCCTCAGCGGGCGACGAGCTTTTGGTCCTGCTTTTCCTTCCGCATGGCCTCGGCCAGCGATTCGTACGCCGCTGCGGGATCGGCCGGCGCCGCCGCGGCCCAGGCCTTGAACCGTTCCTGCGACACGACGCGGATTGCGATCGGCATGAAGGCGTGATCCTTGCCGCACAGTTCCGAGCACTGGCCGTAAAATATCCCCTCCCGATCCGCCTTGAAGTAGGTTTCATTGAGGCGGCCAGGAACAGCATCCTCCTTGAGGCCGAAGGCTGGCATCGCGAAGGCGTGGATGGCGGCGCCGTCCGCCGTCACTTGCAGCCGGACGAAGGTGTCGACCGGCACGACGACGGGGTTGTCAACCGAGAGGTTCCTGATCTGACCCTGCTCGGGATCGATCTGGTCGTCCGGGATGGGCAGCACGTAAAGCGAAATCGGCTCAGCTACGCCCATCGCGACGTTCTCCTCGTCGTTCGGATAGGAGACGTCCCACGCCCATTGCACGCCCGTCACCTTGACGGTCAGGAACGGCGTATTCGGATCGAAGTTTTCGTAGAGTTTCGACGGATCGTACTGTCCGTAGAGCAGCTTGAACGACGGGATCGCGATCGCCACCAGAATTGCTACCGGAATGACCGTCCACAACACCTCGACCAATGTGTTGTGGGTAACGCGCGACGGCGCCGGATGAGCGCGCTCGTTGTATTTGACGGCGCACCAGCCGATGAGCGCGAGCACGAAGATCACTATCAACGTGACGATGATGAGCGTGTACCAGCTGAACCAGTGGATGTACTCCATCACGTATGTGGCCGGCGCTTGCGAGTCCATCTGCCAGGGAACCGGCGCGCCGTCCTGCGCCGACGCAAGACCGGATGCCGCTGCCAGCCATGTGAGAGCCGCGATCAATCTCGCCGCAAGCGCCATGAGTTCATCTCTCCGCTCGCGGACCCACGCTCAGGATGGCGCCGTACCGCCGCCCGGCGCGCGTCCGCATGCATTCCGACGCGCCGGAGTAAACACAGTCGGCCAGCCGGCGCAACGCGCAACTGTCCCGGTTTATGCGGCATATTGCGCGGCGGTCGCCGGCGCGACCTCTTTCTTGACACGTTGGGCCGCTCTGCTAGGGCTTCGCCCGACCTTTGCCGGCAATGTCTTAGCAAGATAGCCCATCCCGCCCGGAGAGCCTCATCGTGTACCGCCTCCTGCTGCTGCTGACGTTCCTGCTGCTTGCCCCCGCGCACGCTTTCGCCCAGGGCGAGGTGAAGGCCAAGTACGGCGACTGGGACCTGCGCTGCGACACGCCGCCCGGCGCGCAGAATCAGCAATGCTTCATCATGCAGTTCGTGACCGCGTCGGATCGCGAGAACGTCGGGCTCTCGGTCATCGTCATGAAGACGGCGGACAAGCAGGCGCGCATCCTGAGATTGCTGGCGCCGCTCGGCGTGCTCCTGCCGCGCGGGCTCGGGCTCAGGATCGACGAGACCGACATGGGCACGACGGGCTTCATCCGCTGCCTGCCGAACGGCTGCCTTTCGGAAGTGCTGATGGACGATTCGCTGATCCAGGCGCTGCGCGACGGCAAGCAGGCGATGTTCATCATCTTCCAGACCCCGGAGGAGGGCATCGGCGTGCCGATCTCGCTCAGTGGATTCGGTGAGGGTTTCGACGCGCTCCCCTGACGCGCCCGAGGGAGAGCCGTCGGCGCACCCGATCGCCGCTCCGAGCCGCGGCGCGACGTGAGGGGCGGCGAAGGCCATGCTGCGGGATAACGTCATCGGCGGTTACAGCGTCGCCTTCGCGGAGCCGCTGATCCTGCTTATCGCCGGCGTCATCGGCGTGGCGATATCGCGCCGGCTCGGCCTTGGCTCCGTGCTCGGCTATCTTGCTGCCGGCGTGGTGATCGGGCCGCTCGCCCGGCTGATCACCGGGGCCGAGGAAATCATGCACGTGGCCGAGCTCGGCATCGTGCTCTTCCTGTTCATCATCGGGCTCGAGCTTCGGCCGGCGCGCCTCTGGGCGATGCGCTCCGACATTTTCGGGTTGGGCCTCGCCCAGCTCGTGGTGACCGGCGGAGTGCTCACCGCGCTCTTCATGGCGCTCGGATCGAGCGGCGAACCGGCGCTGATCATCGGCTTCGGCCTCGCCATGTCTTCGACCGCCTTCGGGATGCAGGCGCTTGCCGAGCGGAACGAGCTGACCACGCCCTACGGGCAGAAATCCACGGCCATCCTGCTCTTCCAGGACATCGCAATCGTGCCGCTTCTCGCCATGGTGCCGATCCTCGCCTCGGACGGCGGCGCCTTCGCCTCGGCGGGGTTCGCCGAGGTGGTGAAAATCGCCGCGGCACTTGCGGCGCTGCTGCTTGCCGGGCGCTACCTTCTCAACCCGTTCTTCCGCGTGCTCGCGGTGACCGGCGCGCGCGAGATCATGACGGCCGCCGCGCTCCTTGTCGTGCTCGGCGCCGCGGCGCTCATGGACGCCGCCGGCATGTCGATGGCAATGGGCGCCTTCATCGCCGGCCTGATGCTGGCGGATTCGGCGTTCCGGCATGCGCTCGAGGCCGAGATCGAGCCGTTCCGCGGCATCCTGCTCGGCCTTTTCTTCCTCTCCGTCGGGATGTCGATCAACCTCGACACGGTCATCTACGACTGGTGGCGGATCGCCCTCGTCGTGCCGACCGTCATGGTTATAAAAGCGGCGATCATCTACGTGCTCACCCGGCTTTTCGGATCGAGCCACAACGATGCGATCCGCGCCGGGCTGCTC
>JBOHKB010000022.1:0-10308 GCA_050728815.1 Propylenella sp.
AACATTGCCTGCTCACCAGTGACAATCTCGAATTGCTTGCTACTTTCCCAAGTTTCAATCAGATTACGCAATGCGCCCGGGATGGGCGCTTTTTTGTGGAGGCAGCATGTCGAAAATCAGAGCTTTGGCCGTCACCGCGCTGCTGGTTGGTTCACTTGCGAGCGTCGGGCAGGCTGCCGATAGGGCGACCCAAGGCGGCCCATACGCCAGTCCTCAGGCTTTTCCGAATCTCACCGGCATCTATCGTGCGTCCGGGGTGAGAGACAACGGCGGCGCGATCAACACGGGGGTTGCTACATCGATTCATTGCACGAATTTCACGGCGGTTACTCAGCAGGTCCGCCACGTCATAAGGAATTTCAACGGCGTTATTACATCCAACAACACGTTTAACATTCCTGCTCTTCGAACGCACACGGCTTCTACTCATGGCACGGTGGCATTTAACGAAGACGCTTTCCTTTCTACCGGCACCCTCATCGAGCAGGGCGGCGTCTATATTGAGGCGACGACGGCGACTGTCGGCTGCACGGTAATTGTCATAGACGCGTCACTGGCCAACCCGGTCGGATACGATCTGCACCTTACTCGGTTCAATGCCGCGTCGGGGAGCCAGGAATAGCTGACGAAATGAGAAGCCCCGCCGCGCGAGGCGACGGGGCGGGGTCCACACGTGCTGAAGATCCGGGCGGCGATAGCCCGACGCCCGCTAGACTCCGACAACTACAACTCGACACCGATTGGGTCCTCCGACGCGTAGGTCCCCCAAACCGCATTAGACCTCGGCAGCCGGCCCAAACCAACTTTCGACGCTTCCGCGCCGCGTGAAAGCATTGCATTGTGACAGGATGGGCTCTCGGGGCAAATCCCAGCCGCAATCTGAATGAAGTCGTCGGCAACCAAGCGGCGCGACCGGCGCCGGGCATTGCAGGTCGGCGCCGCGGGCTTGCTGACGCTGCTCGCGGTGCTGCTCGTCCACACAGCCAATCCCGGCCTTTTCGGCCGGCTCAGCGCGCTCGTCTTCGACTTCGAGCAGAACCTGAAGCCGCGCCCGGAAGCAGGCGCCCCGGTCGTCATCGTGGACATCGACGAGGCCTCGATCCGCGAGCTCGGGCAGTGGCCTTGGCCACGCTCGGAGATCGCGCGGATCGTCGATCGCCTGCGCGAGCTGGGGGCGGCCGCGATCGCTTTCGACGTCGTGTTTTCCGAACCGGACCGGACGTCGCTTCGGCGCGCCGCCGAGATGCTGACGCAGGCGGGCGCCAAGCTGGAGCTGCCGGGCGACCTGCCGGACAACGACGAGATTCTGGCCGCCTCCTTCGCCAGAAATGCCGTCACCGCCGGCTTCGTGCTCTCGAACGAGACGGACGCGGAGTTGCCGCAGCCGAAGACCGGCTTTGCGTTCGCCGGCGCGGACCCGAAGGACTTTCTCTTTTCGTTTCGCGGCGCGGTGGCGAACCTGCCCATCCTGAACGAGGCCGCAGCCGGCCTCGGCTTCTACAGCTTCCCGCCGAGCCCAGACGGAATCGTCAGAACGGTACCGCTCGTCGCACGGGGCGGCGAGCAGCTCTACCCGGCGCTCTCGATCGAAGCGCTCCGCACGGCGCAGGGCGCGGGCGCGATCATCATCCGCGCGACCGGCGCGAGCGGCGAGGCCGACACCGGCCGCCCGGCCATGACGGCGCTGAAGGTGGGCGCCTTCGAGGTGCCGACCGGGGCAGCCGGCGATTTCCGCGTCTACTATTCCGGCATGCCGAGCATGCCGCGCATTTCCGCGGCGCGGTTCCTCGACGCGGCAAGCTCGGCGCAATTCGCCGAGCAGCTTGCCGGGAGCCTGGTGTTGATCGGAACGAGCGCCGTCGGACTGCGCGACCTCGTCGCCACGCCGCGCTCCGCCGCCGTGCCCGGCGTCGAAGTCCACGCCGAGATCATCGACCAGATCCTCGGCGGCGCGTTCCTGACGCGTCCCGACTGGGCGCCAGGCGCGGAGATCGTCGCGGCGGTGGTCCTCACCATCCTGCTGATCATCGCGGTCTTGCTCACCGGCCCGCTGATCGGCGCGATCGCCGCCCTCGTGATCATCGCCGCCGCGATTGCAGCGTCGTGGTTCGCGTTCGCCAACGGACAGCTCGTTATCGACCCGATCCTGCCAAGCATCGCGGTCGGAAGCGTCTACATCGTCGCGACGGCATTGCTTCTGCTCCTCACCGATCGCGAGCGGCAATTCGTCCGCGATGCGTTCGCACTCTATCTTGCGCCGACGCTGGTGGAGCGCCTGGCGGAAGACCCGGCGGCGCTGACGCTTGGCGGCGAGACGCGTGAGATCACGCTGCTCTTCAGCGACATTCGCGGCTTCACCTCGCTCTCGGAGCGCATGAACCCGCAGGACATCACCGGCCTCTTGAACCGCTTCCTGACGCCGATGACGGACGTGCTCCTGAAGAACGACGCGACGATAGACAAATACATGGGCGACGCGATCATGGCGTTCTGGAATGCGCCGCTTCCGACGGCCAACCACCCGCGGCGCGCCTGCCTCGCGGCGCTGGCGATGCTGAAAACCCTCGACGAGCTGAATGCCCGCGAAGGGACGCCGATCAAGATCGGCGTGGGCCTCAACACAGGCGTCTGCTGCGTGGGGAACCTCGGGTCGCAGCAGCGCTTCAGCTATTCGGCGATCGGCGACCCGGTAAACGTCGCCTCCCGCGTGGAGGGTCTGACCAAGCAGTTCGGCCTGCAAATCCTGATAACCGAAAAGACCAAGGAACACGCCTCGGACATGGCGCTGCTCGAGGTCGATCTCGTGCGCGTCGTCGGGCGCGGCGAGCCGATCAGCATCCTCACGCTGCTCGGCGACGAGGATCATGCCCGCTCGCCGGAGTTCTCCGCTCTTTTCAACGCGCACAGCCACATGATCGCAAGCTACCGCTCGGCGAACTTCGCCGACGCGTCCGCCGCGCTGGAGCGGGCGCGCGGTCTCGCGCCCGCGCGGCTGCATGCGTTCTACGATGTCTACGCAGAGCGGCTCGCCGCGCTCAAGGAAAGCCCGCCTGAACCCGGCTGGGACGGGGTCTTCACGACGCTCGAGAAATAGCGGCGGCTTCGCGCCTCTCCTTGGCGGCGGCGCGCGACGCCGCCTTCTCCCAGGCCGCGGTCACCTCGCGCGCGAAGGACCTCGCGCTCTGCGAGGAGAAAGCCTTGCCTAGCTTGAGGGCTTCGGTGCGCAGGGCCTTCCGCCGGTCGCCGATCTCGCCGAGCAGCGCTTTGCATGCGGACGCTGCCTGTGCCGGTACGGGCCCGGCGGTGAGACGCTCCGCGAGCATCCAGAGATCATGCTCTTCGCCGAGCAGCTCCGCGGTCTTCTTTTCGTCGCTGTGCCTTGAACGGAGCGCCGAAGGAACAAGCCGCCGGAACAGGCGGAGCTGCGCCGACTGATCCTTCACGCGCTTCCTCCAATTGTGCAGCACCTTTTCCGCATCGGTCTTCCGGGCCTTAATCCAGGTCTTCCTGAGCCGCGCCTGGCTGCGCTTCAGCCCCTTGGCGAGCGCCTTCTCGTCGTCCGGCCAGTCGAGCGTGGCCAAGCGTCTTTCGGCGTCATCGAGCAAGGCGAGCACCGCCTCGACGCGATCCTCGCCATCGGAACCCGCGGAGCCGCGCCTGCGGGCCGCAAGGTATGAGCGGAGACGCCGAACGCCGTCACTCGGAAGACCGGCTTTGCAGCCGTCGACGATCTTCTCGAAGCTTTCCATCAGCACGGTGTGATCGCGCGAGCCGGCAAGCTGCAGTCCGGCCTCCCGCCAGAGGCGGTTCTCTTCGCGAAAGGCATCGCCGAGCGACGGCTTGGCAAGGCGCAAAAGTGCGCGCAGCCGCTTGAAGCCCTGCCGTGCCTCGTGAATGGCGGTCGCACGGTCCCTTTCCGGGTCGGATAGGCCCGCGCGCACCTTGCCGATCTCCTCCGACGCCACGCGACGGAAGGCATCGGCGAGCCTCTCAGCCGGTTCGAACCGCCAGGCCATGTCAGCCGCTCTTCCCACGTTCGGACTCGGACCAGGAAGTATAGGGTCGGTGCGCCAGGCGCGCGGCGTAGTATTGGGCGGCGCCGGTCACCTCGCGCCCAAGCCAAGCGGGAAGCTCAACTGCCTCATCCTCGGCGGCGAGCTCGATCTCGGCGATGACGAGGCCGGCATTGTCGCCGAAGTAGACGTCGACCTCCCAGGTCCGGCCGGCGTGCGGAGCATGAAACCTGGTCTTGGTAAGCACGCTCCCCTGGCGCAGGGCAATGAGCGTCTCGTCGTCCGCGACCTTCAAGGGAAACTCGTATTCGTGCCGCGAAAGGCCGGATTCGGCGCTCTTTATCGTCAGTACGCCGCGGGCATCGTCTTCGATCCGCACGCGCACGACGGCGCGGTCGGTCTCGGCAATATAGGCCTGCCGAAGCCGCTTTCCCCGATCCGCCCCCCGGCGCCATTCGTCGCTCGCGACGACAAACTTGCGTTCGATTTCCCTTGGCACGCGGGAACACTGTCGTCATCGCGCTGTCACATTCAATGCCGCGCACGCGGCTTTTTTGCCGGCGTGCGATGGCAGTATCCGGCCTAGCCGCCGCCTTGCGATTCCTGCGGCGCGGGGCCATCCGGATCGTCGTCGCCGCGCCCAAGCCGCCGTCTCGCCTCCTCCTGGGTGACGAGCCGGGGACCGGTGCTGACATTGGAGACCGGCACCGCCCCATGGCGATGGAGGACGGCGAGGAGCTGCACGGGCAGATAGCCTTGTAGGAAGGGTTGCTGGTCGATCGCAAACGAAGCCGCGCCGTCGGCGACCTCGGCGAGGATCGCCTCGGTGACATCAAAGGTCCCGACATGAACGGCGCGGCCCTCAAGGGCCTTCACGGCAGCGATCGCGGGCGCTCCGGTAGTGGCCGCCGAGAGGGCAAGGATAACGTCGACGCGGCTGTCCTCCTTGAGGCGCTCGGCAACAGCCTTCCCCGCCTCGTCGGCATTGGCCGGGACCGGCATGACCTCGACCGATCCGGCGAACCCGTCGATGAAGCCCTTGCAGCGCAGATCGAGGGCGACGTTGCCAAGCTCGTGGTTGAGGCAGAGCGCATTCGTGCCGGCGAGCTTCCGCATCGCCTCACCGGCGACGCGGCCGGCCTCGTACTCACCCTGCCCGACATGCAGGAGCGCGCCTAGCGAACGGCCCACGTCGAAGCCGGAATTGATCGAGATCACCGGTATCCCCGCGTCCGCCGCGGAGCGGATCGGGGCGGCGAGCGCGTCGGCGTTCGGGATGGAGACGACAAGGCCGTCCGGCCGCTCCTTGACCGCAGCCGTCACCAGCGACGCCATCTTCTCCAGATCAAAGGTCTCAGGCGACCGGTAAACCAGCTCGACGCCGGTTTCCTTCGCCGCCTGCTCGGCGCCGCCCCTTACGGTCGCCCAGAATGCGCTTGTCGGCGAGCCGTGCGTCACCATGACGAAGCGCAGCTTCTCGTCCTGCGCATCGGCGCTCGAGCCTGCGAAAAGCATCGCGGCGAGCACAAGCGCCGAAATGCGGGTGAATGTTGAGTACATCCTGCGCTCCGGATGCGCCCCCCTTTCCTTTGCTGACTAGCACAAGGAGAGCGCGGCGTAAGGCGGCGCGTCGTCCTTTTTCCGCATGATTGCGACGTTGGACAGCCAGATGGTTACTCTTCCGCCTTCGCAGTAGTCGAACCGGCCCCTTGGGCGTGTAGCGCTTCAGCCCGCTTCCGTGCACGCCAGGCAAACGGAATATGAGCAAGGTAGAGAACCGCGGTAACCGACAGGAACGAGAACGGATAGCTCGCAAGGAGCGCCACCAGCAGGACGCCGACGACCAGCACCGGGAGGACGCTGTCGCGGGGGATGCGCCGCCCCACGCGCTTAAGGGAGATCGTCGGCAGCCGGCTTACCATCAGAAGCGCGATCAGGACCGCGTAGATGGCCACCATCATCGCGGCGACACGGATGCCGAGCGAACTGGTGCGCTCCAGGAAGAAGGGCAGGAAGGCCAGCCCCGCGCCGGCCGGCGCCGGTACGCCGACGAAGAAATCGCGGTGCCAGTCGGGCCGGGGCTCCTCGGCGGCAAGCGCCGCGTTGAAGCGGGCAAGCCTGAGGCCGGTGCAGATCGCAAAGACGAGCGCGCAGATCCATCCGAACGAGGAGAGATCGTCGAGCCGCCACACGAACAGGAAGATGGCCGGCGCGACGCCGAAATTCACGAAGTCCGCGAGGGAATCGAGCTGCTCGCCGAACTTCGACGTGGCGCGGAAGTAGCGGGCAAGGTAGCCGTCGATCCAATCAAGCACGATGGCGAGGATGATCGCGGCGACCGCCACATCGAAGCGATGCTCGAGCGTCATGCGGATCGACGTCAGCCCGGCGCAGAGGCCAAGGAGCGTGACGAGGTTCGGGAGCACCGCCGTGAACGGCACAGCGCGACGCCGCGGCCGGCCGCGCTTGGCTTCCGGATCGACTGGTGGAAAGAAGCCTGCCATCCGCCGCCTTCAGTCGCGCCGAAGCGAGAGCGGCGGCCGAAACTCGGCGCCGGGCAGAAGCGCGATTACCGTCTCGCCGGCGATCGCACGCTGGCCGGCCCCGACCACCACAAGCGAGCCTTCCGGCAGATAGACATCCAGGCGCGAGCCGAAGCGGATCATCCCAATGCGCTCGCCAATCGCCAGCTCGGCCCCCTCCGAAGTCCAGCACAGGATGCGCCGCGCCACCAGCCCGGCGATCTGGACGACGCCGACACGCGCGCCGCCCGCTGCTTCGATGAGCAGCGAATTGCGTTCGTTCGCCTCGCTCGCCTTGTCGAGGTCGGCGCTCAAGAATTTCCCCGCCTTGTAGGCAATGCGGGCGACGCGGCCGGCGACGGGCGCGCGGTTGATGTGGCAATCGAACACGTTCATGAAAACGGAAATCCGCGTCATCGGCTCCGTGCCGAGGCCAAATTCCGGCGGAGGCACGGCGGCGACGATCGGCTCGATGCGTCCGTCGGCCGGGCTCACGACCAGCCCGTGGGATGTCGGCACGACGCGGACCGGATCACGAAAGAAGATCGCCATCCACCCGGCCACAATAGCGAGCAGCCAGAAGAGCGGCGGGAAGACGAACGCGAACAGAATCGCGAGCGCCAGCGTGACCGCGATGAAGGGCCAGCCCTCGCGATGTATGTCGGGGATCGCCTCGCGGACGGAGCGCGCAATATCCATCGCGCGCTCTTAGACCAATGCGGCCCGGCACACCAACCGCCCTATTCCGCGGCCTCCGGCGTGACATGCAGCGGCGGCAGGTAGTCGCGCCCCTCCTCCCGGGTGCGGCGGAGCCGCTCGGCCATCTCGTCGGCCTCGCGCTGGCGGTCCCACATGGCGGCGTAAAGCCCGCCGCGCGCGATCAGCTCGGCGTGCGTCCCCTGCTCCGCAATCGCGCCGTCCTGGAGCACGATGATCGCGTCGGAATTCACCACGGTGGACAGGCGATGGGCGATGACCAGCGTCGTGCGGTCATGCGATACCTCGTCGATCGCCGATTGTATTTCGCGCTCGGTGGCGGTGTCGAGCGCGGAGGTCGCCTCGTCGAGGATCAGGATCGGCGGACCCTTGAGGATCGTGCGGGCGATGGCGACGCGCTGTTTCTCGCCGCCGGAGAGCTTCAGGCCGCGCTCGCCGACCGGGGTGCCGTAGCCGTCGGGGAGGCTCTCGATGAAATCGGCGAGCTGCGCCATGCGCGCCGCCTCGCGGACTTCCGCGTCGGTCGCGTCCCACCGGCCGTAGCGGATGTTGTAGCCGATCGTATCGTTGAAGAGCACCGTGTCCTGCGGGACGATGCCGATCGCGGCGCGGAGGCTGTCCTGCTTCACGTCGCGGATGTCCTCTCCGTCGATCAGGATGCGTCCGCCGGTCACATCGTAAAAGCGATAGAGGAGGCGCGCGAGCGTCGACTTGCCTGCGCCCGACGGGCCGACCACCGCCACGGTGGCGTTGGCCGGCACCTCGAACGTCACCCCGCGCAGGATCGGGCGCGCCGCGTCGTAGGCGAACTCAACATTCTCGAGGCGGATCGTTCCGCGCCTCACCTCAAGCGTCGGCGCGTCCGGCCGGTCCTTCACCTCGGGCGATACGCCGAGCAGCGAGAACATCGCCTCGATGTCGACCAACCCCTGCTTGATCTCGCGGTAGACGAAGCCGATGAAGTTCAGCGGAATCGAGAGCTGCATCAGGAGCGCATTGATCAGCACGAAATCGCCGATCGTCTGCGTCCCCGCCATGACGGCGCGCGCAGAGAGGATCATGCAGATCGCCATGCCGGCGGAGAAG
Organism: Propylenella sp.; assembly: GCA_050728815.1. GTDB lineage: Bacteria > Pseudomonadota > Alphaproteobacteria > Rhizobiales > Afifellaceae > DASWJZ01. The sequence goes on from JBOHKB010000022.1 coordinate 8,339, forward strand.
ATCAGCGTCTGGCCGAAGTTGAGCCAGGCGAGAGAGGTCCAGATGCGGATCGCCGCGCGCTCGTAGCGCGCCATGGAGCCGTCGAAACGCGTGACCTCGCGCTGCTCGTTGCCGAAATATTTCACCGTCTCGAAATTCAGAAGCGAGTCGACCGCCTTGGTGTGGGCGTCATTGTCGGACTCGTTCATCTCGCGGCGTATCGTTATGCGCCAGTTGCTGGCGCGCACGGTGAACCAGACGTAGGCACAGACCGTCACGGCGACCACGGCGACGTAGACGAAGCTGAACTGATACCAGATCACCGCCGCGGCGAGCGCGAACTCGACGACCGTCGGCACAGTGTTGAGCAGGGTAAAGCGAACGATCGTCTCGATGCCGTTCGTGCCGCGCTCCACAATGCGGGAGAGCCCGCCGGTGCGGCGGTCAAGGTGGAATCTCAGCGACAGCCCGTGCAGGTGCACGAACGTGCGGTAGGCGAGCCGGCGCACGGCGTGCTGCCCGACCCGCGCGAACAGCGCATCGCGGAGCTGGTTCAAGCCGGTGCCGAAGACGCGGCCGAAATTGTAAGCGAGCACCAGGACGACCGGCGTCGCCAGGACAAGCGGCACGTAGGACGGCGCGCCGCCCTCCCCGGTCAGCGCGTCCGTCACCCATTTGTAAGAATACGGAACGAGGACCGTGACGATTTTCGCCACCAGCAGCGCCGCAATGGCGACCATCACGCGAAGCTTCAGGTCGGGGCGGTCGGACGGCCACATATAGGGCCAGAGGTTGAGCAGCGTCGGGAGCGTCCTGCCGCTCGCCGACACGTTTGCCGTGGGCGCCGCGTCAGCCATGAACGGCCTCGCCCTTCGGCGTCGACGCGGACACCGCTTGCGAAGGTGCACGGCCGAGCAGCCCGGCGATTCCGTCGAGGTCGGCGCGCAGCTCGGCGAACGCCGCCGGATTGAGCACATAGGCGGACCTGACGCCGTCGCGCCGGAAGCTGACGAGCCCGGCGTCCCGCAGGACTTTAAGGTGCTGCGACACGGTCGACTGTGCGAGCGGCAGGCGGCTGCAGACATCGGCGCAGCAGCAACAGCTGCGCTCCGCGAGCGCCCTTACGATGGCAAGCCGCACCGGATGGCCGAGCGCCTTCAGGCGGTCGGCGGCGGCATCGTCGTTTTTCACCGTTGTCCCTCGGTTTTGCCGGCCGCGCGCGGTTCGGGCGTCAGCCAGCGGCTCAATTCATCGTATATCGTCGATTTACGATGATTGCAATCGCCCGGCAGGATCGCAGCGGGCGCTCTCAGTTCTCGACGGTCGGCCGGCTTCGAGCCGATGCCGGGATGACGAAGACCTGGCCCGGAAAGATGCGGTGCGGACTGCGGATGACGTCGCGGTTGGCGTCAAAAATCGCGCGGTAGTGAATGCCGCGCCCATAGTTCCGCCGCGCGATGCGCCAGAGGCTGTCGCCGCGCCGGATGATGACGTAGACCGGCATCGGCGGATTTGCGGCAGCGATGCGCACACCGCCCTCCGCGCTTTCGGCCGTAACGATCGGCTCAAGCACGATGCCGTCCGGGTGACGCATGAAGGGGGCCTCTGCGGCCGCAACCGGACCAGACGAGTCCTCCGAAACGGCCTCGACGCGCAGCACTACTTCGCCCGCTGGGATCTCCTTCTCGGCTTCAAGGAGCCAGACGCCGTCGGCGCCCGCCCGCGCCTCGCCGACCAGCTCGCCGTCGGCGTAGAGGTTGAGCAACGCGCCAGCCGCTGCCTCGCCCGTCACATAGAGCGTCCCCGTTTCGGCCTCGGCAGCCCGGATCGTGAGATCCATCGCGTCGGGGACGCCGGGCGGCGCAGCGGCGCTGACGCGCCGCTCCTCCGTCCGCACCTCGCCGCGAACGGCCAGCGGACCTGCTGGCTCCGTCGCGGCCGGCGGAGCGGAAGCCGCGGCGACCGGCGGCTCCTCCGCCGTTGCCTCAACG
>JBOHKB010000023.1:0-16027 GCA_050728815.1 Propylenella sp.
TCGACCATGCACCGTCATGCGCGCATTCTTGTGGATGTTCATCCGGGGCTCCGGCTCAGGGTTGGTTGGATTCGCAACCCCAACCTCGCAGCCCCGTCCCGGATGAACAACCTTCATAGCTTCGACAACTAGCGCGCCGAGCGCGCCCGGAAATCCCTGTAATTTACACGTCAGGCCTGGCTCTCAAACCCGAGCGGCTGGTCGATGGGGGTGTGTTCATCCCAAAGCCCTACCGGCCAGAAGCAGTCCTTGGTACTTGCCGTAGGCTCTGCCGCAATCACCGGCGCCATTAAGCCTTGTGCCTCACGTTAGAGCCGCGCGCCGCTATGCCGGTTCACAGGGTGAACGCCTTGAACGTTGCGGGATTTGTCGACCAGGAGGCTTCCGCGACCGCCTCGTCACCAAAGCCAAGCCCGGGCTCGTCGCCCTGGTCGCAACCGCCCGAAAGCTCCTCACCATCCTCAACGCCATTCGCGGCAGGCAGCGACTAGCACGTCATCTGACGACAGGCGGATAAAGAGGGGCCGCCCGGAACGAGGCGATTGGGCTCAGAAGGGCGGCCCAGGCTAAAACCTGCCAGCCTTGGTACGGACCTGGCAGGCCACTGTAGGCAAACGGCGAGGGACTGGCTTGAGTTCCCATCACAAACCGCGACCGCAACCGAGAACGAGCTGAGCCCGTTGCAGCAAGCGAGCAACCCCGCGGCGGTAGAGGTTTTGCGTTCCACCCTGGGGCCAGGAGAGCGGCGGCCCATGACGCTTTTCGCAAGAATCTCATCTCGCGCCGCTGCTGAACTTGTTCGACTAGGCGCGCTCTTCTCTCCGCGCTTTCAGGTGCCATGTGGGCATGCGGCTCCTGGCTAGGTTTATGGATTAGGGAGGCGGATCGGAGGTCGAATTGGGCACAGCGCAGGTGCAGGGAGAGCTTTGGGGGGCGAAGGCACGCGACTGGGCCGAGGCGCAGGAGCCTGCTTGGCGGCCGGTCTACGCATCGTTGCTAACCGGGATCGGGGTGCGCGGCGGGGTCAGACTGCTCGACATTGGATGCGGCGCTGGAGGCGCGCTTATGGTGGCGCGCGAGGCGGGAGCGATGGTCTCCGGGTTCGACGCCTCGGCCGCACTTGCGGCCATCGCGCATGACCGTCTGCCAGGCGCGCAGATCGAGGTCGGTGAGATGGAGGCGCTGCCGTTTGCGGACGAAACATTCGACGTGGTCGTCGCGTTCAATGCCTTTCAATTCGCCGAAAGTCCACGCCGCGCGCTGGGCGAGGCGCAGCGCGTCTGCCGGCGGGGTGGAACAGTCGCCACGTTGATCTGGGGACGCCCAGAGGATTGCCAGCTGATGACCGGCGTGCTGCCGGCGGTCCTGGCGCTACTACCCTCGCCTCCGGCCGATGCTCCCACGCCAGTGTCACTTTCCGAAGCGGGCGTGCTTGCTGCGCTGATGAAGGAGGCTGGACTGTCGCCTGCGGAGAGCGGCGAGATAGAATGCACCTTCGATTACCCCGACCTTGCCTTTGCCTGCCGCGCGATCAGCTCCGCGGGACCGATCGTGCGGGCGGAGCAACATGCCGGCGAAGACGCCGTGCGGCGCACGCTCGTCGCGGCCCTCGGACCTTTTGTCGGCACAGGCGGCCAGGTGAAGCTCAGCAACCGCTTTAGCTGGATATCGGCGCGACGGTAATGCGGGGGCGGGGGTCTGCGGCCCATCAAATCCGATCATGCGTACGAGATGTTGTTCAACGCCCGATCTCTTTTGTGCAAGTTCGTTCCGGCAACGGTTGGCCACCCGTCGCGGCGCGGAGGGAAATTGCTTAGCGCTGAGAGGAGGCATCTTGAGCTCGATCACCCTGCCTCCGGAGCCTGAGCTTTGTTAGGCGGTAAGAACGGCGCAGGCGAGGGCGGCGTGCTCCGAGCCGCCAAGTTCTGCTCAAAGGCCGCTGCCGGACAAACAACTTACAGCCGCTGGCCTTGGCCATACGATGCCGAAAGACTCGGATGGTCGCGACACCCTGGCCCGCTGCAAAGCAATCGGGTTGGAGCTTTTCGAGAACACGCAGGGCGCGAGCTAAGACCACGCAGGAGCACCTTCCGACCGTCGCCGCTTAGGATGGTTTCCTGGCGCTCAGGCTCGCATAGGCAATGTGCCCAAAGAAGGCCGCAGCTTCCGCGCGCCGCCGCGCCTCCGCCTTGAGGCCGGCGGCCAAGTCCCCACCGATCAGACCTGAAGCACAAAGAATGTCAGCGCCCCGGTCGATGACCGACAGCATGTAGGGGCCACCCGCTGTCTCCGCGAACCCATAGCTGCGAAAGCCGGCGCCCTCAAAGCCGCATTCCGCGACCAGAGCCGGCAAGCGCCGCATCACGCGACGGTCGTTGACCGAAGCGGCCATCATCGCATCGACGCAAGTTTGCAGCGGATCGTGATCGGCCAGCGCCACGGTCGTGGTGGAGTAGTCGCCATCGAATGTCGCCAATAGCCCGCCCGGCCGCAGCACGCGGAAGGCTTCGGCAAGAGCGCGCTTCGGATCGGGGACATGGCTGAGCGTTGAATCGAACACCACAACGTCGAACGCCGCATCCTCAAAAGGGAGCGACCGGCCGTCTGCTTCCTGGAACTCGATGTTGGAAAGGTCCTCTGCCAGTTCCCGCGCCCTGCCGAGCAAAGGGGCAGCCGGATCGACGCCCGTTACCGAAGCCACGCGAGGCCATTGGGCGAGAACCCGGGTGAGAACGCCGGTGCCACAACCGACGTCCAGCACTCGCGAGCTTTCGGGAAACTCAATGTCCGAGAGGAACGACTGCCGCATGGCCTTCTGCTGCGGATCGGCTCCGCGCGCTTCGAGCACGTCGGACAGGCGTTGCTGCGTGGCTGCGTCCAGCTCGGTGACGGTGGACCAAACGTCTGGCATCGCATGTCTCCCTGAATACGCGCGTCACGTCTCAAAAATCAAAGATCGCGCGCTTTGCCAACGACAAGATGTCAATCGACCGTGATCCAAGTCGAAACATGCCGCAGGATCGGGAGAAGCACCGACCATCGCCACTCCTCACTCCCGGACACTGGGGTTTCGCCTCACCGCGGGCGCGGCTAGGGCCGCCACAGGCAGTTGCGCGGTGCGGGGAAGCTCAGGGCAGAAAGTCCGTCACCGGCCGACGAAGGGCCTCGGCGATCAGGAGCAGCGTCGACACGGCAACGCGGTTCGTGCCGTTCTCGTACTTCTGCACCTGTTGAAAACTCATGCCGAGCGATGCGCCGAGCCGTTCCTGCGACCACCCGGCCTCGCGGCGGATGCCTCGGAGCCGAGCGCCGATCTTGCGATCTATTTCCGTGGCGCGGCGCTTCGTTGTCGCGGCGGTCATAATGCCTCCGTTGCGGGGAGTGCGGCAGCCCCTCGTCTATGCGAATCTCCCCTCGTGTGGCCACCATGCCGGGCTTTTACCGTACCTGTTGAAGGCGATTGCACCCCGACGTGTTTCTGAGGCTTGATCCAGGAATGGAAGGGTGGCTGAGCGGCAAGGCTCTCCGACGCTGAATACCCCCCCGCGGCGGTGGACACCGAAAGGTGGCGGAGGTTCGATCCCTCCCCCTTCCTCCAAACATCTCCGCTGGTGGATGCAAGTGGGGAAGCTCAGGGCAGAAAGTCCGTCATTGGCCGTTCCAGCGCCTCGGCAATCAGGAGCAGCGTCGACACGGCGACGCGGTTCGTGCCGTTTTCGTACTTCTGCACCTGTTGAAAGCTCATGCCGAGCGATGCACCTAGCCGCTTCTGCGACCACCCAGCGGCCCGGCGCTCTTTCTGTTTGAACGCGCGACGGACTGATCCATCGCAATGGAGCGGCTTTTCGGTTTTCCCGAAATTACCTACCAACCGCTACGGCAGCCGACGTAGAGTTCAAAGCGAACCCGATCAGAGGAATGTTGAATGTCAGTTCCTCTCCCGGCCTTGTTCCACCGACTCCAACCTGGGGTTGGAGGCTCGCCTGCGGCACCCGCTTCATGCGCGACGAGCCATGGCTGGCCATCAACCGGCGCGATAATCATGGTCACCGTCCTTGGGTTCAACCTGCTGGGCGACGACCTCTGATGAAGCAATTTTCGACAGTCGGGATCGTCGGCCGCGGCATCATCGGGTCATCGTGGGCGCTTGTTTTCGCGCGAGCAGGCGTAAGGGTACGGGTTTGGAGCCGTCACAAAACGGAACTCGACGCCACTCGCGAGCGGATTGGCGCGATGCTCCAATCGCTTCGAGGTACGGGGCTGGAAGGCGCTGCCGATGCTTTGCAATGCGTGTCGGCCAACGCATCTCTCGAAGGCACGCTCGAGGGCGTCGATTACGTCCAAGAATCGGTCAGCGAAAACGTCGATCTGAAGCGTGAGATATTCCGGAAGATCGAACTCTACACGGAGGCAGACACCATCATCGGCAGTAGCACGTCCGGCCTGCTGCCCAGCGTCCTTGCAGACGGTCTACGACACCCAGAACGGTTCCTCGTCGTCCACCCGCTCGCGCCACCGCATCTGCTACCTGTCACGGAGATTTGCCCGGGGCCAGGAACCTCGCCGGAGGTCATCGACGCCGTCGCCGGGCTGCTCCGTCGCGTCGAGCAACGACCAATCCTCGTCCGCAAGGAGATCCCGGGGTTTGCGCTTAACCGCATCCTCGCCGCGCTGATGAACGAGATTCTGACGCTCGTCCGGGAGGAGGTTCTATTGCCGGACGATGTTGACGCGATGCTGACTGAAGGCTTCGGCCTGCGCTGGGCGCTGATTGGTCCGCTGGCGGCCATGGATTTGAACGCGCCGGGCGGCATTGAGGACTATCTGACACGGTACGGGTACATCTGGGATGAGGTGGCCCGCAGCCGAGGCATGAAGTCGGCGCTCACCGCGGAAGTCATTGCGCAGTTGGCGGCGGCGATGCGACGGCAGTATCGCCTCGAGGATGCCCCCACCCGAGTAGGACGGCGCGACCGCGCCATCGCAGAGTTACGTCGGCACCGTTCGACGATCGAACACATCTAACGCGTGCACCGTTCCGACCCTTCTGCTTTCTGCCGTTGTGCAGCTGCCGGCTTGGCGAATGCGCCGGTGATGCGATACCGTCGAGGGAAAGCGACAAAGGGAGGTTTCAAATGCGCGCTCTGAAGGGGTCTCTCCTCGCGGCAGCGTTGGCGACTGCAGTTGCATGGCCGTTGCCGACATTCGCCGAAACTGTTCTCCGCCTCGACGAAGTGGTGGTCGGAGAACTCGATCCGGCAAAGGCGACCGACTACGCCGACTCGATCCTAATGTTCAACGTCTACGACACGCTGGTCATTCCAGAGCAGGGCGGACCCGGCGTCGTACCGCATCTCGCTTCTGATTGGAGCATCGACGGCAACGCCTATACCTTCACCCTCGTCGACGCGAAGTTCCATTCGGGCAATCCGGTGACGGCCGATGATGTCGTCTATTCCTACGATCGGATGATGGCGATCGGCCAGGGCAACTCGAACCTCTTTGCCGGCCGCGTGGAGAGCGTCGAAGCCGTCGAACCGAAGACCGTCCGCTTCACTTTGAGCGGCCCGTTCGCCCCTTTCCTCGCGGCGCTTGTCCGGCTTCCGATCATTGACTCGAAGCTTGCCAAGGAACATCAGGCCGCGGGCGACTATGGGGAGGCAGGCGACTACAGCCAGGCGTGGCTGTCGTCGAACGACGCCGGTTCCGGCGCGTACGTCGTGGAGAGCCATAACCCGCAGGAAGAGACCAACATGGCGAAATTCGGCGACTACTTCCTCGGCGTTCCCGCCAAGGCCCCTGACAAGGTTCGGCTGCGCTACGGTATCGAAGCGCCGACCGTTCGTGCGCTCATCTCGCGCGGCGAGCACGACGTCGGTTCGCAATGGCTGCCGCCGGAGGTCGTCAAGGCGCTGGCAGGCGAAGGCGCCCAGATCCTCAACGAGCGCGGCACCGCGCAATACTATCTGAAGCTCAATACCGCGAAGCCGCCGCTTGACGACGTGCACTGCCGCCGGGCGCTGGTTTACTCGTTCGACTACGCCAATGCCTTGAAGATGGTGGCGGTGACCGACGAGTTTGCGCTGGGTGTGCCGGCGAATGGCCCCCTGCCACATGGCATGATGGGGTCGGACGATGCGCCCAACTATACGCAGGACATGGAGAAGGCCAAGGCGGAGCGGGCGCAGTGCAAGTATGTCGATCCGAACACGCCCCTTGAGATCTCATGGATCGCCGAGGTTCCGCTCGAAGAGCGCATTGCTCTTCTCATGCAGGCGAGCGCGCAGCAGGTCGGCTTCAAACCGGAAGTCACACGCGTGCCTTGGGCTCTGTTCACCGAGCTCGCCACCAAGCCGGAGACGACGCCGAACGTGTCGCAGCTCTTCAGCTACCCGGTCACTCCTGATCCCGATGCGCTCCTCTATAACCAGTATCACTCGAGCTCGCGCGGCACGTATGAGTCGACGGAGAATCTGAACGACCCGGAGCTCGACAAGCTCCTCGAGGCTGCGCGCACCGAGACCGATACCGCCAAGCGCACCGAACTTTACAACCAGGTGGTCAATCGGCTGCGCGATCTGGCGGCGACCGTCTACGCCTACGATCAGGTCGCCGCGTTCATCGCGCGTGACGTGGTGAGCGCCCCGGCGCTCATGGACGACAGCAAGCGTTTCCCCCTTTCGGGGTTCGGCTTCACATTCCGCCTGATGGAAATGAAGGAATAGGACCGTCACTATTGTAGGCGGGGGCGCACGGTGACCATCGGATGTAAGAGTCCGGCGCCCTCACGTCCTGCTGCGATGCGGCGCACTCTTGGCGAGAGATGCGCCGCATTCTCGTTTCGGTCCGGCGGATGAGCCCGGTCGTCCGGACGCTCCTCACGCGCATCGGCGCCGCTGCAATCGTCATGGTCGGCGTATCGATCCTGATTTTCACCGTCGCGCGTATCATACCGGGCGATCCGGCGCGCATCGCGCTCGGCCCGAATGCCACCGCCGAGCAGGTCGCAGCGCTCCGCGCAGCTCGCCACCTCGATGAACCGATCCCTATCCAGTATGGCTACTTCCTTCGCGATCTGAGCCGCGGCGATCTCGGCAGGTCGCTCTACACGAATCGGCCAGTTACCACCGATATCGCCCAGTTCCTGCCGGCGACTCTGGAGCTGGTTCTTGTCGCGGGAATCATCATGATCGTCGCGGGCGTGCCGCTCGGGATTGCCGCTGCGCATTTTCGTCAACGCGCTGGCGACCATGCAGCCCGGCTGATCGCGTTGATCGGCGTCTGCACGCCGGCTTTCGTTTGGGGCGTGATCTTCCAGCTCGTCTTCGCATTCTTTGTACCGATTTTCCCGCTGGTGGGGCGGTTGAGCGAAGGTCTTCGAAGGCCACCGCTGGTGACCGGTTTTCTCACGCTCGACGCTCTTCTCGCCGGGAACTTCGCGGTCGTCGCGGACGCGGCCCACCACCTCGCCCTGCCCGCCTTCGCGCTCGCCATGTCGGGCATCGGCCAGACGGCGCGCCTGACTCGGGCGAACATGATCGAGACCTACGACAAGCCTTACATCGAGATGGCGCGAGCTGCCGGATTTCCACCCTGGCGGATCGCAACGCGCTACGCCTTCCGGCCGGCTTTCATTCCGACCCTGACCATCCTCGGGCTCGACTTCGCGGCGTTGCTCGGCAATGCCTTCCTGGTCGAGCGTGTTTTCGTCTGGCCCGGTATTTCTCGCTATGGGGTGGAGGTCATCCTCAGAAAGGACCTCGACGCGATCGTCGGCACTGTCCTGATCATTGCCGCCGCGTTCCTGATCGTTAACATCGTCGTCGATCTTCTGGTGGCGCTGATCAATCCGCGGATCCGCCTCGCCGCGACGCGGAGCGGACGATGATAGCGGCAGCCGCAGCAACGAATCGCGTTTGGTATGTCTTCCGCTCGAATCCGCTGGCGGTGCTCGGACTCGGCATCGTCGCGTTGGTGGTTTTCCTTGCGGTTTTCGCCGACTTCCTGGCGCCCTATCCTGATCACGTCGGCCCGACGGGCGACTTCAGCGCCATGAATTCATCGCCAAGCGGGCAGTATGTCTTCGGCACGGATGTCATCGGCCGGGATCTGCTCACCCGCATCATCTACGGCTACCGGCTGTCGCTCATCATGGCCGTCGTCGTTCTTGCCATCGCGGTGCCAATCGGCGTCGTGGTGGGCCTGATCGCCGGATACAAGGGGGGCTGGATCGACTATTCGCTCATGCGTCTCACCGACATTTTTCTGTCGATCCCGCCGCTTGTGCTCGCGATGTCCATCATGGGCTTCCTCGAGCCCACCCTCTTCAACGGCATGCTGGCGGTGACGGCGATGTGGTGGCCCTGGTACGCGCGGCTTGTCTACAACGTCACGCGATCCGAGAGCCGTGAGGGATATGTGCTCGCGGCCGAGGTGGTCGGCGCGTCGACGCTTCACATCCTTTTCCGCGAGGTCCTGCCCAATTGCCGCCCCTCGATCCTCACCAAGGTTACGCTCGACATCGGTTTCGTCATCCTGATCGCGTCGTCGCTCTCCTTTCTCGGCCTGGGCGTGCAGCCGCCGACGCCGGACCTCGGCTCCATGGTCGCCGATGGCGCCAAATACATGCCTGACGCCTGGTGGCTGACCATCTTCCCGGCGATCGCGATTCTCCTCGTGGTGCTTGGCTTCAATCTGGTCGGCGATGGCCTTCGAGAAGCCTTCGATGCAGAGGTCTAAAGGTATGGACGCTGCGATCCTCACGATCTGTGATCTCCGCCTCGTCTTCAAAGGCTCGAGCGGGCCGAGCGAGGTTCTGCACGGCATCTCACTTCACGTGCGGTCGCGCGAAAAGGTTGCGCTCGTCGGTGAATCAGGCTCCGGGAAATCGGTGACCGCGCGGCTCGTGATGGGACTGCTGCAAGGTGGACGCGGAGTGAGCGCCTCCGGATCGATCTTGTTCTCCGGGACGGAAATCATCGCGGGAGCAAAGGAAACCGAGCGGCTTCGCGGCAGCCGCATGGCCATGATCCCGCAGGATCCCACCTCCGCGCTCAATCCGACCTTCAGAATCGGTGGACAGTTCCGCGAGGTGCAACGTGCGGCCAAGCGCGCCGTGTCAAACCGCGAGGCCGATGCCGTCGCCGAAGCCGCGCTTCGCGCCGTCCAGATCGAAGACCCTCGGCGTGTCCTTGATTCCTATGCTTTCCAGCTTTCCGGCGGGATGAACCAGCGCGTGATGATCGCCATGGCGCTGATCAATCGGCCGGAGTTGTTGATCGCGGATGAACCGGGCACGGCGCTCGATGTCACAGTGCAGGCGCAGACCCTCAAGCTGATGCACGACCTGACCGAGAAGACCGGCACGGCGGTCCTGCTGATCTCGCACAATCTCGGCGTGGTGCGTGAGTTCTGCGACCGCGTCTATGTCATCTACCGGGGCAGGTTGGTTGAACACGGCACGACGCGGCAGCTCTTCGCCAACCCGCAGCATCCCTACACCCGGGCGCTGCTCGCCGCGATCCCGAAGATCTCGCGGGAAGCCATAGGCGATACCCCGGAACGCAACGCCGACTTCGAGAGGCCGCTGGTCGTCCACGTGGGCTGCGCCGAGCCCGGTGACCGGGCGAATGCCGCATGAGCGACATCCTCGAGCTCGATCGGATCGGCAAGGTATTCACGGGCGGGGGCTATCGCGTAACCGCTCTCGACGATGTATCGCTCTCGGTCGCAGACGGCGAATGTCACGCGATCGTTGGCGAATCGGGCTCCGGGAAGACAACCCTCGGCAACCTCGTGCTCGGCCTCTTTCCGCCGACAACCGGAATGATCCATTTCAAGGGAAGGCAGGTTCCCGCAACCCGCCCTCGGGCGCTGACCCGCGCCATTCAGCTCGTTCAGCAGAACCCGCTCTCCGCCCTCAACCCGCGTCGAAGTGTTGGAGCAAGCGTGAGGCTCCCCCTCGACGTCCACGGCATCGGCACAAGGGGCGAGCGCGCTCGGAGGGTTGAGCAGCTTCTCGGCGAGGTCGGGTTGGATGCGCGAGTCGCCCGTCGCTCGCCACGAGGCCTCTCCGGCGGCGAGCGCCAACGTATCGCCATTGCCCGTGCGCTCGCCGCCGGTCCCGAGCTGGTCGTGCTCGATGAGCCGACCTCCTCCCTGGATGTGCTGGTGCAGGCTCGGGTCCTCAATCTTCTGAACAGGCTCAGGCGAGAACACCGGCTCACTTACATACTCATAACCCACGATCTCGCGGTGGTTCGCGCGACCGCCGACCGAGTGAGCGTTTTCCAGCGTGGGCGTCTCGTTGAGACGGGCAAGGTGGAGAAGATCTTCGCCACCCCCATAGCCGCCTATACACGAGAACTGATCGGCGCCATCCCAGTGGTCACCGAGGAAGAAGCTGCGCTTCGTGCGGCGATCAGAGCGGGCGGAACAGTGTCGGGCACTCCTACTCAGGTGGATGCATGACGAAGGATTGGGACGAGATGCTCTCCGCGTTGGCGGAACCCGGGCAGCCGATGCCTGGCTTCGCCGTTCTTCAGCGCATCGCGCAGAGAAATGTCGGCGCAAGAATCTTCACCGTGATGGTGCGCGACAACGCGGCCAATGTGCAGCGCCGGCTGCATTCGAGCCATCCGATCGAATATCCCGTATCCGGATTCAAGCCGCAGACACCGGGCAGGTGGCAGGACCAGGTGGTCGGGCGGCGGGAGGCGTTCGTCGCCAATACCATCGAAGAAATCGCCGAGGTGTTCCCGGATCATGAATTGATCAAATCGCTCGGCTGTCAGTCGGTGGTCAATGTTCCGATCATTTTTGACAACGCCGTGATCGGCACACTCAACCTGCTCGAGGCTGCTGGGCACTACACGTCGGAGCGCGTTGCGGCTGCGATGGAGCTTCGTCCGTTCGGAGCCGCCGCCATGCTGGCCGCTCAAGCAGTCGAACTATCAACGGCAAGATGATCTGGATCGGTATCCGCAAATGAACATCGCGCAAAAGCCAAGCAGCAGGACGATACGTGTGGCGACGGATGTCGGCGGCACCTTCACCGACCTCGTATATTTCGAAACCGACAGCGCGACCGGGCGTCAGAGCGTGCGGACGGCGAAGGTCGACACCACGCCTCCCAACTATGAGGAGGGCGTTCTCGACGTCCTCGACAAGGCCGGCGTGAGCGCGCCGGAAGTCTCGTTCTTCGCGCATGGAACGACGGTGGTGATCAACGCGCTGACCGAGCGGAAGGGTGTCGTCACCGCCCTCATCACGACCGAGGGTTTTCGCGATGTGCTCGAGATCGCGCGCGGCAACCGGCCGGACTTCTTCAACCTCCTCTACGAGAAGCCGGCGCCTTTTGTGCCGCGCTATCTGCGTCGCGAGGTGCCGGGCCGCGTGAAGTACACAGGCGTGGAGCTCTCGCCGCTCGACCTGTCGGGGCTGCCCGCGATCCTTGCCGATTTTCGTAAGGAAGGTGTAGAGGCGGTCGCGGTTTGCCTCCTGCACTCATACTCCAATCCCTCGCACGAGGAGGCAGTCGTCGCCGAGATAGGGCGCCTCTGGCCAGAGGTTTCGGTCGTTGCCTCGCATCAGATCACACGGGAGTGGCGCGAGTACGAGCGGACTTCGACGACAGTTCTGTCGGCCTACGTTCAGCCGATTGCGGGGCGCTACCTGGAGCGGCTGCAATCGGGTCTCGCGGGCCGCAACTTCGATGGCCAGCTCTACGTCATGCAGTCGAACTGCGGCGTCGATTCGATGTCGGCAACGCGCCAGATTCCGATCACCATGGTGGAGTCGGGGCCGGCGTCCGGCTTCTGGGGAGCGGCCGAGCTCGGCCGCATCATCGGCCGCCCGAACGTGCTCGCGCTCGACATCGGTGGAACGACGGCGAAGTGCTCGCTGATCGAGAACGGCCACGTCAAGATCATGACGGACTACTGGATCGGACGGTCGCGCAAGTCCTCCGGCTACCCGGTCATGGTGCCCGTAGTCGACCTCGTCGAGATCGGCAATGGCGGCGGGTCCATCGCCTGGGTCGACGATTTTGGCAAGCTTCATGTCGGGCCACGCTCGGCCGGCGCAATGCCCGGGCCGGCCTCCTATGGGCGCGGCGGCACCGAAGCGACCACCACCGACGCGAACCTGGCGCTCGGCCGCATCAACAAGGACTATTTCTGCGGAGGCACGATCGCCGCAGACATGGATGCCGTGGATAAGGCGTTAGGCAGGATTGCCGACCGGCTGGGGGTCGACCGGGCGGAGGCCGCCCGCGGCATCGTTCGTATCGCCAACAGCAACATGATCAACGCGCTCAAACTTGTCTCACTCAACCGTGGCTACGACCCACGCGACTTCACACTGGTCGCGTTCGGTGGCGGAGGCGGCATGCACGCGGTCGCGCTGGCAAGCGAGCTTGGCATTCGAAACGTCGTGGTCCCGCGCGGCGCGTCGGTGTTTTCGGCGTGGGGCATGATGATGTCCGACCTCCGCCGCGACTATTTCGTCACCAAGCTGATCAGCAGCGGGGAGGGCGCATCGGACGCGCTCGCGGCAACCGTCGAGGAGACCAAGGCTCGCGCAAGGGCGCAGTTCGCTGACGAGGGCGTTGAGACCGGCAGCGTCCGGCTCACCGTGTTCGTCAAGTGCCGCTACCAGAACCAGGAACATGCAGTCGAGGTGAACCTCGAGGCTGACGCCGTCACTTCCGAAACCTTCCGAGCGATGCTGGAGCGTTTCCACGCGGTTTATGAGCGGGAGTACACCTACCGGCTCGACGCTCCCGTCGAGATCGTCGGCATCCATCTGATCGCATCCGCCGAGGTCGGCAAGTTGGAGATACTCGAGATGCCCAGGACCGGCGCTGGGCTCGATGCCGCCCGCAAGGATCATCGGCAGGTCGACTACGCTTTGGAGGGAGTGCACCGGGCTGACGTCTACGATGCCGAGAACCTGGAGCCTTACATGCGGTTCAGCGGACCGGCGATTGTCGAGGATCCCGGCACGACGATCGTGATCCATCCGGAAAACAAGGTGTCGGTCGACGCCTACGGCAACATTCACATCGAAGTCTGACTTGAGAGACTCTCCATGGACACCAAGGCCTCCGAAAGCCTGAAGTCACACGACCCCGTCACGTTCGACATCATCCAGAATTCGCTTCAGGCGGTCTCGGACGAGATGTTCGTGGCGATGCGCAAGACCGCCATGAGCGCGATCATCTACGAGGTGCTCGACCTCGGCACTGGCATCTGCTCGGCGGAGGGCGAGATCGCATCGTCGGGCGCCGGCATCCCCGGTTTTATCGGCGTCCTCGACAAGGCGGTTAAGGCGATCATCCGCAAATTCCCCGACCAGAAGACGATCGCGCCAGGCGATGTCTTCGGCACCAACGATCCGTTCTACGGCGGAGTCACGCACCTGAACGACATGGTGCTGGTCATGCCGGTTTTCGCCGATGGCGAGATCATCGCATGGACGGCGAATATCGCGCACTGGAACGATGTCGGCGGCATGGTACCTGGGTCCATGTCCACCAACGCGTACGAGATCTTCCAGGAGGGGCTGCGGGTGCCCGGGGTGAAGCTGATCGAGAAAGGCGTGCCCAATCAGGCGGTCATCGACATCCTGACCGTGAATTCGCGCCTGCCGGATTTCCTCCGCGGGGACATGTGGGCGGCGGTCGCGGCCGTCAGGATCGGCGAACGCCGGCTGCTCGAGCTCGTCAGGAAGTACGGCAAGGACACTTTCGTCGCCGCAATGCAGCACTTCATGGATTACGGCGAGCAGGTGACCCTGAAGGCGCTGCGCGAGTTGCCGAAGGGCCGCTTTACGCTGGCCGAGGAACAGGACGACGGCCAAGTCTTCAAGGTGACGATCGACATCACCGACACGGAATTCGTGATCGACCTCCGCGACAATCCGGACCAGCAGAAGAGCCCGAACAACTCGAGCCGCGACGGCGTCATGATTTCCGCGCAGATGGCATTGAAGGCCGTTACCGACCCATCGGCACCGGCAAATGGCGGCTCGTTCCGTCCCCTGAAACTGCTCACGCGGCCGGGCTCCATGTTCGATGCCCAGGAACCGTCTGCGCACGGCTTCTACTACGAGGTCGAGATTCGCGTCTTCGATCTTCTCCTCCGATGCCTCGCGCCACACGTCCGCGATCGGCTGTCCGCGGGGAGCTTTGGTTCGATCTGCGGAACTGTGATCGGCGGGCCGCATCCCGACACCGGACGGCATTTCACGATCATCGAGCCAGAGATCGGCGGCTGGGGTGCAATGAAGGGCCGTGACGGCAACAGCGCGATGTTCTCCGGCTTCCACGGAGACACCTTCAACTGCCCGGCCGAGGTGGCCGAAGCCCGTTACGGTCTCACCGTCGACCAGTTCGCGCTCAACCCCGAGGAAGGAGGCGAAGGACGCTGGCGTGGCGGCAAGGGCATCTGCATGGACTACCGCGTCCGCTCCGACGGAACGTTCCTCACCTGCGGCTACACACGCAACCGCGTACCGCCATGGAGCCTCGCCGGCGCCAACGAAGGTACGCCGAACTACATCGAGGTGAGACGGAAGGCCGGCGGGACTGAGCGATATGCATTCGCGACAGGAGTTGCGCTCAAGAAGGACGACGTCATCCGGATCGTCACCGGAAATGGCGGCGGCTACGGCGATCCAGCGGACCGCGATCCCGCCGAGATCGCCGAGGATGTGAAGAACGGCTACATCACCGCTGAACGGGCCAAGGCGATATACGCGAAGGCCTAAGCGGTCAGACCGGCTTGCCCCAGCCTCCTCCGCGGGCGGTGACGATTCGAACCACATCGCCCGGGGAGAGCGGCAGCGCGCTCACCATTGCGTAGGTGTCGTGTCGACCGTTGGTGCGGATAACCTCGATACGGTTGGTCGTCCCGTCGTCGCCTCCCGCGAGCCCCCAGGCCGGCTGGCGGTGACGGCTGTAGCCGGCGGTGAGCGTCGTCCCTTCACCGCGGATGGCGTATTCGGAAACAATCCCCATCCCGCCCTCGTGCACGCCGCGGCCGCCGGGCTCGTCGTTCAAGGCAAGCCGGCGAAAGGCGAGGCCGTAACGCGCCTCGGCGATCTCCACAGGGCAATTGAAGGTGTCGCCGTGGCCGATCGAGAATTGGGCGTTGATGCCGTTGCGAGTCGCGGTCGCTCCCCATCCGCCGACCTGGGGCTCGACCATCGTGAACCAGCGGCCGTGGTCGGGATGGCGGCCTGCGATCACCGTGCCGCAGATCGACGCGAAATGCCCGGCCGGCATCCGTTCGGGCATGGCCTCTGCAAGGCCGTGGTGAAGCATGTCGAAGAGGCGCGCTCGCGTCTCGAAATAGTACCCCTGCGGCGCCGGCTCGCGTGGATCGAAGATCGAGCCGGGTCGCGTGACGACATGAAGCGGCCGGAACGAGCCCGCGTTGCAGACCGTGTCGGGCGCGGTGATGTTCTTGAAGAAGAGCTGGGCCACGACCAGTGCGTTGTCGCGGCTGGCGTTGATCGGCCGCGTGCTCTGGTCAGGCAGGTCACGAAGGTCGAGCGTAAAGCGATCGGCGCCGATCTCCATAGTAGCGCGCCAGACCGACCCGTCATCCATCGGCTCCGCCATCTCGATGCGCCTCTTGGGAAGACGCGCCAGCCCCGCACGGGCCTGCGCCTCGGCATAGTCGTAGTAGGCATGAATTGCCGCGCGGAAACGCTCCTGGCCGTAGGTTGAGATCAGACTGCCGATGCGCTCGGCGCCCTTGCGCAGGCTGGCGACACTTGCCCACAGATCGCCGCGCAGGAAATCAGGTGTACGGCTGTTCACTGTCATAATCCGGAGGACCGACTCGATCGGCCTGCCGCGCTCAATCAGCTTGATCGCCGGCAGGCGCAGTCCTTCGCCGAAGAGGTCCCGCACCTCGGTCGACATCGAGCCGGGAACCGCCCCGCCAACGTCGTTCCAATGGCCAATGTTCGCCGTCCAGGCCATCAACGTCCCGTCGGCGAAGACCGGCATCGCCAGCAC
>JBOHKB010000024.1:0-7970 GCA_050728815.1 Propylenella sp.
CGACAAGGACGGCGACCTCGACCTTGCCGTCGGCAACTACGCGACGGGCTGGTACCGCCGTACCCCAGGCGAGGAGGCACGCAACCGCATCGTCTTCAATGAGGGCGGCGCGCTGACCGGCGAGAAATTTCAAGAGCTTCCCGGCCTGCCCGGCGACACGCTGACGATGCTCCTCACCGACATCGACCTGGACGGCAACCTCGATCTGCTCGAGGGGAACGATTTCGAGATACCGGACATATTCTCCATGGGGGACGGTGCGGGCGGCTTCACGCCGATCAGGCGTGCCGACGGCATCATCCCGGAGACGACCACCACGACGATGGCGATGAAGACCGCCGATCTTCACAATGACGGCGTGCCGGAAATCTACGTGGCGCAGATCGCCGGACGCTCTTCCGGCGTGCACAATCTGAAAGTCCGCGACATCGAGGCCTATTGCGACGGCATCGAGCGACCGGAAGACCTCGCGACCTGCCAGAAGAACATGGCGATCAAGCGCTGGTACAAATCGGGGCACAGCTTCGATCCGAGCTATGCCGGCCGCTGCCTCGAGTTTGAGGGGCGCTATCGCGACGAGTGCAAGGGCATGCTGGTCAAGGACCTCGCGATCCAGAACCGCGACCCCTCCCTCTGCGGGCTGATCCCGGTCAACCAGCCGCGCGCCAAGCAGCTTTGCGAAATCCACTTCCTGCCTTTCCGCCAACCGGCGCAGGCGGAGGTTGATGAGACGATCCCGCAGATCCTGCGGCGGAACGTTCTGCTCGTCCGCCAGGAGGACGGCACCTATGCGGAGGAGGCGGTCAAGCAGGGCCTTCAAGTCGGCGGCTGGAGCTGGGACACCAAGGTCGTCGATGCAGACAACGACGGCTGGCAGGACGTCTACATCGTCAACGGCACCTGGGTGCCGAACGAGATCACGCCGTCGAACCTTTTCTACCGCAACAAGGGCGATGGCACCTTCGAGGAGGTGTCAGGTCCGTTCGGCCTGGAGGACTATCTGATGACCGCCGCCGCCGCCGCGTTCGACTTCGAGAATGACGGCGATGTCGACTTCCTGACCGTGCCGGTAAACGGCCCGGTGATGGCCTTCGTCAACAACGCCGCGGCGGGGAACACGATCGCCTTCGCGTTCGAAGACCGAGTCGGGAACAGGTTCGGCATCGGCAACAGGATCGAAATCCGTAACGGCGCGGGCAAGCAGACGCGTGAGTTGCAGCTCGGTGGCGGGTTCATGTCCTTCGATGCGCCGGTCGCGTATTTCGGGCTCGGGGAATACGACACTGTCGACAGCGTTGCGATCAACTGGTCAAACGGCGGCACCACGACCATCGAAACCCCCCTCCCCGCCGGCGCGCTCTACCGGATCGCGCGCGAGCCGGCGGCGACGCGGTAGCGGGCGGGATCGAGATGCGTATCGTGCGGCGTACTTTCGCGGCGTTGGTCATGGCCGTTCTGTCGAGCGGCGGCGCGTTCTCGTCTGCCTTCGCTCAGACGAGTCCATCAATGGCGGACGCCGAGGCCGCCTATCTCAAGGGCGACTACGAAACCGCCAAGAAGGTGCTGGAGCCGCTGGCCGAGGCCGGCGATGCGCTCGCCCAGTTTCGCCTCGGCTACATCCACGCGCGCGGTCAGGGCGGCGAGCCGGACTACGCCCGCGCCGCCGAATGGCTGCAGAAATCCGCCGACCAGGGGAACACAGACGCCGAAAGCCTGCTCGGCCGCCTCCTTCTGCAAGGTACGGGGATCGAACGTAACATCGAGAAAGCGGCGGACCTCCTGCAGCGCGCCGCCGAAAAGGGAGACCTCCAGGCCCAATACAATGTCGGCCAGCTCTTTCAGCTCGGCGTCGGCGTCGAGCGGGACCCGGTCAAAGCACTGACCTGGTTCCAGTCGGCGGCGCGCGGCGGCATGGCGGAGGCCCAGTACGAGCTCGGCGTCATCTACGCCCGCGGCATCGGCGCCAAGGCGAACAGCGCCGAGGCGATCAAGTGGCTGACCGCTGCGGCCGACAACGAGCTTCCGATCGCGCAGTTCACTCTTGCCCTCAACTACGGCAGGGGCTCGGGCGTGCCGAAGGACGACGCGAAGGCGCTCGAACTCTACACGGCTGCGGCGGAAGGCGGATACGTTCCGGCGCAGGGCGTACTTGGATCGCTCTATCTTTCCGGAGAGGGCGTCGAGAAGAACCTGGACGAGGCGTTGAAGTGGCTGCGCAAGGCGGCCGAGGGGGACGATGCCGGCGCGCAGGGCAATCTCGGTTACATGCACGCGACCGGCACCGGCGTGACGAAGGACGATGCCGAGGCCGCGGGATGGTACCGGAAAGCCGCTGAAAACGGATCAGTCCGCGCCGCCGCCGCGCTCGGCATGATGTACGAGACGGGGCGCGGCGTGAACGAGGACATCGCCGCCGCGATGTCCTGGTACGGCGAAGCCGCCCGGGCGGGCGACGCCAACGCACAGGCAAGGCTCGGCCGCATTTACGCGGAGGGACGCGGCGAGCCGGACGACCCGCTCGAGGAGGCTTTGTGGACGGCCCTGGCCGCGGCGAACGGCGACGAGACTGCGCTCGAGTGGCTCCAGAAGGCGGCGGCCGACGGATCGGCGGTCGCGCAGGGCCGGCTCGCGCATCTTTACGCGGAGGGCAAAGCGAGCGCCGCGGATGAGGACGAGGCGCTCAGGCTCTACCGCGCCGCGGCGGAAGCGGGCGATCCCTTCGCGCAGCTCATGCTCGGCCGCCTCTACGCCACGGGAGACGGTGTCGAGCAGGACTACGTGCAGGCGCACAAATGGGCCAATCTCGCAGCAGCGGGCGGAGACGCGGAGGCGATCAAGTCACGCGAGGCCTTCAGCAAGCTGATGACGCCCGAACAGGTCTCCGAAGCGCAGCGTCTGGCGCGCGAATGGACGGCGAAAAGTCTCGGCGTCGCGGCGGAATAGGGCCGCGAACGCCGCGCGGCGGAGGCGCGTTCCTCGCGGCGATCGCCCTCTTCGCTTTCCTGACCGGCCCCGCCTGGTGCGGGCCAATCGAGGATGCGAAAGCGGCGTTGGCGCGCTCCGACTACGCCTCTGCGATCGCCCTCCTGACCCCGCTTGCCGAGGCGGGCGACACGGCCGCGCAAACAGGCCTTGCCGCGCTTTTCCGATTGGGGCGAGGCGTCCCGCAGGACTTCGCCACCGCCGCCGAATGGTACCGCAAGGCTGCCGACCGGTGCGACGCCGAAGCCGAGAACGCGCTCGGCGCCTTTTACGCCGCCGGTCTGGGCGTCGCGCAGGACTATGCCGAGGCGGCGCGCTGGTATCGCCTCGCGGCGGAAAAGGGCAATCCGAAGCACCAGTTCGATCTTGCGGTCATGTTCGACAACGGCCTCGGTGTCACGAAGGACCAGTCGCAGGCGGCCGAATGGTACGGGAAGGCCGCGGCGCAAGGCTTTGCCGAAGCGGAAGCGAGCCTCGGCGTCCTCTATCACGAGGGCGCTGGCGTCGCCCCCAATCTCGCCAAGGCTTTTGCGCTCTATAACAGCGCCGCCGAGAAGGGAAACGCCAAGGCGCAGAACAATCTCGGCCTGCTCTACACCAAAGGCGAAGGCGTGCCACAGGACTACGAGACGGCCGTGTCATGGTTCCGCAAGGCCGCCGAGCAGGGCTTGGCACCCGCGATGAACAATCTCGGTGTGATGATCGAGAACGGCTTCGGCGCAACGCAGGACGACAGTGAAGCGGCCGAATGGTATCGCGCGGCCGGGCGCGCACAGGCGACTGAAACGCAATCCGCCCTCGATCGCGTCGGCTACGTCTACGACGCGCGCCTGACGCCCCCCGCCACCGGCAAGGACGCTGCCGAGGCCTACCGCGTTGCCGCTGAGCAGGGCGACCCCGTAGCCGAGTTCATCCTCGCCTATCTGCTCACGCTTGGGAACGGAATCGAGACGGACTACCGCGCCGCCGCGCACTGGTATGGCAAAGCCGCGGATAAAGGCATGGCGCCGGCCATGACCAATCTCGGCCTGCTCTACATACAGGGCCTCGGCGTCCCGGAGGACTACGTGCTCGGGTACATGTGGATCAACCTCGCCGCGGCGAGCGGCCTTGCGGAAGCGGTCTCCGTGCGCGACGCGCTCGCCCAGCGAATGACGCCCGACCAGATCAACGAGGCGCAGAAGTTGGCCAAGCAACAATGGGCCAAAAGCATCAAGGCCGGCGGATCGCCACATCCGTAAACGCTGCCTTAACTCTCGGCGCAAATTTGTTCCGATCTTAATGAATCGCATGCGCGTGCGGCCTCATACTCCCGCAGACTTCTTCAACGCAGGGGTGCGAACGTGCGGCGCTTGCGAAAGTTCTGGAAGGATGAGGGCGGCAACACGGCGATCATCTTCGGGCTCGCCGCGGTCCCCCTGATAGCGCTTGGCGGCGGAGTCGTGGACTTCGCCCATCGGGCGCAGGTGCGCGGCGAGTTGCAGACCGCGGCCGACACGGCCGCCATTGCCGCAGCCCGCGTGCTGCAGCTCGGGCAGCTCAACCGCAGCGACGATCTGGAAGCCGTCCGCGCTGACGCCGTGGCGGCGGCGACGCGAATCCTCGACGCCACCCTCGCCCGGTTCGGCGGCAGTGCTGCCGCGAACGTCGACATCGATGTCGACACGGAATCCGACGTGATCCGCATATCGACGAACTTCAACGTCGACACGTCGTTCCTCGGCGTACTCGGCATCGGCGACCTCAAGGCCGTCGCGTCGTCGGAGGTGGCCCTCCCCGATCCGATCCTGATCGAGATCGCGATGGTGCTCGACTACTCCGGGTCGATGCGGGACGACGATAAGTACATCCGCATGACGACGGCCGCGCGCGATTTCATCGCGCGGGTGGAGGGAGACCGCGCGGAGACCTCGATGATCGGCATCGTGCCCTTCTCGGAATACGTCTACACACAGATTTCCGATGCCTACGTTCGCGATTGGGGCGGCGGCACCGGAACCGTGACGACCTGTCTGCTGAACCGCGACTATCCCTACTCCACCACGGACCAGCCTCCGTCGACCGGCCTTCCGGCAAGCCAGTGGCCCGAGGGCGACGACTCAAAATGCGACGACTATGCGGATTCGAATCTCCGCATTCGCGATCTGACCGACGAGTTCACCAGCCTCGGCGACGCACTCGCCGCGATGGAGCCGCTGGGACTGACGAACATCTCGCTCGCCACCGAGATGGGCTGGCACATGCTGACGCCAGGCCAACCGTTCGACACTGCGCGCGACTATTCCGACGAAGATGTCAGAAAGATCATGATTCTCCTCACCGACGGCAGGCAGACTGTCAACGCCATGGGTCCGAGTGGCGATATTACGACGGACGCGGCGAACGAGACCACCGCTGAGCTCTGCGAGAATGCCAAGGATGCCGGCGTCCGCATCTTCTCGATCGCCTACGACGTGGACATTCCCGAGGTGGAAGCCCTGCTTCGCGGGTGCGCAACCAGCGGCGCGAGCTACTTCGACGCGAGCGTCTCAGAAGTCGGCGACGTTTTCGACGAGATCTACTCGCAGATCTCAGAGTCTGTCTGGGTAAGCCGCTAGCAGCAGTGTCCCGGCTCGCCGCCGTCAGGAGATGACCGGCGGACGGTGATGTTCGCAGTCCCTGCCCCGCTGCGGCAGGAGCGGCGTTTGCGGGAGTGGCGTGCTCCCCTCGGGGTCGGGCGCCGGCGATTGCGGCGGCGGAGACGGCGGCGGTGGCGGCTGCTGCGCGTACGCCGATGCGGCGATGGCCGGCAACAGAATCACGACAACGGCAAAGAGCGCTTTTCGCAGCATTGGAGTCTCCGCCAATCTCTCGCGACTCCCTTAGAATAGCGCAACCGGTCGGCCTTGTGCGCGGCTTATCCGAGCGCTCCCAGAGACGTGAACGAGCCGCCCGGCGAAAGAATCATGCGATCCGCGCCGCGCGCAGCCTCAGCGAATTGAGTATGACGCTGACCGACGAAAGCGCCATCGCCGCGGCCGCTATGACTGGCGACAAAAGCAAGCCGAAGACCGGATAGAGGATGCCCGCCGCCACCGGGACGCCGGCGGCGTTGTAGATGAATGCGAAGAAGAGATTCTGGCGGATGTTGCGCATGGTCGCGCGCGATAGACGCCGCGCCTTCAGGATACCCGTGAGGTCGCCCTTGATGAGCGTCACGCCGGCGCTCTCCATGGCGATGTCGGCGCCGGTTCCCATTGCAATACCGATGTCGGCGGCGGCAAGCGCCGGCGCGTCGTTGACGCCGTCGCCGGCCATGGCGACGACGCGGCCCTCGGCCTTCAGCCGCTTTACGACCTCGATCTTGCGCTCGGGGAGCACCCCGGCCTCGACCTCGGCGATGCCGAGACGGCGCGCCACAGCGTTCGCCGTGGTGGCGTTGTCGCCGGTGAGCATGACCACCCGCACGCCCTCCTTTCCGAGCGCGGCGACAACATCGGCGCTCGTGGCCTTGATCGGGTCGGCGATGCCGATCGCGCCGGCGAGGCGTCCATCCACCGCGGCAAGGATCGCGGTGGCACCCTCCTTGCGCAGCGCCTCGGCCGCCTCCGCAAGCGGACCTGAGTCGACGCCGTTCTCCGCGAGATAGGCGCTGTTTCCGATATGGACGACGCGTCCGGCGACCCTCCCGACCGCGCCCTTGCCGGTCGGCGAGTCGAAATCGGAGACGGGGGCGAGCGGCAGCCTGCGCTCGTGCGCCGCCGCGACAATTGCGCGGGCCAGCGGGTGCTCGCTCGCCCGCTCGACGCTCGCGGCGAGATGCAGCACCTCGGACTCGGCAAAGCCATTGCCTGTGACGATCGAAGTGACCGCAGGCCGGCCTTCGGTCAACGTGCCGGTCTTGTCGACGACGAGCGTATCGACCCGCTCCATGCGTTCGAGCGCCGCCGCATCGCGGATCAGAACGCCGGCCTGCGCCCCGCGGCCGACCCCCACCATGATGGACATCGGCGTCGCAAGCCCGAGCGCGCACGGGCAGGCGATGATCAGCACGGCGACCGCCGCCACGAGCCCGTAGGAATATCGCGGCTCCGGCCCCCAGATGGACCACGCGACGAACGCGGCAAACGCAACCGCGACAACGGTGGGCACGAAATAGCCCGACACCTGATCGGCAAGCCGCTGGATCGGAGCGCGGCTCCTCTGCGCCTCCGCCACCAGCCGCACCATCTGCTGCAGGAGCGTGTCGCGGCCAACCTTTTCGGCGCTCATCACCAGGCCGCCGGTCTGGTTCATGGTACCGCCGAGCAGGCGGTCGCCCGGCGCCTTGTCCACCGGCATGGATTCGCCCGTCACCATCGACTCGTCGACGGCTCCCCTCCCCTCAAGCACGGCGCCATCGACCGGCACCCGTTCGCCCGGGCGGACGCGAAGACGATCGCCGACATTCACCGCCGCAAGGTCGACCTCGTCCTCGCCGCCATCAGCACGAAGGCGACGCGCAGTCTTCGGCGCGAGGTCGAGCAGGGCGCGGATCGCGCCGCTCGTCGTCGCACGCGCCCGGAGCTCCAGCACCTGTCCGAGCAGGACCAGCACTGTGATCACGGCAGCGGCTTCGAAATAGACCGCGACCGAACCGTCGGCGCTGCGGAAAGCCGGCGGGAACAGCTGCGGCGCAACGGTCGCGACCACGCTGTAGGTCCAGGCGACGCCAATGCCCAAGGCAATCAGCGTGAACATGTTCAAGTTGCGCGTCACCAGCGACTGCCAGCCGCGCACGAAGAACGGCCACCCGGCCCACAGCACGACGGGGGTCGCAAGCACGAGCTGCGTCCAGGTGGAGGCGGCCCGGCCGATAAGATGCATGAGGCCGGAGACATGGCCGCCCATCTCAAGCCCCACGACCGGCAGCGAGAGCACCAGCCCGATCCAGAACCGGCGCGTCATGTCGAGCAGTTCTTCGTTGGGGCCCTCTTCGGCGCTCGCCACGAGCGGCTCGAGCGCCATAC
>JBOHKB010000025.1:0-2571 GCA_050728815.1 Propylenella sp.
GAACACCGGCGCCTGCAAGAGCGGCCAGAAGTCAAAGAGCGCGCCGTAATGGTCCTCATGCGCGTGACTGATCACGATGCCGTGCAGGTTTTCCTTGCGCTCAAGCAGGAACCCGATGTCGGGGAGCACCGCGTCGACCCCGGGAAGGTATTCCTCGTGGCCGAAGGCGACGCCCATGTCGACGGCGAGCCAGGCGCGATTCTTTCCGCGGCCATAGCCGTAGAGAGCGAGGTTCATTCCGATCTCGGCGACGCCGCCGAGCGCCACGAAGACCAGTTCGTCGGACGCCGTCATTAAAGCTCCACCGAGGCCGCACCTCCGAAATAGACGTCGCCGGCGCTGATCGAACGGGTCGCGCCGGTGCGCTCGCGGACGACAAGCCTTCCCGTGTCGTCGATGGTAGCAAACGTGCCGCGGACGACGTCTGAGCCGAGCCTGACTGCGATCGGAGCGCCGAGACCGGCGGCGCGCGTCAGCCAGCGGTCGCGGATGGCCGCGAAGCCGCGGCCGGCGTTCCATACCGCTTCCTGCTCCACCCAGGCTTCCGCGAGCACCTCGAACAGCGCCTCGGCCGTGACGTCCGCCCCGCGCTCGGCAAGCGATGTCGCCGGGTGGGGAAGATCGGAAGGCGCGCTACTGACATTGACGCCGATGCCGACGACGACCCCATTCAGTCCGCTGGGCGGGCTCACCGCTTCAAGCAGGATGCCAGCGACTTTGGCGCCCTCGAGGAGGACATCGTTCGGCCATTTGAGGCTAACTCGGTCGGTGGCGCCGATCCGAGGCGCGACGGCGCGAATGGCGCTGTCGAGCGCCAGCCCGGCGGCGAAGCCGAGGGTCGCGGTCGTCGCCGCCTCGCCCGGGACCGGCATGAGCAGGCTCGCCGCCAGATTGCCGCTCGGCGTCAGCCAGGAGCGGCCGCGGCGACCGTGCCCCTCGGTCTGCTCGCCGGCGACGATCCACAGGCGGCCCGGATCTCCGTCCAGTGCGAGTCGTATCGCTTCGGCGCTGGTCGAGCCGATCGTATCGTGGGCGATCAGGCGGTAGCCGGAAGCGCGCGCGGCGGGGCCGAGGGCGAAAGGCATGCGCTAGAAAAGGCTCGCCGCCGCAACGCCGGCGGCTTCGACGACGGGCGCGGCGATGACAATGAAGACGATCACGAGCGCGCCCGATATTCCAAGCACCGTCTGCAGCTCCGCCGGGACCGGCTCGAACGCCTCGCCCGGCTCGTCGAAATACATGATCTTCACGATGCGCACATAGTAGTAGGCGCCGATCACGCTGGTGACGACGCCGATCACGGCAAGCGCGTAAAGGCCGGACTGGATGGCGGCAAGGAAGACATAGTATTTGGCGAAGAAGCCGGCGAGCGGCGGGACGCCGGCAAGCGAGAAGAGGATGGCGGCGAGGAGGAAGGCGACGCCGGGGCTCGTGCGAGCGAGCCCAGCGAGCGAAGCGATCTCCTCCACCATCGCGCCGCCGCGCCGCATGGCGAGGATGCAGGCGAAGGCGCCGAGCGTCATCGCCATGTAGATGACGATGTAGACGAGCACGCCCTGCACGCCTTGCTGGGAGCCCGCCGCGAGGCCGACCAGCGCGAAGCCCATGTGGCCGATCGAGGAATAGGCCATCAGGCGCTTGATGTTGGCCTGCCCGATTGCCGCAAACGAGCCGAGCGCCATCGAGGCGATCGCGATGAAGGAGACGATCTGCTGCCAGTCGGTCGCGATCGGGCCAAAGGCGTCGATCACAACGCGGACGATGAGCGCCATCGCCGCAAGCTTCGGCGCTGAGGCGAAGAAGGCGGTGACCGGCGTCGGCGCGCCCTCGTAGACGTCGGGCGTCCACATGTGGAACGGCACGGCGGAAATCTTGAAGGCGAGGCCGGCTAGCACAAAGACGAGGCCTACCACCAGCCCGAGCGAACTCCCCTCAACGAGCGCCGCAGCGATCGGTGCGAAGCCGGTGTGCCCGGTGAAGCCGTAGACGAGCGAAGCGCCGTAGAGCAGCATCCCCGACGAGAGCGCGCCGAGAACGAAATATTTGAGACCGGCCTCGGACGAGCGGGCATCGTCACGGTTGATGGCGGCGACGACATAGAGTGCGAGCGATTGAAGCTCGAGCCCGAGATAGAGGCTGATCAAATCGTTCGCCGAGATCATCACCATCATGCCGAGGGTGGCGAGCAGGATGAGGATCGGGAACTCGAAGCGCTCGAAGCGTTCGTTCCGAGCGAAGCGCTGAGAGAGGATGATCGCGACGGCCGATCCGATCAGCGCCGCGACCTTCATGAAGCGTGCGAAAGCGTCGACCACGAAAGCGCCGCCCAGAATCTCGCCGTCCGCGCCGGTCTGCATTACGGCAACGATGGCAACAAGGATGACCACAATCGCGAGCGCGTTCACGACGCGGGCGGAGCGGTCGCCCGAATAGACGCCAAACATCAAGAGCAGCATCGCACCGACGGCGAGCACAAGCTCCGGCAGTAGCGAGGAAAGCTCGGGGAGCGGGGTCGGCATCACGACGCGCCTCTCGCGATAGAGGGCGCCGGGCGGAAGCATAGTCCACTTC
>JBOHKB010000026.1:0-5212 GCA_050728815.1 Propylenella sp.
TCATCGAGCTGAACCCCGACGCGCTCAAGGTCGCCCGCGAGCTGGACGAGGTCCGGACGCGCGGCGCGCCTCTCGGCCCGCTTCACGGCGTACCGATCCTGCTGAAGGACAACATCGAGACCGGCGATCGCATGATGACGACCGCCGGCTCGCTTGCCCTCGAAGGGCACTATGCGCCGCGCGACGCGGATCTGGTGGCGCGGTTGCGCGGGGCGGGGGCAGTGATTCTGGGCAAATGCAACCTCGCCGAATGGGCGAATTTCCGCTCGCGCTTCTCGACCAACGGCTGGTCGAGCCGCGGCGGGCTGACGCGCAACGCTTATGCGCTGGAGCGTACCGCAGGCGGCTCAAGCAGCGGCTCGGCGGCTGCGACGGCGGCGGGCTTCTGCGTCGCCGCGATCGGCACGGAGACCGACGGCTCGGTAGTGAGCCCATCGGCGCTGAACGGCATCGTCGGCGTAAAGCCGACGGTCGGCCTCGTCAGCCGGCTTGGGGTGATCCCGATCTCCCCGGTCCAGGATACTGCGGGCGTCATGGCGCGCCGCGTGGCCGATGCCGCCGCCGTGCTCTCCGTCATCGCCGGGACGTCGCCCGAAGACGCCGCTACCGCGGAGGCGGATCAGCGGCGCGCGGACTATGGCGTGGCGCTCGACGGCGCGAGCCTTAAGGGCGCGCGCATCGGGATCGCCCGCACGATGAGCCTGTTCCACCCCGCGATGGAGGCGATCCTGGACGATTGCGTTCGCGCCCTTGCCGAAGCTGGCGCGAAGACGCTGGACGTCGAAGCGTTGCCGGTCGCTTCGGTGCGCGAGATGGAATACCAGGCGCTCGTCATAGAATTCCGCCACGCCCTTGACGCCTACCTTTCGGCGCGGCCGCCTGAGATGACGGTGCGCTCCGTCGCGGAACTCGTCGAGTTCAACCGCGCCAACCGCGGGAAGGTCATGCCGTATTTCGGACAGGACCTGCTTGAGCGCACGCTTAAAGCGCCGCCGCTCGATGACGAATCTTACCTCAGCCTCCGCGCGGAGTGCGCGCGGCTCACGCGCGAGCAGGGCGTCGAACACGTACTCGCCGAGCACCGTCTCGATGCGATTGCAGTGATCTCCACCGTGCCCGCATGGATGATCGACCTCGTGAGCGGCGACACCCCGCGCTATACCAGCGCTTATCTCGCCGCGATCCCCGGTTCTCCCAACGTGACGGTTCCGGCCGGATACCGGCGCGGCCTGCCGGTCGGGCTCTCTTTCATGGGCGGCCATTGGCAGGAGGCGAAGCTCCTCGGAATCGCCTCCGCCTTCGAAAGCGTGACGGCCGTCCGCCGCCCGCCGCAGCTTCTCGAAAGCGCACCCGAGTCAGCTTCCGCCCGGCCGCCGCAATCGGAGCGGGCCGCATGACGGACCGCTTCACGACCCGGCCGGAGATCATCGGAACCTTCGGCGTGGTCGCGTCGACCCACTGGCTCGGCACTGCGGCCGGCATGGCGATCCTGGAGAAGGGCGGCAACGCCTTCGATGCCGCCGCCGCGACCGGCTTTGCGCTGCAGGTCGCCGAGCCGCATCTGAACGGCCCCGCCGGCGAAGTCCCGATCATTCTCTACTCGGCGCGCACAGGGCGCGTCGACGTGATCTGCGGGCAGGGCGTCGCCCCCGCCGCCGCAACGATCGACGCCTATCGCGATCTCGGCCTCGACCTTGTCCCGGGCACCGGGCTGCTCGCAGCCGTGGTGCCGGGCGCCTTCGACGCGTGGATGCTGATGCTGCGCGACCACGGCACGATGGAGCTCGCCGACGTGCTGGAGGTGGCGCTCGGCTATGCGGAGAACGGGTGCGCGCTCGTTCCCCGCGTCAGTCAGGCGATCGCGGCGGTCAAGGAACTGTTCCTCACCGAATGGCTGAGTTCGGCGGCGGTGTTCCTGCCGCATGGCGAGGTCCCGCGGCCGTTCCAACTTTTCCGCAGTCCTACGCTCGCGCGCACCTATCGCCGTGTGCTCGATGCCGCGAAGGCGGGGGGACGGACCCGCGAGGCCCGCATCGAGGCGGCGCGGGCCGCGTGGTATCGCGGTTTCGTCGCCGAGGCGATCGGACGCTTCTGCCGCGACACTGTCGCGATGGACACGAGCGGCGAGCGCCATTGCGGCTTGCTCACCGCCGACGATCTCGCCGGATGGTCGGCGACCGTCGAGCGCCCGCTCGCTTACGACTATCACAGCTACACGATGTGCAAGACCGGCCCGTGGGGGCAGGGACCCGTGATGCTGCAGCAGCTCGCGCTGCTCAAGGGCTTCGATATCGGCGGCATGGATCCGCTCGGGGCGGAGTTCATCCATGTTGTCACGGAATGCGCCAAGCTCGCCTATGCCGACCGCGAGGCCTTCTACGGCGACCCCGACTTCGTCGAGGTGCCGGTCGAGACGCTGCTGTCCGACGGCTACAACGACCGGCGCCGGCGGCTCGTTGGGCGCCGCGCCTCCACCGAGCTGCGCCCCGGCAAGATCGAAGGGTACGGGAGCGATCCGGTCGTTCCCGAGGCTTCGATGCCGGAACGGGCGATCGCTTCAGCCTCGCTCGGCGGCGGCGAGCCGACGGCCGCACGCTTCAAGGAGATGGAGGTTTCCGCCGATGGCGCGAGCCGCGGCGACACGGTGCATGTCGATGTGATCGACCGCTTTGGCAACATGGTCTCGGCGACGCCGAGCGGCGGTTGGCTGCACTCCTCGCCGGTTATCCCCGAGCTTGGCTTTCCGCTGACGACGCGGGGGCAGATGTTCTGGCTCGTTGAGGGGACGCCCGCGAGTCTCGCCCCCGGCAAGCGGCCGCGCACGACGCTCACCCCGTCGCTCGCGCTCCGCGACGGCGAGCCCTACATGGCCTTCGGCACGCCCGGCGGCGATCAGCAGGACCAGTGGGCGCTGCATGTCTTCCTGCGCCACGTCCATCACGGGATGAACCTGCAGGAGGCGATCGACAGCCCCGAGTTTCACACCGCGCATTTCCCGGCATCGTTTTATCCGCGCGGATCGCGGCCCGGCCATCTCGCGGTCGAGGGACGCTTTGCCGAGAAGACGAAGAAGGAGCTTCGCCGGCGGGGACACGATCTCGAAGTCGACGACGACTGGGCGCTCGGCCGCGTCACCGCGGCGGCGAAGGACGGCGAGCTTCTGAAGGTGGCCGCCAACCCGCGTTTCATGCAGGGTTATGCTGCGGGGCGATGACGCAAAGCGGTGCCGGTCTGGCCGCCTCGACCATCGGCGCGAGGCTGCATCCGGCGCGGAACCGCGAGCGGCCGATTGCGGGCGGAGCGGAGCGGCCATGCTCGGCGCGCCCCTTTCTCCGGAGGCTGGACAAAGGCGCGGGAAGCCGATCAAATCCGGCCAGCCGGGCAACGCGCCCCGTTCGTCCCGAGGGAGCTAATTCCATGAACCATTTCACGTTGGCGTTCGCGACGTTCGCGGCGCTGAGCCTGTCGTCTCCGGCCTTTGCCGAGACGCCTGCAGACACGCTGGTGATCGCTGACCAGATTGAAGACATCGTCTCGCTCGATCCAGCGGAAAGCTTCGAGTTCTCCGGACAGGACGCCCTGCTCAACGTCTACGACCGCCTGATCCGCATCCTGCCCGCGAACGATTTCCAGCTCGAGCCGGGACTAGCTGAAAGCTGGAGCGTGAGCGACGACGGCAAGACCTACACGATCAAGATGAAGGAGGGGCTGAAGTTCCACAGCGGCAACCCGATCACCGCGGACGACGCGGTCTGGTCGCTGCAGCGGGTGGTGAAGCTCGCCAAGACCCCGTCGTTCATCCTGACCCAGTTCGGCCTCACGCCGGAAAACGTCGAAGAGATGATCAAGACGGCCGGGCCGATGGAGTTCACCATCACAACCGACAAGGCCTATGCGCAGTCGTTCTTCTACAACTGTCTGACCGCTATCGTTGCCTCCGTGGTCGACAAGAAGCTCGCGATGGAGCACGAGGCGAACGGCGACATGGGCTACGAGTGGCTGAAGACCAACTCGGCCGGGTCGGGCCCCTACATGCTGCGCTCGTGGAAGGCCGCCGACTCCATCTTGCTCGAGCGGGTCGACGGCTACTGGGGCGGCGACGTTGCGCTGAAGCGCGTCTTCGTCCGTCATGTCCCCGAGGCCGCCACGCGCCGGCTGCAGGTCGAGCAGGGCGACGCCGATGTCGCCCGCCGGCTGCCGCCGAACGATGCGGAGGCGATTGCCGCCAATGCGGACCTCCAGCTTTCCGATCAGCCGCGCGGCCTCATCTACTACCTCGGCGCCAACCAGAAGCACGAGGTGCTTTCGAAGCCGCAGGTCGTCGAGGCGCTCCGCTACCTGGTCGACTACGAAGGCATGGCGAGCACCTTCCTGAAGGGTCAGTTCGTGGTGCACCAGAGCTTCCTGCCGGCGGGTTTCCTCGGCGCGATCGAAGACAAGCCCTACAAGCTCGATGTGGATAAGGCGAAGGAGCTGCTCGCCGCGGCGGGATATGCGGATGGATTCGACGTCGAGATCTCTGTCCGCAACCAGCAGACCGCGATGGATATCGCGGCGGCGATCCAGAACACGCTTGGACAGGCCGGGATTAGGGCCACGATCAAGAGCGGCGCCGGGACAGAAATTCTCGACTCCTACCGCGCCCGCACGCATGAGCTGATCGTGCAGAACTGGGGTCCGGACTATCCCGACCCGCACACCAATGCCGGCACGTTCGCCGATAATCCCGGCAATGCCGACGAGGACAAGAACACCGGCTACCTCGCCTGGCGGAACGCCTATCCGGCCGAGGCCACCAAGGAGGTGGTGAACGCCGCGGTGGTGGAGAACGACACGGAGAAACGCCGGCAGATGTACGAGGAGATCCAGCGGATCGACCAGAAAGTGTCTCCGATCATCTGCATGTTCCAGGAGAACGAGCAGGTCGGCATGGCGAAATCGGTACAGGGCTTCTCGTCCGGCGGCGCGGTGAGCTCCGCCTTCTACTGGACCGTGACGAAGTAGGTTCGGGTAGTCCGCGCCGGCCGCTGCCGACCCGGACGACCTGACCCCGATGGCGAATAGCGAGGCGCCGGCGCCGGTAACCGGGGGAGCGACCCCGACCGGCCCAGCGCTTCGGCGTTCCCAGCCCGCCGGAACGGGAATACCTGCGGTCGCCTGGCGCCTTTCGCAGATGGCGCTCAGCCTCCTCATCACGTTCGTCGGGCTGCTC
>JBOHKB010000027.1:0-3919 GCA_050728815.1 Propylenella sp.
CGTAGAGCTTCACGAGCTGCGCATAGTCGATATCGGCACCGAACGCGCCTTCCACGGCCTCCAGATACGCCTTGTGCCCGTCGCTGGTGAGCTGGACGCGGTTGGCGAGGCGCTCCCGCAGATCGTCCATGAAGGCCATCGCGTATTCGCCGTCGCGCCCGCCAACGAGCCACGAGACGATCAGCTTGGTGTCGGCCTCAATCGCCGTCCACGTCCAAGTGTCGCCGGCAACCGGCGGGGCCTTCTTAGCGTTCGGGACGTTCTTTTGCTTGGCGTGGGTGAAGCTCCAAATCTCATCCACCTGTACCCGGGTGGCCTTCACGTCGCGGACCTTCTCATCGTGGAACGCGGCGCACGCCTTGCCGGCGTCCACTAGCAGCTTTGAGACGGTGTTGATGCTCACATCGGCGATCCGCGAGATCGCCCGCATGGACATGCCTTCGCAGAGAAGGCTGAGGATTTGGACGCGCCTGGCGAGGGGCAATTTGTTCATGCCGCTAATATATGAACTCTTTTGCTTACAGGCAAGGATAAAAGTTCATGATGTGCAGCGATTGTTAACGCCTCGCGTTGTCTGCTAGTCTGAGAAGGGGAGTCTCGCTATGATTGCAAAAGTGGCCAAGGAAGTGACGCCAGTCCAGATGTTTAGCGAACTCATTGCCTTGGGGTACGTGCAGCCGGCGCAGGTCGAACCTACAGCCTTGATGGACCCGTCGGCGTATATTAGTGTGCCTACAACTCTTGCGTTTGCCTCGCCGCCTCTGCAAATGCCTGAGCTGGGGGGCAATGCGGATGCCAAATTGGAGTTACGTCCTAAACGAAATCAGAAAAGAAAAAGACGATCCCGTAACCGGTGAGGCGGCGACAGACAAAGTCCGCAAGAAATATCTAAACCAGCTTCACAATCATGTGGGGCGGAATGTCATTTGCTATTACTCTGGATGGCTATCCAAACCCAAGGTGCAGGGGATCGAAATCGGCGATGAAGACAAGAACGGTTTCATGCTCTGTATTCACAAGCTGGATAGGTCTAAGGGGCTAGACCTTTTCCTACATACCCCCGGCGGCGGCGGCGCTGCTACAGCTTCACTTGTTCACTATCTCAGACAGATGTTCGGAAATGACATTCGAGCGTTCGTGCCCCAGCTCGCGATGTCGGCCGGAACGTTGATCGCCTGTGCCTGTAGGGAAATATATATATGGGGAAGCATTCAAATTTGGGACCGGTTGATCCGCAGATAAACGGCATACCGGCGGCTGCGGTACTAGCAGAACTTAAGACTGCTTACCAAGAAATGATCGCCGATCCGAGGAAACAGTTCGTTTGGAACCCTATTCTATCTCGATACAGCCCGTCTTTCGTGCAAAGGTGTCAATGGGCAGTGGATGAAGCAGAGAGTCTGATAGGAAATTTTCTCCGAGAGAATATGTTTTCAAGTCTGCCCAAAGCGGAGAGAGATGCGAAGGTAGCTAAGGTTGTCGAGGAACTTACCGATCTGAGCAAGAACAAAGGGCATGATAAGCATCTTCATTCGGAAGATTGTAAGGCAATGGGATTGGAGATCAGAGACTTGGAGAACCCGCAGGATAAAACTCTACAAGACTTAGTGCTCACCGTTCATCATTGCTTCATGCTTACGCTATCGAACACGGCGGCATTTAAGGTCATCGAAAACCATTTGGGCAGGAGGTATATCCGGCTTCAACAGCAGCAGCAGATCGTCTTGCAGGGAGCAGGCCCATCAAACGTGCCGCAAGCGTCACCCGCTCCGAGCGGCCCAACGCATTGAAGCCGCCTTTCGGGCAATTTCAGTGCGTTTCTTTGCGGAAAGTTTCTCAGCCCTCGCCTTGCCGCCCTTCCGGCCAAGCTCGGCGGCAGGGCTTTCCGGCTTGCCGTCGTACTCTTCCTCCCGCTGGCCGGTGGCGATCTCCATGACGCGGACGGCGTTGCCGATCACGTCGGCGGGGCGCTTCTCGCCTTTAGGGCCTCGGGGCATTAGAGGGCGAACCCAATCTCGCGTTCGACCAACCCGCCGATACGCGATAGCTTGATGAAATTGGCCCCCTCGGGGCGGGGGAGAGCTAGCGCCTCGTCCTCCGCTTCCGATAGCGTCTCGACTCTCAAGTGATACGGACTTCCTATATCGGTTTCCTCAAGTCCGTCTTTCCTTACAAATGTGGCCTCAAACATCGCCGACAAACTCCATGCTTTCCGCTAAGCATATAGGAGCCGAAGGCGGGATGCGACACCCGCGTCAAGGTCGCCTGATTTCAAACTGAGACACTACCCTGTCCTCCGTTCTCTGGATGGTGGGGGAGGTAGGACTCGAACCTACGAAGGCGTTCGCCAGCGGATTTACAGTCCGCCCCCTTTGCCACTCGGGACACTCCCCCGCACCCGCTCGACGCGCGGCGCGACCGGAAACCGACGGCCGCGGACGGTCGGTTCCGTTGGGGCCGTATATGCGCAGGGGGCCGAAGCCTGTCAACGCGCGGCGCCCCTCTCTCTTGCACGGAGGCGTTGAGGGAGGGCAGCGCAATCCGGATTCTGGGTTACAAAGAGCCATGCGATCGGGCGGGCACAGGCGGCCACAGAGGACACAGGTCGGCGGCGGTCCGACCGTCATCTACGGCTGGCACAGCGCGCTCGCCGCGCTGAAAAACCCGCGCCGCCATATCCACCGCATCCTTGCTACGGAGAACGCCCTCGCCCGCGTCGCTGAGCTCGGCGTCGAAAACCTCCCCCCGCCCGTCGACGCCCGCGAGATCGAGCAAGCCGCCGGGGCGAAGGCCGTGCATCAGGGGATTGCGGTCGTCTGCGAGCCCCTCCCCGCGCCGGATATCACCGATCTCGGCGATGCGCTCATCGTTGTCGTGCTCGACCAGGTCACCGACCCGCACAATGTCGGCGCGGTCATCCGCTCCGCCGCCGCATTCGGCGCAGATGCGGTGATCCTTACCGAGCGGCACGGGCCGGCCGATTCGGGCGTGCTCGCCAAGGCTGCTTCGGGCGGGCTCGAACATGTGGCGCTCGTCCGGGTGAAGAACCTTGCGCGCGCGCTCGATGCGCTCGCCGGCATGGGGTTTGAGCGTATCGGCCTCGACAGCGCTTGCGACGAGCGGCTGGAGTCTCTGTCGTTCGGTGAAAGGACCGCCATCGTGCTCGGCGGCGAGGGAAAGGGCCTCCGCCGCCTGACGCGGGAGAAATGCGACCGGCTGGCGCGCCTCGACGTCCCCGGCCCGATCGCGAGCCTCAACGTCTCCAACGCCGCGGCGCTCGTGCTTTACGTCGTCACCCGCCGCCCTGCTTAACGCGATGGCAACCATATGAGCGGAGTTTGATCGGCCATAGCCTCGTCAGGCGAGTGAGAGTTGAGACGCCATGAGCAGGCAGTCGCGCCAGGCCAATAGACTGGACGCCATCCGATCGGTGAGCCTGGAAGACATCGTGATGGGACGCCACACGCGCTGGCGGCGATTCCTGCGACGGGCGAAGCCGGTGCTGCTTGGCGTCAGCATCCTGGGCCTGACGGCCGCGATGGGCAGCGCCTTCTATTACGGCGCCAACGGCTCCGGCGAATTCTTCCCGAGCGAACGGCAGTGGGGCGGGCAGGTGGAGCTTGCTTCGGAGCCGCCGGCGCCGCTCCATACTGGATCCGTCGCGGCGTCAGCGGCCGCTGAGACGCCGCCCGCGCCGCTTCCCGCCGGGCCAAAGATCGTCGCCGCCGAGGGCGCAGCCGCGAGCGAGGAGCCGGTCGCGCCTCAGCTTGCATCGATCGGCGAGGCGACGCACGAGGCTGCGCCCGCAGGGGAACCAGCCGACCTCGCGCGGGTGCCCAACCCGCGGCCGGACGAGCCGGTCATCACCGGCAGCATCCCGCCCAAAACGTTGTCCATGCCGCGCGTCAACGCTCGGCAC
>JBOHKB010000028.1:0-12985 GCA_050728815.1 Propylenella sp.
GCCGTCGACCTCCTGGATGATCGTCTCCGTGCACTCGACCACGAGCTGCCGCTCGTCGGCGCTGCCGGCGCGGGCCAGCCGTCGGCGCAGCCGCTGGGCCGAGAGCTGGATGGGCGTGAGCGGGTTCTTGATCTCGTGGGCGATGCGCCGGGCGACGTCCGCCCAGGCGGAGCGGCGCTCGGCCGCGGTCAGGTCGGTGATGTCGTCGAGCGTGACGACCAGCCCTTCGACCTTGCCGCCGGATCTCTCCTGCGTGACCTGGACGTTCAGCGTGCGCTGCTCGCCTTCGCGAACGACGTGGATCTGGTCGCGCGCCGGCCCGCGCCCGCGCTGCTTCGCCTCTCCCAGCACGGGCTTCAGCGCCGGGATCGCTTCGCCTAGCGCCTTTCCGACCAGCTCAGGCTCCTGCATGCCGAGCACTTCGAGCGCGGAGCGGTTGACCAGCGTCACAGCCCCCTCCCCGTCGAGTCCGATGACGCCGGCCGAAACGCCGGAGAGCACCGCCGCGGTGAAGCGCCGCCGCTGGTCCATCTGCTCGTTCGCGGCGATGAGATCGTCGCGCTGCGACTTCACCTGCCCGGTCATCGTGTTGAAGGTCTCGGCGAGCACGCTGATATCGCCCGCGGAGCCGCGCACCGGGACCCGAACGTTGAGATTGCCGGAGGCGATCTCCTGCGCCGCCCCAATCAGTCCGCGGATCGGCGAAACGAGCGAGCGGGCGAAGCCGAGCCCGATCCAGATGGCGGACAGGAGCACGATGAGCGCGACGCCGGCGAACATGATTCCGAAGGCGACCTGCACGCCGAAGCGGCTGGCTTCGAGCTGCGCGTACTCCGCCGCGTTCTCCTCGGTCAGGCGCAGGTTGCGCGACACTCGCGGATCGAGCGGCCGTGACAGATAGAGGTAGACATCGTCGAAGGCAGTGAGCTTGAGGACGCCGCCAACGAGATTGGTCGTGCCGGGCGCGATCAGCGCCGGCTGTCCTGAATCAAGCTGGTCGAAGATGCTCTCCGGTGCCGGAGGGACGCTCTCGTCGCTGTTGGTCTCGCCCTCCAGGATCAGGCTGCGGTCACGCCGGATAAGCTGCACGGAGGCGAGGCCGCGGAGCTTTGCCTGGTTGGTGAGATAGCTGGAGATCGGCTGTGCATTCGCCTGGAGATCGGGCGTCACACGATTGAACTCCCCGGAAATGGCGAGGAGATCGAGCGCAAGCATCCGGCTGTGCTCTTCGACATAGGCCTGCGCCACGGCGCGGGAGGTCTCGATGATCGCCGGGACACGCCCGCCGAACCACCGGTCGAGGCCCTTGTTCAGCGTGATCGAGGCGATCACCATCATGAGGATGGCGGGCATCGCGGCGATGAATGAGAAGAGGAGCACGATGCGCACATGCAGCCGCGACGCCGCCCGCCCGCGCCGGCGCGCGATCCAAAGGCCGGCAGCCTCGTAAGCGACGATTCCGATCAGGAGCAGAACGATCAGCGCGTTCGCGGCGCCGGCGGCCCGGACGACGATCGGCGTTGGCTGGATCGGAGTTTGGCCCGTCAGGATCAGGAACGAGGCGACCGCGATCGCCACCGCGGAAAGCACGATCAAAAGGCCGATCCACCGCGAAGTCCGTCTCCGCTGGACCGGGAAACCGGGAGTCGGTGCACTTTCAGCAGCGGACATTTCGGTTTGGATGATTCCCCGCTTGCGCAAAGAGAGAGATGCGCCTGAGCAACAGGCGTGACCAATTTGTCACTATTAAGGCCGGAAGGTCAAATCCGCGACAGGGTCAAACGCCGCGGCGCATCACATGGATATCAAGCTCGCGGATCTTCTTACGCAGCGTGTTGCGGTTGAGACCGAGCAGTTCCGCCGCCTTGATCTGGTTGCCGCGGGTGGCGCCGAGCGCGGCGCTGATGAGCGGCACCTCCACCTCCCGGAGCACGCGCTGATAGAGCCCCGGCGGCGGTAGCCCGTTGCCGAACTCCCCGAAATATCCGGCGAGATGGCGTTCGAGCGCGCCGCTGATGCTGTCCGACTCGTCGGCCGGCGCAGGCTCGATCTCTGACATTGGCCCGATCTCGTTCTCGATGATCGGCGCGGTGATGGTTTCCTGCGGGTAGAGCGCGGTCAACCGGCGGATGAGGTTTTCCAGCTCGCGCACGTTTCCAGGCCAGCGATAGCGCTGCATTGCCTCGACCGCGCCCGGCTCGATCGTCTTCGCTGGCAAACCCTCTCGTTCGGCGATGTTGAGGAAGTGGCGAATCAGGTCGGGTATGTCGTCGATGCGCTCGCGAAGCGGCGGCAGGCGGATAGGCACGACATTCAGCCGGAAGAAAAGGTCCTCGCGGAACAGCCCCTGCCGGATCAGCTGGCGCAGATCCTTATTGGTGGCGGCGATGATGCGGACGTCGCTCCGGATCGGCGTGCGGCCGCCGACGGTCGTGTACTCGCCCTGCTGCAGCACGCGCAGCAGCCGTGTCTGCGCCTCCATCGGCATGTCGCCGATCTCGTCGAGGAAGAGCGTGCCGCCTTCCGCCTGCTCGAAGCGCCCGACGGAGCGCGCCTGCGCGCCGGTGAAGGCGCCGCGCTCATGCCCGAACAGCTCCGATTCGATGAGATCACGTGGGATAGCCGCCATGTTGACGGCGACGAAGGGGCCCTTTCGCCGCTTGCCGTAGTCGTGGAGCGCGCGCGCCACCAGCTCCTTGCCGGTGCCCGACTCGCCGGAGATCATGACCGTCAGGTCGGTCTGCATCAGCCGCGCGAGCATGCGGTAGATGTCCTGCATCGCAGGCGAGCGGCCGACGAGCGGGATGGCCTCACCGCCCTCCTCGTCGGCGTCGGCCCGCGGAGCGCCACGCGGCTCGGCGAGCGCACGGCCGACGATCGCGGTCAGCTCCTTCAGGTCGAATGGCTTTGGCAGGTAGTCGTAGGCGCCCTTCTCCGAGGCACGGATCGCCGTCATAAAGGTGTTCTGCGCGCTCATCACGACGACGGGCAGGTCCGGCCGCGTGCGCTTTATGCGCGGAATGAGGTCGAAGGCGTTCCCGTCCGGCATAACTACGTCGGTGATGACCACGTCCCCCTCGCCTTCCGCCACCCAGCGCCAGAGCGTGGCGGCGTTGGAGGTGAGGCGCACCGTGTAGCCGGAGCGCGAGAGCGCCTGGTTGAGCACCGTGCGGATCGCGGCGTCGTCGTCGGCAACCAGGATCGTCCCGCTCGCCATCACTCTTGCTCCACTTCCTCGTCGCCATCGCCTGTATGTGCCGGCATGAGAATACGGAAGGCGGTGCGGCGCGGTTGCGATTCGCATTCGATGACCCCGCCGTGGTCCCCGATGATCTTGGCGACCAATGCAAGACCGAGGCCGGATCCGTTCGCCTTGGAGGTGACGAAGGGGTCGAACATGTAGGGCAGCAGGTCCTCCGGCACGCCGGGGCCGTTGTCGACCACCGAGAATTCGAGCGGCAGGCTCACCCGGCTGCGGCTCCCAGGCATCGACAGGCGGATGCCCGGGCGAAACGCGGTGCGGAACACGATCTCAGGGTCTTTCGTGCCCTGAAGCGCTTCGGCGGCGTTCTTCGCAAGATTGAGGAACACCTGGATGAGCTGATCGCGGTTCGCGTGAACCGGCGGCAGCGACGGGTCGTATTCCTCCAGAATGCGGACGTTGCGGGCGAAGCCGTTGCGGGCGACCACCTTCACGCGTTCGAGGATCGCGTGGATGTTGACCGCGTCGCGCTCCATCGGGCGCTGGTCGGCGAAAGTCTCCATGCGATCGACGAGGCCGACGATGCGGTCCGCTTCGTCGCAGATGAGGCGCGTCAGCGCGCGGCCGTTCTCGTCGGCGTCGGCTTCCAACAGCTGCGCGGCCCCGCGGATGCCTGAGAGCGGGTTCTTGATCTCATGCGCCAGCATCGAGGCGAGGCCGGTCACCGTGCGCGCCGCCCCGCGATGCGTAAGCTGGCGGTCGATCTTTTCTGTCATCGAGCGCGGCAGGAGCATGATCGCGACGTGGCCGGACTGCTCGGCGACCGGTGTGGCGTAGATATCGACGATGCGGTCGGGCCCGAGCCGGGGCGAACTGATGTCGACGCGGTATTCCGTGACCGGGGCGCTTTTCTCGCGCACCTGCTCGATCAGGCTGAAGAGAGGGCTCCCGAACGGCACGAAGTGCGCGAGCTCGTGGCGCGCGAGGACGGGGCTGGAGTTCTGGAAGAATGCTTCCGCGGCCTGGTTGGCCCCCGAAAGGCGTCCATCGGGCGCGATTGTCACCACCGGGTGGGGCAGCGCGTTGAGAATCGCCGCTGCTCCGCCCCCGAAAGCCGATTCCGCATTTTTGCTGAGGTTGGCCGGCTCCAACGTTGATTTCCCTGTCGTTGCCTAAGATTTAGGCAGCTCTGAAATTGCCGTCAGAATAGCCAATTGGATGCGGCGCGCAAGAGGCGACGGGCGCTGAGCGCGTGTGCTATGAGCCCCGCGATGGGAGCCGGGATGCCAGCAAATCCAGTCCGCGCGGAGGGTGGCGTGGCGGCGCTGGTGGTCGCGGCCGGCCGCGGCAGCCGGGCCTTTCGCGACCTTCCGAAGCAATATGCAAAGCTCGGCGGCAAAACCGTGTTGCAGCGCACACTGGAGGCGCTTTTGTCGCACGCGGGGATCGACCCGATCCAGGTGGTCATTGGCGAAGCCGACGAGGCTTCCTATCGAGACGCCGTGCGTGGCCTGCCCAGGGTCCTTCCACCGGTCAGAGGTGGCGCGACCCGCCAGCAGTCGGTGCGGAACGGGCTCGAGGCGCTGGCTTCGTGGGCGCCGCGGCTGGTGCTGGTCCATGACGCCGCGCGGCCGTTCATAGCGGTGGAACTGATCGAACGGGTGATCGCCGCCTGCGACGGAGAGCACGGGGCGATTCCGGTTGCTCCGGTCACCGAGACGCTGAAGCGGATCGATGGCGGCATCGTCGCTGCCACGGTTCCGCGCGACGCGCTCGCCACCGCGCAGACGCCGCAGGGTTTTCCTTTCGACGCGCTTCTCGATGCACACAGACGCGCCGCTTCGTCCGGCATGCACGACCTCACCGACGATGCGGCAGTCGCGGCGCTCGCCGGCCTTGCCGTCCGCGCGGTCGAAGGCGACCGCGGCAACGTCAAGCTCACGCAGCCGGCGGATTTTGCCGCGGCCGAACGGATGCTGCGACTGGCAACAGAGACGCGCACCGGCCAGGGCTTCGACGTGCATCGCTTCGGGCCGGGCGACTCGGTGTGGCTCTGCGGCGTTGAGATTCCACACACGCACGGCCTCACCGGCCATTCCGACGCCGATGCCGGCTTGCACGCGCTCACCGACGCGCTGCTCGGCACGATCGGCGACGGCGACATCGGCGAGCATTTTCCGCCGTCCGACCCGCAGTGGAAGGGCGTCTCCTCGGACCGCTTCGTCACCGAGGCGGTGCGTCGCGTGCGCGCGAGGGGCGGACGCGTCGTCAACGTCGACGTGACGCTCGTTTGCGAGGCGCCAAGAATCGGCCCGCACCGCAAGAAAATGCAGGCGCGCATCGCCGAGCTGGTGGGGGTTTCCGCCGACCGGGTCGGCGTCAAGGCGACGACCAACGAGAAGATGGGATTCATCGGCCGCGGCGAAGGGATCGCGGCGCTGGCGATCGCCACCGTATCGCTGCCGGCCGAAGCGTGAGCCAGGATTTCGACGCGCTGGTGAAAGAGGCCGGCGATCTGCTCGAGGCTTTTCGTAGAAGGAAGCTGCGGCTTGCGACCGCCGAGTCCTGCACCGGCGGGCTGATCGCCGCGATCCTGACGGAAGTGCCAAGCTCCTCCGACGTGTTCGAGCGCGGCTTCGTCACCTATTCCAACGAAGCGAAGACCGAGATGCTCGGTGTTCCGGCCGATCTCATCGCGAGGCATGGCGCGGTCAGTGAAGCAGTTGCTCGGGCGATGGCGGAGGGCGCGCTTGCTCATTCCCAGGCTAACATTGCTGTCTCCGTCACCGGCGTTGCCGGCCCGGGCGGCGGCACGCAGGCAAAGCCGGTGGGATTGGTGCATTTCGCCGCGATGAGGCGAGGCGGTAGGGCGGCCCTCCACCGCGAGAAGCGCTTCGGCGATCTGGGGCGACGGCCAATCCGGCTCGCCTCTGTCGCGGAAGCGCTTGCGCTCATTGGCGAAGCGCTCGTCGCACGATGAGCCCCTCTGCTCCTCCGAATCGGCTACGCCTTGCCCCATGTACCTCCCGAGAACCAAGGGAACGAAGCACGCCCCCAAGAAGCGGTGGAACCTCCCGGACCGCGTTTTCTTTGCATGCGGGCATGTCACGTTCTTGCCTATGCGTTCCTGGAGCGGCACGGAAATGCGGAGACGGCCGCGCTTTGGCTGAAGCCGAAACCCGGCTTCACGGGCAACCATATCTTCGTAGCCACCCGGGAATGGGCCTTTGACTATCACGGCTATTCGTCCCGTTCGGAATTCCTGGAGCACACATACCGGCGCGCTCAGGCACGCTGGCCAGGCTGGGAAGCAACGCTCGTGGAGCTGCCGGCGAGTGTACTCGTATCGGAGGCTGCTTCGCGTGAGTACGACGGCCTGTGGCTGCGTGAGCCGGCACGGTTCTTGTACGATGCAATGCCGCGCGCCCGTGCCTTCCTCGACCGCTTTCCGGCTCCGGACGAGCGACTCGAGTCTCAGATCTCTGCCTTGCGTTCGTAGACCCTGTCAGCCCGCGTCTCGAAGGCGTGCACGAACATGCGGAAGGCGCGGTCGAACACGGCGCCCATCAGCATGGCGAGCGTGCGGCTGCGGAACTCGTAAGCGATCTGGAAGCGGACCTCCGAGCCGCCGCCGGGCAAGGCGTGGAACGTCCAGTGGTTCTCCATTCTACGAAACGGACCCGCGAGGTCGTGCCCCTCGATCTTAAGGGCCCCGCGATCGAAGACCACTCGCGATGTGAAGGTCTCGCGGATGAGCTTGTAGCCGATGGTCATGTCGGCGACGATCACTTCGCGTCCGTTCTCGCTTTTCCGCTTGCGTACGGTGAGCCGCTCGCAGAACGGCACGAATTCCGGATAGCGCTCCACGTC
The DNA here is from genome assembly GCA_050728815.1 of Propylenella sp. Taxonomy (GTDB): domain Bacteria; phylum Pseudomonadota; class Alphaproteobacteria; order Rhizobiales; family Afifellaceae; genus DASWJZ01. The sequence goes on from JBOHKB010000028.1 coordinate 7,073, forward strand.
GGCGACGAGGTCGAACATTTTTTCGGGCGGATGCGGGACGCGGCGCGTCGTGCTGAATCCGTGCATCAGCCCGTCGATCAGGCGCGGGCGGCGTGGGCAGCCTTGAGCCGCGCGAAATCCTCGCCGGCGTGGTGCGAGGAGCGGGTGAGTGGGCTTGCCGAGACGAGCAGAAAGCCCTTCGCGTAGGCGATCGTCGCGTAGGAGCGGAACGCCTCCGGCGTGACGAACTCCTTCACAGGATGATGCTTCCGAGTCGGCTGCAGGTACTGGCCGATCGTCAGGAAACCGACATCGGCGGCGCGGAGATCGTCCATCACCTGCAGCACCTCGTTTCGCGTCTCGCCGAGCCCCACCATCATGCCCGACTTCGTGAACATCTGCGGGTCAAGCTCCTTCACCCGCTGCAAGAGGCGAACGGAGTGGAAGTAGCGTGCGCCGGGCCGGACGGTGAGATAGAGCGACGGGACGGTTTCGAGGTTGTGGTTGAAGACATCCGGCCGCGCCTCGACCACAATTTCGAGCGCGCCCTCCTTGCGCAGGAAATCAGGCGTCAGCACTTCGATCGTCGTCGCCGGCGAGCGCGCGCGAACGGCGCGGATGACGGCGGCGAAGTGCCTTGCCCCGCCGTCCGCAAGATCGTCGCGGTCGACCGAGGTCACCACGACATGGGCGAGACCCATCTTGGCGACGGCGTCGGCGAGGCGCGCCGGTTCGTCGGCGTCGACTTCGCCGGGGATGCCGGTCTTCACGTTGCAGAAGGCGCAGGCGCGCGTGCAGGTGTCGCCGAGAATCATGAAGGTCGCGTGCTTCTTCGACCAGCACTCGCCGATGTTCGGGCAGCCAGCCTCCTCGCAAACCGTGACGAGCTTGTTCTCGCGCACGATGTTTCGCGTCTCCGCCCACTCCGGCGAGCCCGGCGCGCGCACGCGAATCCACTCCGGCTTGTGCAGGACCGGGCTGTCGGGCCGATGCGCCTTCTCCGGATGGCGCGGGCGCGTTGTCCGGCCTGCGTGCTTCTCGAGCGTGTCGATGAGAGTGACCACCAAAATTTCTCTATCGCGTCGAACTCAGCGGCGGATGGCCCTGTAGCCGAAGACCAGGATGCAGGCGCCGATCACCGCGACGAGAAGCTGGCCGACGAATCCACCGAGCGTCGAGCCGAAGAGGCCGATCAGGATGGCGTTCAGGATCACCGCGCCGAGAATGCCCAGAATGATGTTGGTGATGAGGCCGTGGTCTGCCTTCATGACCTTTTCCGCGATCCATCCCGCGAGCCCGCCGATGATAATCGTCATAATCCAGCCAAAACCTGCCATAGCGTTTCTCCTCGCCTTATGTTTCACGCGGTTCTGCGCAGCGACCTCTTGAGCAATAAAGCGCGCTTAGCCGCGTCCCGAGGCGGTGGGCAGCCTCGCTCGGTCAATGTAGTCGGGAAGCGCGGTCGTTTCATCCAGCACCGCATGGGAAAGCTGCTCGGTCGTCAGATTCCGAGCACCGGTTAGATCGGCGCCAACGAGGATTGTACCGTCAAGGTTTGCGCGGTCGAAATCGGCATCGCGAAAGCTCGCGCCGGTTGCGTCAGCTCGCGCGAGGTTGGCCTCCACAAGACTCGCGCCGCTCAGATCAACACGCCGCACAAACGCGCCATGCAGATCGATTCGAAACGGCTCGGTGTCCCATTTTTGCTTTCGTGCTTTTGAATTCATCAGGGCGACCTCCTTTTCAGGATGGTGATGATCTCGCGAACGTCGACAGGAGGCATATCATCTTCATAGTCGGTTGAACGTTCGCGGATGTAGGCATTGAGCAGCTCGAGGACGGGACGGCCCAAATCAGGATAATCTTCCGCTATGTAGCGCAGAACATATATAGCGCCGAGGCGGATTTCGAGCTTCGGGTCAGCTAGCCTGGAAACGGCCGATTGAAATAAATCCAGCACATGCGCGCGCCGCGCCAATTCGGCTTGGTTACGGGCTGCGTCGGCCTGCGAGCGCGCTGGAAGGATTCCCTTCCAGGCAATGTACGCGCCTACGACTGCGGCGGCTGCCAAGACAATGTTCTGCAGAACCTGAGTTAGGTTGGCGAACCCTTCCAACGAGTCCTCTCCTCAAACGTGGATAACACGCCCGTACGCGTCAAGCACGCTCTCGTGCATCGTTTCCGAGATGGTCGGGTGGGGGAAGACGCTGTCGATCAGCTCCTGCTCGGTGGTTTCGAGGTTCATGGCGACGACGAAACCCTGGATCAGTTCCGTCACTTCCGCGCCGACGAGATGCGCGCCCAACAGCTGCCCGGTCTTGGCGTCGAAGATCGTCTTCACCAGGCCGTCCGGCTCGCCGAGCGCGATCGCCTTGCCGTTGCCGATGAAGGGGAAGCGGCCGACTTTCACCTCGTAGCCCGCCTCCTTCGCCTTGGCTTCCGTCAGGCCCACCGAAGCGATCTGCGGATTGCAGTAGGTGCAGCCAGGAATCTTGAGCTTGTCGATGGCGTGCGGCTTCCTGCCGGCGATCGCCTCGACGCACACGACGCCCTCGTGCTCGGCCTTGTGGGCGAGCAGGGGCGGACCGGCCACGTCGCCGATCGCGTAGACGCCCTCGACATTCGTCCGGCCGAGCCCGTCGGCGACGATGATGCCGCGCTCGGTCTTCACGCCAAGCGCTTCGAGGCCGAGCCCCTCGATATTCCCGACTACGCCGACCGCCGAGATGACGCGGTCGACCTTGAGCGTCTCGGCCTTACTGCCCTTCAGCTCGATCGTGGCGGTGACGTCGTCCTTGCCCTTGTCGAGTTTTTGGACCTTCGCCTCGGTGTGGATCTTGATGCCGGCCTTCTCGAAGCGCTTTCGCGCATGCGCGGCGACCTCATGATCCTCGACGGGGAGAATCTGCGGCAGGATTTCGACCACCGTCACCTCTGACCCGAGCGTGCGGAAGAACGAAGCGAACTCGATGCCGATCGCGCCCGAACCGACGACGAGGAGCGATTTCGGCATCGTCGGCGGCACCATCGCCTCGAAGTAGGTCCAGACGAGCTTCGGGTCGCGCTCCAGCCCCGGCAGCTCGCGCGGGCGCGCGCCGGTCGCAATCACGATGTGCTTCGCCGAATACTCTCCAGCTCCAAGCGCCCCTTTCGGCGGATTGTCGGCCGTGGCGACCGCGACCTTGCCCTTTCCGGCAAGCTTGGCGCTTCCCCAGATGACGTCGACCTTGTTCTTCTTCAGGAGAAAACCGACCCCCTGGTTGAGCCGACCCGCGACGCCGCGCGAGCGCTTCACCACGGCGGCGATGTCGAATGCGACGTCCTTGGCGGAAAGCCCGAAATCCTTCGCATGCAGCATCGACTCGTAAACGTCGGCGGAGCGGAGCAGAGCCTTGGTCGGGATGCAGCCCCAGTTGAGGCAGATGCCGCCGAGATAGGCCTTCTCGACGACGGCAACCTTAAGGCCGAGTTGCGCGGCGCGGATCGCCGCCACGTAACCGCCGGGGCCCGATCCGATGATGATCACGTCATAGCTCGTCGCCATGCTCACTCCCCGCGGCATTCCGCGCTTCGCCCGGCTTCCGCCTCACATAACCGCTTCGCGGCAGGCACGCCACCTGAGGGAACGCCGGGCTGATCTGCGGGGAACGAATGGGGGCCTGCCCGGCGGCCGCCCGCCGAAGCTCGCCCGAAAGTGTGGGAAAGCACACTGACAGCCGGCTCAATTCGCCCATTTTTCTAATGCAAGTTGCTTATCGGCACTGCATGACAGGGGAGAGGCCCATGCGTCACCACCACCATCATCACGTTCGCAATCCGATCTGCTGCATCATTCCGCCCCACATGGTCGAGACGCTCGCCATGCGCGGCGACAAGAAGATCCGGGCAATGGCGCACTCGCTGCTTGAGCAGAACAAGCAGGTGCGCGAAGAGCGGGCGGAGATGCCGCTCGCGCCCGCGGCCCTCGCGGCCGCCTTGCCGCCTCCCGCGACGACGCGCAACCTCAGGCGCGCGATCCATAACGGCGGCAAGAAGACCACGCTGCCGGGCAAGCTCGTTCGCAGCGAAGGACAGCCGCCGACCGGCGACAAGAACGTCGACGAGGCGTACGACGGCGCGGGCGAGGTCTACGACCTCTACTTCAAGGAGTTCGGCCGCGATTCCCTCGACAATGGCGGGCTGAAGCTCGTTTCAACGGTCCACCATCGCCGCGGCTACAACAACGCGTTCTGGAACGGGCTGCAGATGGTCTACGGCGACGGCGACGGGCGGATCTTCCGAACCTTCACGGAGCTCTCCGTGATCGGCCACGAGATGTCGCACGGCGTCGTGCAGTTCTCCGGAGGTCTTGTCTACCAGGGCGAGTCCGGCGCCCTGAACGAGAGTTTTGCCGACGTGTTCGGCGCGCTCACCGTGCAACGCAAGGCCGGCGAGAGCGCGAGCCAGGCCGACTGGCTGATCGGCAAGGGCATTCTCGGCCCGACGATCAAGGGTACCGCGCTGCGCAACATGAAGGCACCGGGAACGGCTTATGACGACGCGCTCCTCGGCAAGGACCCGCAGCCCTACCACATGGACTTCTTCGTCCGCACGACCGGCGACAATGGCGGGGTGCACATCAACTCGGGCATCCCCAACCATGCCTTCTACCTCTACAGCCAGCTCGTCGGCGGCAACGCCTGGGATAAGCCCGGGAAGGTCTGGTACGACGCGATGCAGGTCATCAACAACTCCACCGCGACGTTCAACGACTGGGCGCAGCAGACTATGGAGTCCGCGATCAAGCTGTTCGGCCTCGGCGCGATCGAGACGCTCTACCTTCGCCGCGCGTGGAAGCTTGTCGGAATTTCCGTCTAAGGCCACAATGGCGGCGGCATGAAGATAACCATCAAGACCTCGGGTGGAATCGGCGGCTTCGGCCTTTCGCCGGAGCCGACGAACGTCGATGTGGAGAGCCTGCCCGCCGCGCTGCAGAAGCGCGCGCGGGCGGCGTTCTCGCAGGGCAAGCTGAAATCGCTCGCAAAGAAGCCCGGCAATCCACACGCCGCCGACACGATCGCCTACGAGATCACCGTCGCGCACGACAGCGGCGAGCGCGAGCGCGCCGAAATGAGCGAGGACAAGCTGTCGGACGACATCCTGGACCTGATCGACGAGATCAGAAGCGCCGGGCGCTGAGAGAGGAAAGCGCTTTCCCTAAGCGCCCGCCGTAAGCGCCTGGTCGAGGTCGGCGAGGATGTCCTCAACATCCTCCAGCCCGACCGAGAGACGCACCACGTCCGGTCCTGCCCCCGCAGCGATCTTCTCGACATCCGAAAGCTGGCTGTGGGTGGTCGAGGCCGGGTGGATGATGAGCGATTTGGTGTCGCCGATATTGGCGAGATGCGAGAAGAGCTTTGTGCTCTCCACGATCCGCACGCCCGCGTCGAAGCCGCCGCGCACGCCGAAGGTGAGCACCGCCCCGGCGCCTTTCGGGACGTAGCGCTTGGCGAGATTGTGGTAGCGGTCGCCCGGCAGGCCCGCATAGCTCACCCACGTCACTTCGGGATGCTGCGATAGCCACTCGGCGACGGCGAGCGCGTTGTCGGAGTGGCGCTGCATCCGGAGCGGCAGGGTCTCGATGCCGGTGATGAAGAGGAAGGCGTTGAAGGGCGAGATCGCCGGGCCGAGGTCGCGGAGGCCGAGCACGCGGCAGGCGATGGCGAAAGCGAAATTCCCAAAGGTCTCGTGCAGCTTCACGCCGTGATACTCTGGCCGCGGCTCCGACAGCATCGGGTAGCGGCCCTCCGCCGACCAATTGAACGTACCGCCGTCCACGATGACGCCGCCGATCGAATTGCCGTGCCCGCCCATGAATTTCGTCAGCGAGTGGACGATGATGTCGGCGCCGTGCTCGAACGGCCGGCAGAGGTAGGGCGTGGCGAGCGTGTTGTC